>PLEC01000068.1:8327-50916 GCA_003136935.1 Gammaproteobacteria bacterium
CTGCGCGACGCGCTGCGCGGCGGCGCGAGCGATGATCAGTTGCTGGAGATCATCCGCAACCTGTGGCTGAAACGCACCGACCGTTATAGCGAGCAGCGCGCGCAGCTGCGCGGCGCGCACGAACGCAAGGTCGAAATGTTCTACATCGGTGGCTGATGGGACGCAGCGGCCTCACTCATCTCGACGCACAGCACCAGCCGGCAATGGTGGACGTCGGCGCCAAGGAAGTGACGGCACGCAGCGCGGTCGCGGAAGCACGGGTACGGCTGCCGGCCGCGGTGGCGCACGCACTGCGTGCGAGCGGACATCGCACCAGCAAGGGACCTGTGTTCGACACCGCCATCATCGCCGGTGTCATGGCGGCGAAGCGCACGCACGAACTCATTCCCTTCTGCCACCCGCTGGGGCTCGACAACTGCCAGCTTCAGATCGCACACGCGCGCAGCGGCGAGATCGTCGTGCGCTGCACGGTGTCGGTACATCATCGCACCGGCGTGGAAATGGAAGCCCTCACCGGCGCGACGGTTGCCGCGCTTACGATCTACGACATGTGCAAGGCCCTCTCCCACGACATCGAAATCACGGCAGTGCGCCTGCTGGCGAAGGCCGGCGGTCGCCGGCACTTCGCGCGCGCCACCGCCAGGAAAAAGCGATGAGTGCCCCGGACAAGGCGCCGCCGCTCTTTGGCCTAGTGCTCGCCGGCGGACGCAGCACCCGCATGGGCCGCGACAAGGCGGCACTCCCCTACGGCGACGACACGCCGCAGCTTGAGCGGGCGGTGGCGCTGCTTGGCAAGCACGTGGAGCGTGTTTTCGTGTCGGTGCGTGCCGACCAGGCCGGCGATCCGCTGCGGGCGCGGTTTGCGCAGATTAAGGATACGCACGAAAACATCGGCCCCATCGCCGGGCTCCTCGCCGCCCAGGCGCAGCACCCGCAAGCCGCGTGGCTGGTGCTGGCTTGTGACCTGCCGCTGCTGGATGACGCATCACTCACTCACCTTGTCAGCGGGCGCGGCGCGGCGCGCGCGGCGACCGCTTACCGTTCGAGCCACGACGGCCTGCCCGAACCTCTGTGCGCGATCTACGAACCACGCAGCCGCGAGGCACTTTCCGACTGGGTCGCCACGGGCAAGGAGTGCCCACGCAAGTTCCTGAGCAGTGCCGACACGGCTTTGCTGGACGAACCGAATCCGCGCGCGCTCGACAACATCAACACGCCCAGGGAGTATGGGGCGGCGATCGACCAGGTAACCGCTCACGGCTCCAGCCAGTCGGGCGCCCGGGCGAGCACCCAATCAAAGCACATCACCGTGCAGTACTACGCGCTGCTGCGCGAGCAGGCCGGCCGGCGCGAGGAGGCACTGATCACCACCGCTCCCACGCCGCGCGAGCTGTATGCGGAGCTTGCCGGCCGCTACCCGTTCTCCCTCGGCGCGGACGTGCTGCGGGTGGCGATCAACAGCGAGTTCGGCGACTGGACAGCGCCGCTCAAGGATGGGGACGCCGTGGTTTTCATTCCGCCGGTTGCCGGCGGCTAGCCCAGCGCCAAGGCAAACCTGTGTCCGCATTTCGCTTCAGCAGCACACCCATCGAGACCGGCGCGCTCAGCGCTGCGCTTGCCGATCCTGCCTGTGGCGGCTTCGCAGCCTTTGAAGGCTGGGTGCGGGATAACAACGAGGGCGAGCACGTGCGGCATCTGGAGTACGAGGCCTTCGAGGCGCTCGCCGTGCGGGAAGGTGAGCGCATTGTCGCCGAAGCCATCGCGCGCTTCGGCGTCGTGCACGCCGCGTGTGTGCACCGGGTCGGGGACTTAAGGGTGGGTGAACTCGCCGTGTGGGTGGGCGTAAGTGCGCCGCACCGCGATGAGGCGTTCCGCGCCTGCCGCTACATCATCGACGAGGTCAAGCACCGCGTGCCGATCTGGAAGAAAGAGCACTACGTGAGCGGTGACTCGGGCTGGGTGAACTGCGAACGCTGTGCGGCGCCGGCGGCGCACGCGGGAGCGCCTGCGCAATCGCACCCGGACCCAGGCGCCGAGGCTGCCGGCGCCCACGTGCACCATCACCGCCGCTGAAGCTTCAATGCCGCGTCGCTGGGGTGGACGTCTGCGGGTGCCTCCCGTCCGCCTTATTTCATCACCCTCTCAAGAAACGCCAGTATCTCGTGCCATGACCGCTGGTCGGCATCAGCGTTGTACTCATCTCCTGGCATATCGAATTGCTTGCCGCCGTACTCCTTCGCCGCGGGATTAGTGAAGGAGTGCTTCGCGCCAGGATAGGTAACGATTTTGTAGCGTGCTCCGGCGGATTTGAGTTCACGATCAAGCTCGTCGACCTGATCCTTTGTCACGTAGGGATCGGCGCCACCGGTCAGTACGAGCACGTCTGCCTTTACCGCGCCGGCCTTCGCGGGCGCAGCGGTGTCGAGCACGCCGTGAACACTCACCACGCCGCGCAAATTCTCCCCCGCGCGCGCCATATCCAGCACAACCCCTCCACCGAAGCAGTAGCCGATCGCACCGATGCGTGTTGGATCGACATTCGGCTGTGTGCGAAGAAGGTCGCGTGCGGCATCAAAGCGCGCCTGCATCAGCGGCAAGTGGGTCCGTATCTCCGTCGAGAGCATGAGGGCCTCTCTTGGACGGTGCGCCTGCTTGGCTTCCCCATACATGTCGAGAGCAAGTGCAACGTAACCCGCTTCCGCGAGCCGTCGGGCGCTGTGACGTGCGTGCTCATTGAGACCTGACCACTCGTGCACCACCAGAAGGCCAGGCCGCCTGCCCGGTAGTGCGTCGTCGTAGGCGAGGGAACCCCTTAGCACGACGCTGCCCGACTCGTAGTTGATCTCGCGCTCCTGGACGGCACTGTTTGCCGTAGCGGAGAACACCAGGTAAATCACCATCGCTGCAGCGCGTCGCATGGGAACCACCTCGACCAAGATTATGGCGCGACAATACCCTTAGTAGCGACAAGCGTTGGATGTCGAGCTGTCCTGCCCGGTCGCGCCGGATGTGACCTCAGCGGCTCTAAAATTTAAGGTGCCAGCTCTTGTCAGAGGAAATCCGTCTGCGGTATGGCGGGTACCGTCGTAGACCGGCACCTCTTGAAAATCGAACGGACTCATCCCCTCAAGGCATGCGACATTGACACCGTATTGCTTGGGATTTGAACGGCGCTGGTGATGGGTGTAGATGCCACAGCGCGAGCAGAAGTAATGCTTTGCGGTGTTGGTGTTGAACTGGTAAACGGTGAGCAATTCGCCGCCCTGAGTAATGTTGATGCCATCCAGATCCGCGGACACCGCAATCGCCCCGCGCATGCGACAGTACGAACACGTACAACGTCGCGCCGAACGAAGCCCATCGGTCAGCGTTGCTGTGAACCGCACCCCACCGCAATGGCAGGCGCCGTTGATAGGATCTATGGCGGCCTTCATCCACGGCTCCTCATTCGATATTCGAATAAATGACTATGCGCTCAGCGCGCCACCCGCACGTCGGATGCGAGCGTCCGCTCTGCTCGCCGCCAATGACCGCTTCCGCGAAACGCGAACGCCGGCAATGGGTCAACACCGGAAGCCGAGGCGCCGGGCTCGAAACGGCGCAGCTACGCCAACTGATACCTCAAACCGATATGAATCCGGCGAGCTTCAGTGCCTTGCCGTCGAAGGTCGCGGTGGCGCGGCACCCCAGTCGGCGATTGCGGGCCTCGATCAGGCAATCTGCAAAATCGGCCGCCGAATTGTTCCAGGAATAAATGGCATGCTCGACAGACGGCTCATCCTCAAAGGCCACGTCGGTGGCGTCCAGGAGCGCGGAAATCGCCGCGAAAATCTCCGCCTTTGCCAATGTGTATCGGCTTCGCAGGATCCACTCTGTTTCGAGCAAGACCAGCAGACTGACTAACACTGGTTCGCCCCTGCGAACTTCGCGATTGATCAACCGTTGTGCTTTCTCAAACTGTAGCTGGTCGTCTCGGACCAGATACCGGACGAGCACGTTCGTATCGACACCGAGCATCAGCGCGACAGCTGCTCAATTGGTACGGCTTTCCTGCCCTTCCGATGCAGAAACCCGGCGAGGTCGGACACATGCTTGTTCTTTACCCGCATAACGACCACGCCATCGGGCATCAACGTAAAGCTCATTCTATCGCCGGCCTTCATGCCCAGACTGTCCCGAATCGGCTTGGGGATTGTGGTCTGGCCCTTACTGGTCAGGGTCGCCTCGCTACTCATGAATCCGCTCCTTAATCCTTACTAAACTCATTATAGTAAGGATTGGGTTGCCGCATCAAGCGTAGCGTTTACGCACTCAAGGCCGCACCTGCCCCGCGCCGCGCACGACGTACTTGTAGCTGGTGAGCTGCTCGACGCCCACGGGCCCGCGGGCGTGGAAGCGATCGGTGGAAATGCCGATCTCCGCTCCCATGCCAAACTCACCGCCGTCGGCAAACTGCGTGGAAGCGTTGTGCAGCACGATGGCGCTGTCCACGCGCTTCAGGAAGCGCTCGGCGGTCGCCTGATTCTCGGTCACGATCGATTCGGTGTGTGCGGAGCCGTAGCGCGCGATGTGCGCGATGGCCGCGTCCACCCCCGCGACCACGCGCGCGGCGATGATCGCGTCGAGGTACTCGGTGTACCAGTCGTCTTCACTCGCCGGCCGCACCCTTGGGTCGCTGCGCTGCACCATGGCGTCGCCGCGCACCTCGCAACCGGCATCCAGCAGGTCGCGCACGATCGGTGCCAGGTGCGTGGCCGCGCATGCTTCATCCACGAGCAGTGTCTCCGCGGCGCCGCAGATGCCGGTGCGGCGCATCTTGGCGTTGAGTGCGATGGTGCGCGCCATGCGCACGTCCGCGTCGCGGTCGATGTAGACGTGGCAGTTGCCCTCCAGGTGTCCGATGACCGGCACACGCGCCTCCTGCTGCACGCGCGCCACGAGTGTCTTGCCGCCGCGCGGCACGATGACATCCAGGTACTCGGTCATGCCGGCCAGCATGTAGCCGACAGCGGCGCGATCGGCGGTCGGCACCAGTTGGATGCAGGCCAACGGCAACCCTGCCGCCTGCAGGCCCGTGGTGAGGCACTCGTGCAGGGCCGCGCTCGAGTGCCCGCACTCGGAGCCACCACGCAGAATCGCCGCGTTGCCGGATTTCAGGCACAGCGCGCCCGCATCGGCGGTGACGTTGGGGCGGCTCTCGTAAATAATGCCGATGACGCCCAGCGGCACCCGCACCCGCTGGATCTTCAGGCCGTTGGGGCGTTCCCATTCCGCCTCCGTGGTTCCGATCGGATCAGGTAGTCCGATCACTGCCTCGACGCTGGCCGCGATGGCCTCGACGCGCCGCTCATCGAGGTGCAGGCGATCGAGCCGCGGAGCGCTTAAGTGCCGCGCACGCGCCTGCGCCATGTCGCTGTCGTTGGCGGCGAGGATGTCCAGGCGCCGCGCGCGCATCGCCGCGGCCGCCGTCGCCAGCGCAGCATTCTTCTGTGCAGCGGGCGCGAGCGAGAGCACCAGCGCTGCGGCCGTGGCGGCCTTGCCGAGGCCCTCCATCAACTCGCCGATACCTAGGGTGTTCACACCGGTCATGGGGGCAGAGCCTGCGCAGCCTGCTCAGGGACTGCGGCGCGCGGCAGGAGCACCAGGTCATCGCGATGAATCATTTCGTCACGCCCGCGAAATCCCAGCAGGTCCTCGATCTGTGAAGACTGGCACCCCATGATGCGCGCGGCGTCGGCATCCGAATAGGCGACGAGGCCGCGCGCGACCTCCACGCCGTCACCGGTAAGCACACTCACCGTGTCGCCGCGATCGAAACGCCCACGCGCCCCCGTCACGCCGGCAGGCAGCAGGCTCCGGCCCTCGAGCAACGCGCGCAGCGCGCCGCCGTCGATGGTGATGGCGCCGGCCGGGCGCAGCGTGCCCGCGATCCACTGCTTGCGCGCGGCCGCCGGAGTCGCGGTGGGCACGAACCAGGTGCAATCGGCGCCCTCCTCTATGCGCCGCAGTGGATGCGGGTGGGAACCGGCTGCGATGCACAGGTGGCAGCCGGCCGCGACGGCGATGCGCGCGGCCATGATCTTGGCGGCCATGCCGCCGGATCCGAACTGCGATGCCGGGCGGCCCGCCATGGCCTCGATCTCGGGCGTGATGTGGCGCACTTCGTGGATGAATTGCGCCCCCGCTTCTTTGTTGGGATCGGCGCTGTACAGTCCGTCCACATCCGAGAGCAGCACCAGGCACTCCGCACCCGTCATCTGGGCGACCCGCGCGGCGAGCCGATCGTTGTCGCCGTAGCGAATCTCCGCCGTCGCCACCGTGTCGTTTTCGTTGATCACCGGCAGGGCGCCCAGCGCCAGCAGCGACTCGAGTGTGGCGCGCGCGTTCAGGTAGCGGCGGCGGCGTTCGCTGTCCTCAAGCGTAAGGAGCACCTGCGCGACGGTGACCTCGTGCGCCTCCAACAACTCCTTGTAGGCATGCGCCAGCCTGATCTGGCCGACGGCGGCCGCGGCCTGGCTCTCCTCGAGCTTCAGGGCGCCGGGCTTCAGTCCGAGGCGGCGCCGGCCGAGTGCAATGGCGCCGGATGACACCAGGATGACACCCTGGCCACGGCGCCGCAGCCGCAGCAGGTCATCGATCAGAGTCTCGAGCCAGGCGCGATTGATGCGCCCACTGTCGGCATCCACTAACAGTGCGGAACCGACCTTCACGACGATACGCCGCGCTAAGCGCAGGGGCGCCGCAGAATCGGGAGATCGGGCGGTCATGACGGAAAACTATACGCAAACTGTGTGCGTTGCCCAACCCGATCGCAGCCCCTACACTTATTGCCGCCAGGAACAACGACAACTTTAGGTGGATTCGCGGTGAGCAGAGACTACGAACCTGTGGCCGGCCAGTGGTATGAGAACCTCGAGGAGGAGGAATCGTTCCGCGTGCTGACGATGGACGAGGACTCCGAACTCGTGGAGATCGAGTACCTCGATGGCGACATCGAGGAGATGGATATTGAAAGCTGGCACGAGATGGACCTCGAGCGCATCCAGCAGCCTGAGGGCTGGTCGGAATCCGACGACGAAGACGAGGCGGATGATGACGAGGACTGGGATGAGGATGACGATGAGGACGAGGACGATGACCTGGATGAGGACGATGACGATGAGGACGAGGAGCGCGAGCAATATTGAGCGCACCCGGCCTCGGCGTGGCTCTACCGCCAGGTCGCGACAGCCGAACCCGATCCCGCCAAGGCTGAGCTGTTCCTGAAACTCGCCGCGGCCGCTGAGGAACAGGCGGGCAAGTGGCAGCTCGTGGCACAGCGGGACGCCCCGCAGCATCCGCCACCGCGCGGGCGTTCGTGCCGGCGATGCGCGCCCGCATCGTGGGCTCACCGTGGCAGGCGGCGAGCACCTCGTTTGCCGCCTTTGCGACCGGCGCCGCGGTGCTGTTGACGGCAACGGTGATCACGCTTGCCGCGCTGTTCGCCGTTGGGCTCGGCTTGTCACTGTTCACCGGCCGGGCCGCACTGCGCAGCGCCCTGCGCATGGAGCTGATCGGCGGCGGCGCGGGCGCGGTGAGCTTCCTGGTCGGGCGTCTGCTCGGAGTTGCGATCGGCTGAGGCCCCTTGAATTGCAGCCGCCCGTCCCCACGCTGGCGAAAGGCGGGGCGGTAACGGTAAAGTGCCGCCCGACGGCACCTGGCCACCGCCACCTCGCCCGTTCCCGATCCACTACAGGGTTTGTCATGAAGCGCATCGCTCTGTTTCTGGCCACCAACCTCGCCGTCATCCTGGTGCTTTCGATCGTCGCCCAGGTCACCGGGCTCAACGCCTGGCTGGCCGTTCACGGCAGCAGCCTCACGGGACTGCTGGCCATGGCGGCGTTCTTCGGCTTCGGGGGCGCCTTCATCTCGCTCGCCATGTCGAAGTGGATGGCGAAGCGGGCCATGGGCGTGCGCGTCATCGGCCAATCCGGCGATGCAACCGAGCAGTGGCTGTTGAGTGTTGTCGGGCAGCACGCGCGCACCGTCGGCGTGCGCATGCCGGAGGTCGGGATCTTCAACTCCCCGGAACCGAACGCCTTCGCCACCGGCGCCAGCCGCAATTCGGCCCTGGTCGCGGTCAGCACCGGGCTGTTGCAACGCATGAGCCGCCCGGAGATCGAGGCGGTGCTCGGTCACGAGATGACCCACGTCGCCAACGGTGACATGGTGACGCTCACGCTGGTGCAGGGAGTGGTCAACACCTTCGTGATTTTCCTGTCGCGCATCGTCGGCAACATCATCGACCGCGCGTTATTCCGCTCCGACGACGGCCGCGGCATCGCGTCATTTGTCACGGTGATCGTCTGTCAGCTGGTGCTGGGTGTCCTCGCCAACATCATCGTCATGTGGTTCTCGCGCCGGCGCGAGTTCCGTGCCGACCAGGGCGGCGCCAAGCTCGCTGGCACCGACAACATGATCGCGGCGCTGGAGGATCTGAAGCGCGTCCACCAACCCCTGCCCGCGCAGCAGTTTGCGGCGTTCGGCATAGCCGACGGCGCGGTAGCGAGCGGACTGAAGCGTCTGTTCCTGAGCCACCCGCCACTGGATGAGCGCATCGCCGCGTTGCGGGCGATCGGCACACATTGACCCCGAGCGGTGAGGAACTGCGCGCCAGGCTGCGCGAGATCCTCGGCGCGGACGCGGTGCTGACGGCAGCCGCCGACTGCGCCCCCTACCTCACTGATCACCGGCAGCTATATCACGGCGCGGCACTGGCGGTGCTGCGGCCGCGCACCGTGGCGCAGGTTTCACAGGTGCTCGCCTGTTGCAATGCGGCCCGCGTAGGCGTGGTGCCGCACGGCGGCAACACCAGCTACTGCGGCGGAGCGACCCCCGATGAGTCAGGCCGGCAGCTGGTACTGTCGCTGCAGCGCTTGAACCGGATCCGCAGTCTCGACGCCGCCAACTATTCGCTGGTCGCTGAGGCGGGCTGCATCCTCGGGCAGTTGCACGCCGCCGCGGGGCAAGCCGAACGCTGCCTGCCGCTCACGCTCGGCTCGCAGGGCAGCTGCCAGATCGGCGGAAATCTCTCCACTAACGCCGGCGGCACCAGCGTGCTGCGTTACGGGATGGCGCGCGACCTGGTGCTCGGCCTCGAGGTGGTACTCCCCGACGGGCGGGTGCTGGACGCGCTGTCGGCACTGCGCAAAGACAACACCGGCTACGACGTGAAGTCTTTATTCCTGGGGGCCGAAGGCACCCTGGGCGTCATCACCGCAGCGACTCTCAAGCTCTTCCCCATGGCGCGCGATGTGGCGACGGCGTTCACCGCGGTTACCGACGTGCGCGCGGCGGTCACGTTGCTGGCACGCCTGCGCGAGGCCACGAGTGACCGCGTGAGCTCATTTGAGCTCATCCCGCGTATCGCCGTGGAACTCACGACGCGCCACATTCCGCAGGTTACCGATCCGTTGGATCGGGCACATGACTGGTACGTGCTGTGCGAAGTGTCTTCGTCACACCCCGCGGACGGCATGGAGGAGCTTCTGGGCAATGCGCTCAGCGCCGCGCTCGGTGACGATCTGGTGCGCGACGCCGCCGTGGCGCGTAACGAGCGTGAACGGGCGGCTCTGTGGAAGCTGCGCGAAAGCATCCCGGAGGCCCAGCGCAAGGACGGCGCGAGCTTGAAGCACGACATCGCGGTGCCGGTGGCCGCGCTGCCGGATTTCCTGGCACGCGCCTCGGCCTGGGTAAGCGCCAACGCGCCCCAGGGGCGCCTGGTCGCCTATGGCCACCTCGGCGACGGCAACCTGCATTTCAACCTGAACGCCGCCCCGGGTGTAGATGCGCAGCGCTTCCTTGCCGACGCGCCGCGCGTCGGCCGCGCCATCCACGACCTGGTGTGCGAGTTTGGCGGCAGTTTCAGCGCCGAGCACGGTATCGGGCGCCTGAAGGTCGGTGAACTCGAACACTACGCAAACGCGGTGGAGCTGCAGCTGATGCGCGCGGTGAAGACTGCATTTGATCCGCACGGCATCATGAATCCCGGTAAGGTGCTGCGCGCATAGTGACAAAGGAGATGCGGATGTTGCAGTTACGCCTGGCGGCGTGCGGCCTGGCGCTCGCGGTTCTCGCCGGCTGCGGAGAGCATGGCAACCCCGCGGCCAACACCGGCCCACCACCCGCGGGCAACACGGCCGCACCCGCAAGCGCACCCTTGCCGCCCGATCCGGGCGAAGGGCCACGCATCACGCTGTCCAAGGACAACGTGCATCTGGAATACCGGGTCTACGGACACGGCGAACCGGCGGTGATGCTGGTGCATGGCTGGGCGTGCGATGCCAACTACTGGAACGCGCAGCTCGAGCCGCTCAAGAGCCGCTACACCGTGGTGGCCCTGAATCTCGCCGGCCACGGTGGCTCGGACAGCAACCGCAGCGACTGGTCGATCGCCAACTACGCCCAGGACGTGGCGGCGATCGCCCGTGAGATTCCCAACCACAGCATCGTGCTGGTCGGGCACGGCATGGGCGCGGTCATCGCGCTGGCGGCGACCCCGCTGATTGGTCCGCGGGTCATCGGCGTCATTGCGGTCGATGCGCTGCGCTCGGTGGGCCTGCCGCCGCTGCCACCGCGCGAAGTGGCGGCGCGGCTCGCGCCGTTCCGCGCCGACTTCGTCGGCACGACGCGTGCGCTGGTAACCGGCTCGCTCTTCCCGAAGGGTGCAGATGCGCTGCTGGCGCAAAAAGTGGCCTACGACATGTCGCTCGAGCCGCCGGCCATCGGCGTCGCCAGCCTGCAGCAAATGCTTTCCATGGACACCGCCCCGGTGCTCGCGCAGGTGCACGTGCCGGTGTACGCCATCAACTCGGATCTCGAGCCGACGGATGCGGCGCGGATTCGCAGGTCACTGCCGCAGTTCACCCTCGACGTGGTCCCGCACACGAGTCATTTCCTCATGATGGAAGCGCCAGCGCGCTTCAACCCGCTGCTGCTGAAGGACCTCGAGGCGCTGGCGCAGCGCACGGCTCACTGAGCGGGCGGTCGTTTCCGAGAACTTAAGGGTCCTTGCGCGGACGGATGAGGCCTTCCTGTGCGGCACTCGCCACCAGCCGGCCGTCGCGGGCAAACACACGCGCGCGCGCAAAGCCGCGTGCACCCGAGGCACTCGGGCTCTCCATGTCGTACAGCAGCCAGTCATCCACCCGCAGCGTGCGATGAAACCACATGGCGTGATCGATGGTCGCCATGATGACGCCGGGCCGCAGCGGCGAGTTGCCGTGTGGCAGGTTCGCGGTGTCGAGCAGGAAGAAATCCGACACATAGGCGAGCAGCCGCCGGTGCAGCATTTCGTCATCCGGGAGCGCGCCTACCGCGCGTAGCCAGATCTGGCGCAGCGGTGGCGCACGCTGCGGTCGCAGGTAATCGATCGGCTGCACCAGGCGGAACTCGAAGGGCCGCGGCAGCTCGAAGAAGCGCCGCGCGCGTTCGGGCAACTGCGCGAGCACCTCCGGCGGCGGGCCCACGGAGGATGCCAACTGCTCCGCTGTCGGCACCTGCGGCATGTCGCTTTGGTGTTCGAAACCGCTCTCGGCGATCTGGAACGACGCCGTCATGCTAAAGATCTGCGCCCCATGTTGGATGGCCACCACGCGGCGATTGGCGAAGCTGTGCCCGTCGAGGCTGCGATCCACCTCGTAGATGATCGGCGCGTTGCAGTCCCCGCGGCGCAGGAAATACGCGTGCAGCGAATGCACGGTCCGGCCCTCGACGGTCGCGGCGGCGGCGGATAGCGCCTGCCCGAGCACCTGGCCGCCGAACACCTGCGGCGCACCGGTGTCGCGACTCTCGCCGCGGAACAGGTTCACCTCCAGCTGTTCGAGCTCCAGGAGTTTGAGGAGATCGGCGAGCCGCTGGTCCATGCTGCGAATTTCCTGAGGTGCGAATCAGTTGAGTTTGAACGTGCCGTGCATCAGCGCGTTGTGTCCCGGAAAGGTGCACAGGTACTCGTAGGTCCCGCCCGCCTTCAGCAGCGCCGGCGAAAAGCTGACGCTGGCGCTCTCGCCGCCGCCGACGGTCCTGGTGTGCGCCAAAACCCGCTTGTCTGCGGGCGCCACGTAGTCATTGGCGATTCCGGCGCCCATACCGGCCTGGGCTACGGCCGCAAGATCCGCGGCGTTGACCAGCACCCAGTTGTGTCCCATCGCTTCCTTGGGGAGCGTGCCCGAGTGGTGCAGCGTAACGGTGATCTGCTTGCAGCTGGCAGGAGCCGCGAGCGCCTGCTTGTCGTACTGCATCTGGTCATTGCCCGAGATGTCCAGCTTGCAGGGGTCGGCGTGGGCGGTGAGCGGCAGCGCGCACGCGACTAACAAGGCCGCGGCGGCGAGGTGATTACGCAGGTGGTGCATGCTTGTCTCCTTCGCGGTCAGTCCGGCACACCCAGGCGCTGGTGCATGACCGGACTGGTGGTGGTGTACTGCAGAAACTGTTTCTTTTGCGGATACAGGTGATGCTGGATCGCGAACGCCGCCAGCGCCGCTTCGTGAAATCCCGACAGGATCAGTTTCTTCTTGCCCGGGTAGGTGTTGATATCACCGACGGCGAAAATCCCTGGCATGCTGGTCTGGAATTTCTCGGTGTCGACCGTGAGCGCCTTCTTCTCCAGCGCCAGTCCCCACTCGGCGATCGGACCGAGTTTGGGGTGCAGACCGAAAAACACCAGCAGCTGATCGGCTGGCAGCGCCTGCGCCGCGCCGGCGCGGGTTTTGATATTGACGCCGCGCAGCGCGCCATCGTTCACGATGAGCGAGTGTGGCAGCGCTTCGAAATATTGCATGCGCCCGGCAGACACCTGCTCGTGCATTTTCGCAACGCTGGCGGGCGCGGCGCGAAACTCCGCGCGCCGATGCACGAGCGTGAGTGCCGCGACGCGCGGCAGCAGTTCGAGTGTCCAGTCGAGCGCCGAATCGCCGCCGCCGAAAATCACCAGACGCTTGCCCGTGAGCTGCCCCGCATTCTTCACGCGGTACTGGATGGCGCCGCCCTCGAAGCCCTCAGCCCCTTCAAGTCCGATGCGTCGCGGCTGGAATGAGCCAACGCCGCCGGCGATGACCACGGCGCCGGCGTCAAAGTGCGTCCCGGCACTGGTGGACAGCTGGAAGCGCCCGTCTGCACGCCGCGTGAACGCCACGACCTCGTGGCCCAGATGCAGTTGCGGTTTGAACGGCTTGATCTGCTGCAGCAGCCGATCGACCAGTTCCTGTGCGCCACACACCGGTATCGCCGGGATGTCATAGATCGGCTTGTCGGGATAGAGCTCCGCGCACTGTCCGCCGGGGTGCTGCAGCGAATCCACCACCTGCGCGCTGATGCCGAGCAGGCCGAGCTCAAACACCTGAAACAGGCCGCAGGGCCCGGCGCCAATAATCACAACTTCGGCACTGATCGGCGCCGCGGGGTCCGTGGTGGGTGCAGTTTCGCTCATGGATGAAGGCATTGTAGAGGGTCTGCCCGGCGCTCGCATGCCCCGAAAGAGTGCCGCGCACGCTTAGGTGCGGCGCTGATGCGGATGCGCCGGCGCCATGCCCGGTCGTATAGTAGGCATCGATGATCACGCTCAACATCAACGGCAAGGACGCGCAGGTGGACGTGGACGCCGATACGCCACTCTTGTGGGTGCTGCGGGACACGCTCAACCTGACCGGGACCAAGTACGGCTGCGGCATGGCGCTGTGCGGCGCGTGCACCGTGCACCTGGAGGGTGAGGCGATCCGCTCGTGCGTCACGCCGGTGAGCGCCATCGGCACGAAGAAAATCACCACTATCGAAGGCCTGTCGGCCGATCGCAGCCACCCGGTGCAACAGGCCTGGATCGAGCTGGACGTACCGCAATGCGGCTATTGCCAGTCCGGGCAGATCATGTCGGCGGCAGCGTTGTTGGCGCAGACACCGCTGCCCAGCGATGGGCAGATCGACGCGGCGATGGCGGGTAACATCTGCCGCTGCGGTACCTACCAACGCATCCGCGCGGCCATCCATCGCGCCGCGCAGTTGAAATCCGGCGGCTGATCCGCCGCTCGCCTTCATCCTGACTGTAACTACGAGGAACTGCCTTGACGTCCAACAGCGAACTTCACGAGCGCCGCCAGCGGGCAATCCCGCGCGGTGTCACCAACTCGCTTGCGGTCTACGCCGAGCGCGCCGCCAACGCCGAGATCTGGGACGTCGAGGGCCGACGCTACATCGATTTCGCCAGCGGCATCTCGGTGCTCAACACCGGCCACGTGCACCCGAAGGTAAAGCAGGCCATTGCGGCCCAGCTGGAAAAGTTCACGCATACCTGCTTCCAGGTCACCCCCTACGAGAGCTACATCGCGCTGGCTGAAAGCCTGAACGCTCTCGCGCCGGGGGCCAGTCCCAAGAAGACCATCTTTCTCACCACTGGTGCCGAGGCGGTCGAAAACGCCCTGAAGATCGCCCGCTTCCATACCAAGCGCTCCGGGGTGATCGCTTTTTCCGGCGGCTTTCACGGCCGCACGCTGGCCTGTATCGGGCTTACCGGCAAGGTGGCCCCTTACAAGACCGGTTTCGGCCCCATGCTGCCCGAGGTCTATCACCTGCCCTACCCGATGCCCTACCACGGGGTCACGGTCGAGGATTCGCTGCACGCGCTCGAACAACTGTTCAAGGCGGACGTGGACCCGGCGCGTGTCGCCGCAATCATCATCGAACCGGTGCTGGGCGAAGGCGGTTTCTATGCCGCGCCGGCGGAGTTGCTGCGCAAGCTCCGTGCTCTGTGCGACACGCATGGCATCGTGTTCATTGCCGATGAGATTCAGTCGGGCTTTGGCCGCACCGGCCGCATGTTCGCGATCGAGCATGCCGGTGTTGAACCGGATCTCATCACTATCGCCAAGAGTGTCGCCGGCGGGGTGCCGCTGTCGGCCGTGACCGGCAAGGCCGACATCATGGACTCGCCCGGCCCGGGGGGCCTGGGAGGCACGTTTGCCGGTTCACCGCTGGCGTGCGCCGCCGGGCTTGCGGTGCTCGAGGTGATGCGCGAAGAGCAACTCCTCAAGCGCGCCCAGGACATCGGGCGCTTCATGAGCTCGCGCCTGAAGGGTCTGGGCGTACGCTTTCCGTGCATTGGCGAAGTGCGAGCCTTAGGCGCCATGGTGGCGGTGGAGCTGGTGAAGAATTCACGCGCCGATTCGCCTGATGCGGATCTCACCCGGGCGCTGGTGCAGGCGGCCGGCAGACACGGACTCGTGATTCTTTCCTGCGGCGTCTACTCGAACGTCATCCGCTTCCTCGCGCCGCTGACCATCAGCGACGCGCTGCTCAAGGAAGGGTTCCAGTTGTTCGAGCTGGCGCTGGAGGAAGCCGCTGGCACCGGGCTGACGGCAAAAGCGGCCGGTTGAACGCTGCCCACGCGGCGCGCCCGCGCCGCTGCACTACCGCAGCCGGCCAAAGCCGCCGAAATCGCTTCCAGCGATNNGGCCGATGGTCTAGGCGCGACCGGCGTTGGCGTCTGTCGGGGTGTGGAAGTACTCGCTCTCCGAGGCGAGCTGCTCCAGGAGACGCTTGAGTTCGGCCATCCGGCCCTGCGCGGTGCTGATGGGCATGCAGTCCTGGCAACGCGGATCGCCGCACGGCTGGCGCGAGTACAGCCAGTACTGGATGGCGCCGGCGAGTAACCCGTCGGCGATATCCCAAAGGTCGGCGTCCTTGTCCTTGTCCGCGATCCGGTTACCCAGATCGACGGCCTTGGAGAACGCGGCATCGAACGTATCTGCCAGCTCGGTCATGGCTCCTAGTATAGGGCAAAGACCGCGGGCACCGACCCGCTGGCCCCGCCACCGGGGGTGCGCTTAGGTCCGGCACCCGCGTCCGCGCAGTCGGTCACGTCCTGCGCCTGCTTTGTGCGATCTGCCCCACGGAAGCGCCGCGACTGCATCGCGCATGATGCTTGCGGTTAATGGACTAACGAAGAAAGTGGCGTCCGCTCGCTGCGGCTTATGTCGTATGGTTCCTTCAGCTGACATTCCCGAGGCCGATCCGGAGCTGGCCCCGCCCGCTCCAGCGCCGCGCCGTGCCTGGCGACTGCGCCTGGGGATCGGCTGGCGGCTGGGCCTGGGGCTGGCTGCCGTCGCGGCGGTGCTGATCGGCGGTGAAATGCTGGCCGCGCGCACCGCGCGCGAAGCGCTGGCTGCGATCCACAGCATGCAGGACGAGCACGAACCGCTCGCCAGCCGCGCGAGCGCGGTAATGGAAAAGTTGGTCGCCTACGACCGTGCCGTGGGTGAGTCTGTGGAGGCCCGTTCGGGCGCGGATTTCAACAGCCTGACCGAAGCCGGCTACGCCCTCGAAGCGGCCGTGAGCGATTACTTCGAAGGCAAGCCGAGCCCGGCACCCAACCCCGAAGCTATACAGCTGCGCACGCAGCTCACCAATCACATTGCCAACGCCCGCCAGCTCGCCAGCCGCTCGGCGCAGCGCGCCCAATGGGCGCAGCAGCGTCAGGCCGCGCTCAACCGCATCTACCAGCTCACCGCTTCCGCGGGCGGCTCGGGCCTCGTCATCAACGGCACGCAGGTCATCGCCCGCCGCTCCCTGGCGGAGCTCCAAGCGGCGGTGGATGCGGTGCGCGGTGACCTGGGTCCCTCCGCCGATCTGGTGCGGCGCGAGCGGGACTTCACGGCGGTGCTCGCCGCGCACAGCCCGGAATTGCAGACCTCACCGGGTCGCGCGTGGCTCGCCATCGTCCGCGAGGACTTTGCGCTTGCCACCCATCTGCGGCTCCAGGTAGCCCGCTATGACGCGGTCAGCCGGCCGGAGTGGCACAGTCTGCTCGAGGAAAGCGCGGCACTCACCGCCGGCGTCGATGATTTATTGCAGAGGCCGGCGCGGCGCGAATTGCTGCTGGCAGCACAGCGCACGGCACGCTCGGCGGAAGTCGCTGAACACACGATGATCAACACCGGCGCCGCGGTGCTGGCCCTGCTGCTCGTGGTGTCGCTGCTGCTGGTCGCGAGCATCAGCCTGCCCGTGCGCCGCCTGACCGCCGCCACGCGTCTGCTGGCGAGCGGCGACCGCGCGGCACGCGCCCCACGCGGCGGTTCCGCCGAGATCGACGAGCTCGCCGAGTCCTTCAACACCATGGCCGATCGCATCGCGCTTGCGGAGGCGAAGCTGCGCGCTCACCAGGCGCAGCTCGAGCGCCACGTGGCCGAGCGCACCCAGCAGCTGCATCACCTCGCGCACCATGATCCGCTCACGCAGCTGCCCAACCGCCGCCAGCTCTCCACGCACCTGGCAGAAGCCCTGTCGCGCGCCGGGCGCCATCGGCGGCTCGCGCTGCTGTTTGTCGACATGGACAACTTCAAGTCCATCAACGACACCCTCGGTCACAGCTTCGGCGACCGCGTGCTGCAGCAGGTCGCGCAACGCCTGCACACCGCCACCGCCGGCGCCGCATCCCTCCTGGCACGGCTCGGGGGCGATGAATTCACCGTGCTGCTTGAGAACGTGACATCCGATGCCGAGGTGCAGCGCTGCGCGGAACAGGTCGTTGCCACACTGCAGGAGCCGCTGCTGGTTGACGGCCGCGTGCTCGCCACCACCGCGAGCCTCGGCGCGAGCATCTACCCGGACCACGCCACCGACGCCGAAGGCCTGCTGCGCGCCGCGGACGTGGCCCTGTTCCGTGCCAAGGAACTCGGCCGCAATCGCTGCGCCATCTACAGCCCGGCGCTCTATGACGCGGCCGCGCAGCGCTTTCGCCTCGAGCAATCGCTGCGCCGCGCGGTCGAAGACGGCGATCTGCTGTTGATGTACCAGCCGCAGCTGGCATTGCCGACGTTCGAGGCGACCAGCGTGGAGGCGCTGCTGCGCTGGCGCAAATCCGACGGCCGCATTGCGACCGCCCAGGAATTCATCCACACCGCCGAAAAGACCGGTCTCATCCACGAGATGACCGCCTGGGTGCTGAATTCGGCAGCCGAGACCGCGGCCGGCTGGCGCGCGCAGGGCTGGCACAAGGCCTGCGTGGCGGTGAATGTCTCTCCGCCGCAGTTCTTCGAGAGCGACTTCGTCGAGCACGTGGCAGCCACACTCGCAGCGACGGGACTGCCGGCGAGCGCACTGGAGATCGAAATCACCGAGACCGTGATCCAGACGGGACCGGCAACCATCGAGTCGCTGCGCCGGTTGCGCGCACTCGGGGTTGCCATCGCGCTCGATGATTTCGGCATCGGCTACTCCTCGCTCACGTCCCTCGAGCAATTACCCATTACGCGCGTGAAGCTTGACCGCCAGCTGATTGCAGGCGTCGACACCAATCCGCGTTCGGCTGCCATCGTGCGTTCCATCGTGGCGCTGTGTCACGGACTCGGACTGCAGGTCGTGGCCGAGGGCGTCGAGCGCCCGGCGCAGCTGGATTTCCTGTCGCGCTGCGGACCGATCAGTGTGCAGGGTTACCTGCTGGCGCGGCCGGTCGAGGCGGATGTGACATTCGCCGAAGCACAGGCCGCCCGCGTGCGCGGCCGGCAGGCGCTGGAGGCGGTGGCTCGCAGCGGGCAGCCCGACAACGCCGAGTCGCTGGTATTTCTTGGCAGCGCCGGGCGCCGGCGCGCGCCATAAGAGCGCTTCAGCCGCGCAGAAAGGCCGCGCGTGCGCTGACGCCCACGTCGGCCTGATCGGTGAAAAAGCCGTCGATGCCGGCGCGCAGATACGCGAGTAACTCCCCCTGCAGATCGCCCGCCGCGGCAGGCGCCGCCCCGCGGCGGTAGTCGTCCGGCAGGAATTCATTCTCCAGGCGGAAGGTCCACGGGTTCACCGCCAGCCCGGCCGCATGCGCGTCCGCCACCAGCGTGGTGGGCAACCCCAGCGTGCCGTCGGCGTGCCGCGGGATGACGAGTGATTTGGCGGGACCGATCGCCTGGGCGTAGTGGGAAATTTCCTTTAAGCCCTGCGCGGTGATGAGATCCGCGTAGGTGCGCGCATCACCCGCCAGCACGAAATCAAACGGTGCACCGCTGTCCTCGATGAGCTGCACCAGCGGCAGGCGCGTCATACCCCGCAGCGCCTTCAGGTAGCCCACCTCAAAGGACTGCAGCCACACGCGCGTGTCGCGGCCCTGGTACCCGTACTGGCCGAGCAGTGCCAGCAGCGGGGCCTGCATGGCAAGGCCCAGGTTCGCGAAGTAACTCGCGTGCTTGATTTCCGGGTACAGGCCAACCGGTGCCGGCGCCGACAGCCCCAGCTGCCGGGCACGCGCGGCACGTTGCCCGTCGACGCCCTGCACCAGGGCGAGGATTTCCTCGAAGGTCGCGACCTCGAATTGCCCGTCAAAGCGCGTGTTTCCAGGGCGTAGCTGCGGGATACGCTCGCGGGCGCGCAGCGTCTTCAACTCCCGCAGCGTGAAGTCCTCGGTGAACCAGCCGCTGACGGCGGTGCCGTCGACCGACTTCGTGGTGCGCCGCGATGCGAACTCCCAATGCGCCGCCACATCGGTGGTGCCGCCGAGCTCGTTTTCATGGCGCGCGATCAGCACCCCGTCGCGCGTCATCACCAGGTCCGGCTCGACGCAATCCGCGCCGTACTGGATGGCAAGAAAATAGGACGCGAGCGTGTGCTCCGGCACGTAACCACTCGCGCCACGATGGCCGATGACGATCGGTGCGGGGCTGCTCATCGAAGCTCATACCAGCACAGCCGCCGGTGACTTGCTAGACTTTCCCGGTGTTGCTCACGGAACAGGACATCTATCACTTCCGCGAAGGCACTTACGTCCGCGCCTACGAGAAGCTCGGCGCCCATGCGGTGACCGGCGCCGGCAGCGCCGGCACGCACTTTGCCGTATGGGCACCCAACGCCACGGCGGTTTCCGTGGTGGGTGATTTCAACGGCTGGAGCCCCGGCAGGCACCCGTTGCGGCCGCGAGTGGATTCCTCGGGAATCTGGGAAGGCCCGGTCGCAGGCGTTGGCCCCGGGGCCCTTTACAAATACCACGTCGAATCCCGGCACGCGGGAGCGGCCGTGGACAAGTGCGATCCATACGCGTTCTGCGCGGAGGTGCCGCCGCGTACCGCATCGGTGGTCTGGAAGCTCGACTACCAGTGGGGCGATGCGCAGTGGATGCAAAAGCGTGGGCGCGCCAACGCGCTCGATGCGCCGTTATCAATCTACGAGGTGCACCCGGGCTCGTGGCGGCGCGTGCCGGCAGAGGGCAACCGCTCGCTCACCTACCGGGAGCTTGCGCACGCACTCGGCGACTATGTGTCCGATCTGGGCTTCACGCACGTGGAACTCATGCCGGTGATGGAGCATCCGTTCTACGGTTCCTGGGGCTACCAGGTCACCGGCTACTTCGCACCGACCGCGCGCTATGGCACGCCCCAGGACTTCATGTATTTCGTCGATCACCTGCACCAGCGCGGCATCGGCGTGATACTCGACTGGGTACCCTCACACTTCCCGACCGACGCGCATGGACTCTCGCAGTTTGACGGCACGCACCTCTACGAGCACGAGGACCCGCGCCAGGGCTTCCACCCGGAATGGAAGAGCTCGATTTTCAACTACGGTCGTGCCGAGGTGCGCAACTTTCTCGCCAGCAGCGCCCTCTTCTGGCTCGACATGTACCACGTGGACGCGCTGCGCGTGGACGCCGTGGCGTCGATGCTGTACCTGGACTACGCCCGCAGCGCCGGGGAGTGGATCCCCAACCGCTTCGGCGGCAACGAGAACCTCGAAGCCGTGCAGTTCTTAAAGCAGCTGAACCTCGCGGTCTACCGTGATCACCCGGATACGCAGACCATCGCCGAGGAATCCACCGCCTGGCCGATGGTGTCGCGACCGACGAATTACGGCGGGCTGGGGTTTGGACTCAAATGGAACATGGGCTGGATGCACGACACGCTGAAGTATTTCCAGCAGGACCCGGTGCACCGCAAGTACCACCACAGCCGGCTCACCTTCAGTCTGTGGTATGCCTTCACCGAGAATTTCGTGCTGCCGCTGTCACACGACGAAGTGGTGCACGGCAAGGGCTCACTCATCGGCCGCATGCCCGGCGACGAGTGGCAGCAGTTCGCGAGCCTGCGCCTGCTGTTCGGCTACATGTGGACCCATCCCGGCAAGAAGCTCTTGTTCATGGGTGGGGAGTTTGGCCAGCGCCGCGAGTGGCAGCATGACGAGAGCCTGGAGTGGCACGTGTTGCAATATCCGCTGCACGCCGGCGTGCAACGCTGGGTGCGTGACCTGAACCGCTTGCTGCAGGGCACACCCAGTCTGCATGAACAGGATTTCGTGGACAGTGGTTTCCAGTGGATCGATTGCGACGGTGCCGATATCAGCGTCATCGCCTTTCTGCGCAAGGGCCGCAGCGGGGACCTCGCCCTGGTGGTGTGTAACTTCACTCCCGTGCCACGCGAGGCGTACCGCCTCGGTGTGCCGCGCGGCGGAGTCTGGCGTGAGCGCCTCAACAGTGATGCCGGCGTGTACGGTGGCAGCGACCTCGGCAATCTCGGTGCACTCGCGGCGGAGGCGACCCCGGCACATGGCCACGCGCAATCCCTGTCAATGCGGCTGCCGCCACTGGCGATCGTGGTGCTGACACCGGAAAATTAGAGGCAGCGCAGGAGGAGAGCCATGCCTTACGCCAAACCAGCGCGCGCCGTAATCGCGGTCGCGCTCGGCGTGCTGGCCGCCTGCAGCGCCGGCATCCCCGTGCGCCAGGACCCCGAAGAGGTACGCACACGCTACGAATCCTACGCCGGCGCGCCGATCGATCACTTCACCTGGCTGGGCCGCTACGACGGCTGGGAAGCTCTGGGGCGCGAAGACCTGGTGCTATTCACGTCGGTGAACAATGCCTACCTGCTGAAGGTCAGCCCGCCGTGCCATGACCTGCGGACCGCCGAGCGCGTGGGCCTCACCTCCACTGGCGGGTCGGTGTACGCGCGCCTGGATTCGGTGACCACGCGCACCTGGCGCTGCCGCATCCTGCAGATCCGCAGGGTGGACTACCGGCGCATGAAGGCGGATCTGCGCCGCGCCGGCGCCCCTGCGCCCGCCGGCTGAAGAGGCGCGCGGACTGTAAACGCGGCAGGGTGCGGACACGTTATAAAATCGCAGCAGCCCCCATCCAGGAGCGTTGTATGCGCCGAAATCTCAGGACACCCACCGTACTCATCGTGGTACTCATGCTGTGCGGTGCCTGCGCCGGCTGTAGTGGCGTTGAGCCCGATCAGCGATAACCGCGCGCCTGCAGACTGAAGAGGCGCGCGTAGGTGCCGTTCAGGCGCATCAGCTCCTCATGGCTGCCGCGCTCGACGATTGCGCCACGGTTGAGCACCGCGATCTGGTCCGCCATGCGCACGGTCGAGAAGCGGTGCGAAATCAGTATGGTGATGCGCTCACGCGAGAGCTGGCGGAAATGCTCGAACACCTCGGCCTCGGCCTGCGCATCCATGGCCGCCGTGGGTTCATCGAGCACCAGGATGTCCGCGCGCGTGCGCATGAAGGCGCGTGACAGCGCGATCTTCTGCCACTGGCCGCCGGACAGCTCCCGTCCGTCGCGGAACCATTTGCCGAGCTGCGTGTTATAGCCGTGCGGCAGGGTCTCGATGAACTCGCTCGCGCGGCCCTTGGCGGCGGCCGTGCGCCAGCGCGTCTCGTCCTCGAAGAAGCGCTCGTCGCCCGCGCCGACGTTCTCGCCCACCAGCATCTGGTAACGTGCGAAATCCTGGAAGATGACGCCGATGCGCTCGCGCAGCGCCGTTTCGTCCCAGACTGCCAGGTCCTGTCCGTCAAGAAGAATGCGTCCGCTGGTCGGCGCGTATAACCGTGTCAGCAGCTTGATGAGCGTAGTCTTGCCCGAGCCGTTTTCCCCCACCAGCGCCAGGCTCTCGCCCGGGCGCAGCTGCAGCGTGATGTGCTCGAGCGCGGCTTCCTCGGCGTCCGGGTAGGTAAAGCTCACATCCTCGAAGCGAATGCCGTCCTCCGGGTGCGGCCCGCGCACGGCGGCACCGGAGCGTTGCGGCACCGGGGTTTCCAGGTACTCGTAGAGCGTCGACAGGTACAGGTTGTCCTCGTACATGCCGCCGACGGCCGCGAGAATCGCCGACACGCCCGACTGCCCCTGACGGAACAGCGCCACGTACATGGTCATCTGACCCAGCGTGATGACCCGCGCCACGGTGCTGACCGCGATCCACGCGTACGCGCCATAGAGGGCCGCCGTCGCGATCAATCCGAGACAGAACCCCCACGCATCGCGCCGCAGGGTCAATGCGCGGTCCTCGCGGTAAATACGCCGAAAGATATCGCGGTAGCGCTCGAGCAGGCGCGGCCCGAGGCCGTAGAGCTTGACCTCCTTGGCATGATCCTCGCGCCCGAGCACGGTCTCCAGGTACAGCTGCATGCGCGTCTCGGGCGAGCGCCATCGAAAGAGGCGAAAGGCGTCGCCTGAGAACTTGGCTTCGGCGACGAACGCCGGCACCCCCGCAAGCAACAGCACCGCGACTGCCCACGGGGAAAAATGCGCGAGCAGCACGCCGTAGCTCACGAGTGAAATGCCGTTTTGCACCAGCCCGAAGGTGCGGGTCACGAGGCTCAACGGGCGCGTGGACGCCTCGCGCCGCGCGCGCGTCAGCTTGTCGTAGAACTCCGAATCCTCGAAGTGCTGCAGGTCGAGCGTCAGCGCCTTCTCGAGGATCATGACGTTGACGCGTTGCCCGAGCTGGGCGCGCAGCAACGACTGGCACACGGACAGTCCGCGTTGCGCCGCCGCGATCAGGGCCACGAGCACTCCCTCGATCACGACCAGGTCCACGACCCGGCCGGCGACACTCGCGGTGCGGATGGCGGTGACCACCGCATCAACGATCAGCGAACCAATGTACGCGACGCTCGCGGGCAGGACGCCCGCAATCAGAGTGAGGGCGGCGAGCGTGAGCGTGAGGTTACGGTTGGTCGTCCACACCAGCTCTAATGCCCGCCGGCTGTAGCGGAACACGCCGAAGAACCCGCGCAGCGTCACCCCCTCGCGGTCGGCGACGACATTGGCGCGGCGCGGAGGATGAGTGGGTGTCGCCATTCAGCCGTCCCGCCCCGGCGGCACAGCGGCCGCGCTCGCAGCAGCCGCATCCGACGTCGCCGGTGCGATCGGCCGCAGGATGGCTGCGGGGCGCAAGCCCGTGATCAGCCGCGACCCGCGCCGGAAAAAAACATAGCTGTAGATCCATGACGACAGCACGGCGAGGCGGTTACGAAAACCGATGAGCACCGTGACGTGCAACACCATCCACGCGAGCCACGCCGCCAGTCCCCCGAAGTGCAGGCGGCCGAGTTCCACAACCGCGCGCGACTTCCCGACGGTGGCCATCGAGCCCCTGTCGCGATAGTGAAAGCCCTGGGCGCGTGGGCTGGGCGCACCACGTACCGCGGCGTCTATTACACCGGCGACGTAGCGCCCCATCTGCAGCGCGCCCTGCGATACACCGGGTACCGGCTGGGCGGTTACGGGGTCGACGAGATACGCGGCATCACCGATGACGAAGACTTCAGGGTGTGCGGGGATCGAGCAGTCCGGCAGCACCCTCACCCGGCCGGCAGGACCGAGCGGCACGCCGAGGGCGGCGCCCAGGGGCGAAGCGCGCACACCCGCCGCCCAGATCACGTTGTAACTGCCAAGCCGCTCGCCGCCCGCCTCGACCCCGCCGGCAAACACCCTGGTGACGCTCGCGCCGAGGCGCACTTCAACCCCGAGTGCGCGCAGCTGTGCGAGGGCGCGTGCCGATGAGTCAGCGTGCAGCGCCGGCAACAGGCGTGGGCCTGCCTCAATCAGGATGACGCGCGCCTTGCGGGTGTCGGTGACGCGAAAGTCACGGGCCACCACATCGACGGCCAGTTCCTTGATCGCACCGGCGAGCTCGACACCGGTGGGACCCGCGCCGACGATGATGAAGGTCAGGTGCGCGTCATGCTCCGCCGGGTCCGCTTCCAGCTCGGCCGCCTCGAACGAACGCAGGAGACGCGAGCGGATGAGGATGGCCTCCTCTACCTCCTTCATTCCTGGCGCGTATTCGCGCCATTCGTCGTGGCCGAAATAATTGTCGACGGCACCGGGCGCGAGCACCAGATAGTCGTAGGGCACACGAGCGCCGGCGGCACTCACCCAGCGCTCGTTCAGATCGATGCCGTCCACTTCGCCCAGCATCACGCGCGCGTTGTGCTGATCGCGCAGGATGCTGCGGATAGGCCGGGCAATGTCCGCCGGACTCAGCGCGGCAGAGGCCACCTGATAAAGCAGTGGCTGAAACAGGTGGTAGTTGTTGCGATCAACGACCAGCACATCAGCCGGCGTCGACTTCAGCGCCCGGACGGCGAACAAGCCGCCGAAGCCGCAGCCGACGATGACAACCCGCGCTCGCCTGGATTGCCTGGATTGTGCCAACACCACTCCTGCGCCCGGTGAACCTGCGGGTCGATGTGGGGGCAATTATCGGCTATTCCAATGACGCTCCGCGGGTGGGTTGCGTAAGGCTGCCCACCCAGGCCTCGCACAGCGCAATGGCCTCAGCGGGGCGAAAGGTCCCAGGCTCCAGGCACCATTCGAGCCACAGGCCATCCACCAGTGCCGTCAGGCCGATGGCGGCCAGGCGCAGGTCGGCCTTAGTTGCGCGTGCCCCCTTGTTGCTTGCCTCTTGCATGAGCTCGGCCAGCATGCCGCGCACGAGCCGTACGTAGTCCTCGTAGGTCTCCTGATGAACGCGCTGGATGAGGCGCGAGTGGCGATACATACCCCAGAACACCACCCACACCGCGAGCACATCGGCATCCAGGTTCGGCGGGGAAAAAGACGCAGTCAGGAACGCGCGCAGCCGGTCACGCGGTGAATCCGCAGCACCCGCCACGGCCGCGAGCATGCCGGCGACCAGTTCGTTGTTGAAGTAGCGGTAGGCGGCGGCGACGAGTTCGTCCTTGTTGGGAAAATGGTGGTTGATGAGACCGACCGAGACCCCGGCTGCCGCGCTGATGTTGCGCACCGACAGGCCCTCGTGACCCTCTCGCTTCAGGCACTCGATGGTGGCAAGGATCAGCGTCCGGCGCCGATCCTCGGGCAACTGACGCTGAAAGCGCGGGCCGGCAACCCGCGCCGCAGACGCTGCCTTTAGCCGCGAGCGCGCCGTACCCCGCGCCCGCACACTCACGCTGCCCGCCGCAACCGCCCGCGGCGAAAGTCGCTGAGGATTTCGCGCGCGGCGTTGTGGCCGGGGGCGCCGCTGACGCCGCCACCCGGATGGGTGCCGGCGCCGCACATGTACAGGCCGGGCAGCGGGCCGCGATAATTGCCGTAGCCCAGCATGGGCCGCGCCGAGAACAGCTGATCGAGGCTCAGCACGCCGTGGGAAATATCACCGCCCACGAGCCCGAAGGTGCGCTCAAGATCCAGCGGGCTCATGATCTGCCGCCCGAGTATCGCAGCCTTGAAGTTGGGGGCGTGCGCATTCACGGTCTCGATCATGAGATCCGCGACGGTGTCGCGATGCTGATCCCACGATTCGCCATTTGGCAGCACTGGTGCGACGTGCTGGCAGAACAGACTCGCGACGTGCTGACCGGCGGGGGCGAGCGTGTCGTCGAGTGTCGAGGGGATCACCAATTCAACAATTGGCGCCCGCGACCAGCCGAGCGTGCGGGCATCGAAATAGGCGCGCTCCATGTAAGCCAGCGTCGGCGCGATAATGATGCCGGCGGTGTGATGATCGGCCGGCGCCTTGCCGGGCAGACAGGTGAAGTCGGGCAACTCCTTCAAAGCCACATTCATGCGAAAGGTGCCCGAGCCGCAGCGCCAGTGGCTCATGTGCTCGACAACCTCCGCGGGCAGCGCGGTGGGCGCGATCAGGCTGCCGTACAGAAGCTTCGGGTTGAGATTGGAGATCACTGCCGCGGCGCGCAGCGTCTCGCCGGAGCCGATCACGACGCCGACCGCACGGCCGCCCTCGACCAGCACCTCGCGTACCGGCGTGCTTAAGCGAATCACCACCCCGCGCGCGGCCGCCGACTTCGCCATTGCCTGCGTGATCGCGCCCATGCCGCCGATCGCGTGACCCCAGGCACCGCGCTTGCCGTTCACCTCGCCAAACACATGATGCAGCAGCACGTACCCGGAGCCAGGGGTGTAGGGACTGGCATAGTTGCCGACCACGCCGTCAAAGCCGTAGACCGCCTTGATGGGATCGCTCTCAAACCAGCCGTCGAGGTAGTCCCCCGCGGACATGGCAAAGAGCGCCAGCAGTTCCCGCCTCAACGGCATGTTGAGCCGGCGCAGGCGTCCGCCGAGGCGCGCCGCGCCCAGGAGCTCCGGCAGCGCTTCGCGCCAGCTGCCTGCGGTCACGTTCGGCGGCGTCGTCAGCACGATGTCCCGCAGCACGTCCGCGATCGCCTCCAGGCGCTCCCCGTAGGCGGGAAGGCGGGCGGCGTCCCGCGGGGAAAAGCGCGCGACTTCCGCCTCGGTGCGGCCCGCGCCGGTCAGGAGGTAGCGCCCGTCGTCGGTCGGCAGGAAGTTCGCGCAGCGGCGCTCGACGATGCGCAGCCCGTAGCCGGGAAGATCCAGATCGCGGATGATCTTCGGGTTCAGGAGCGACACGGTGTATGCGGCAACCGAGTTACGGAAACCCGGATGGAATTCCTCGGTGACGGCCGCGCCGCCGACCACTGCGCGCCGCTCGAGCACGGTGACCTTGAGCCCCGCCGCCGCCAGGTACGCCGCGCACACCAGCCCGTTGTGTCCGCCGCCGATGATCAGCGCATCGCAGCGCGCGCCGTTCCCGGCCGCGTCAGCCATGGCTCCAGCCTCGCGCCGGCGCCTGCTCCAGGGCGCTCTCGGGAATGACGCTGCGCATGCGCGCTGCAAAGCTGCGCAGGCACACCTCGTCCTTACTCAGCGGCCCGGAGGTGTAACCCGTCGAAGCCATGCCCGCCTGCACGCGCTCGATCAGCGCCTTGTCCTCAAGACTCACGCGCCGGTTGATGCGCCAGTTGAGGTAGCGCGCGATGCGCATCTCGCGGCGCGCGTCAGGGTGCACGTAGGCAATCTCGCGCACCAGGGTTTCCGTGGGCGACACCGGCAGGAATTGCATGAAGTCGACCTGGTCCGGGTAGATGTCGAAGGCCAGATTCGGCCACAGCTTGAAGTATGTCCACAGGCGCTGCCGCTCCGGCGGCAGGTGATCAACCGCCGGCAACGCGCGCTGGTAGAGCCGTTCCGACCAGTTGCCGGAGGGCGCCTCGCGCAACAGGCCTGACATCTTGTCGATCCAGGGCCGCGCTTCGATACGATAGTCCCGGCCGAAGAGGCGCGTGAGTCCGGGGTGCGCCACGTTGATATGCAGTCCGTCGGAATAGTTGTCGGCGACGTTCTTCCAGTTCACCGCCCGTGGGCGCAGCGTCACCCTGCCCTGCGGCACCAGCTCCTCGAGCCGGTAAGCGGCGAGTTCCTGCGCATAGGGAGCGGCCATCTCGCGCACGCTGGGAAGCCCCGGCGCAAAGCGCACGAAGATGAAGCCCATGAACACTTCGTGCTCAAGTTGCGCGAGTCCGTGTCGTGCGGTGTCGAGTCCCGGGAAGGACTCGCGGTTGGGCACGCCGACGAGCCGGCCGTCGAGGGCGTAGGTCCAGGCGTGGTAGCGGCAGGTGATGCGCCGGCCGCAGGATCCGCGCGGGCCGTCGAGCAGGCGCGCAGCGCGATGCCGGCAGACGTTATGAAACGCCCGCACCGCCCCGTCTTCGGCACGCAGCACCACCACCGACTCCCCGAAGAACTCAAAGGTATGGAAGTCCCCGGGCTGGGGCACATCGTTCAGGTGGCACACGAGCTGCCAGCTGTTGCGGAAAACCGCCTTGCGTTCGGCTTCAAAAAATTCCGCGTCGTGGTAGATCCAGGCCGGGAGGCTGCGCGCGTCGGTAGCGGCGTCGTTGCTGGTGGCGGCCGCGGTGAGGCGCGGTGCGGTGGCGCGATTCATGGTATTGACCTGGCGGCTATCTTATTGAACGATCGTACAACAAGATGAAAGACCGCCGCAAGGTCGGCCGTATCGTCGTGTTCCTGACCTATCCCGTTTATCCATTTGTGATACAACACGCGCAACGTCCGCCGGCGCCGTAGAATTATTGACCCATGGCTATGGATATTGCGCATCTGGTCCAGTCGTCCGTTGCGCCGGTCTTCCTTTTGTCCGGAGTCGCAGCCACGCTCGGCGTACTGACCAATCGCCTCGGCCGCATCGTGGATCGCGCCCGCACGCTCGAGGAGCGCTTCGAGGAGCATCCCGGCAGCGTCAAGCAACTGCACGACGATCTGCGGGTGCTGGCACGACGCGCCGGCTACATCAACGTCGCGATCTCGCTGTGCGCGATCGCCGCGTTGCTGGTGGCGCTGGTGGTGGTCACGCTGTTCGCCAACGCTTTCCTGGGTTCCGAACTTGGCATCGTGATCGCGCTGCTGTTCGTGGCCGCGATGGTGTGCTTGTCCGCCGCCTTCATCGCCTTTTTCATCGAGGTGCGGCTCGCCATGCGGGCGCTGCGGATAGGGCTGCCGCAGGCTTAAGTAAACGGGCGGCGGGCGGGTGAATCTGCTACCCTGCGCACCCTTTTTGGACCGCGGCGAAGGGGCCTTAAGCCCATCGTTGCACCACTCGCCCCCTTTGGGCACCACACCAGTCATGAATCGCCCGATCCGTAACATCGCCATCATCGCGCACGTCGACCACGGCAAGACCACGCTGGTCGACTGCCTGCTGAAGCAGTCGGGAACCTTCGCCGCCCACGAGCGCATGGGCGAACGCATCATGGATTCCAACGACATCGAGCGCGAGCGCGGCATCACCATCCTCGCCAAGAACTGCGCCATCGAGTACGGCGGCACGCGCATCAACATTGTGGATACGCCCGGACACGCCGACTTCGGTGGCGAAGTCGAACGGGTGCTGTCGATGGTGGACGGCGTGCTGCTGCTGGTCGATGCGGTCGAAGGCCCCATGCCGCAGACGCGCTTCGTCACCAGGAAAGCGCTGGCACTCGGGCTGAAGGCAATCGTGGTGGTGAACAAGATCGACCGTCCGGGCAGCCGCCCGGGATGGGTCGTCGACCAGACCTTCGATCTCTTCGACAAGCTCGGCGCCAACGATGAGCAGCTCGACTTTCCGGTGATCTATGCTTCCGCGCTGCAGGGCTGGGCGAGCACCGACCACACCGAGCGCCGCCCGGACATGTCGGCGCTCTTCGAAGCGATCCTCACCTACGTGCCGCCGCCGGCCGCGCAAGCCGACATGCCGCTGCAGCTGCAGATCTCCACGCTCGATTACAACCCCTACGTCGGACGCATCGGCATCGGCCGCATCCGCCGCGGAGTTGTGCGTCCGGGTGAGACCGTCGCGCTGCGCTACGGTGACGAGGATCGCGGCGAGGCGAAGATCGCCCAGGTGCTGGCGTTCACGGGCCTGCAGCGCAACCCGGTCGAGGAAGCGAGTGCCGGCGACATCGTTGCCGTCACCGGCATCGAGGGAGTCAACATCGGGCTTACGATCTGCGATCGCGAACACGCCGAGGGGCTGCCGCCGATCAGCGTGGATGAGCCGACGCTGGCGATGAACTTCCAGGTCAACAACTCCCCGCTCGCCGGCCGCGAGGGCAAGTTCGTGACCAGCCGCCAGATCCGCGAACGTCTTTACCGCGAGCTGCAGAGCAACGTTGCACTGCGAGTGGAAGACACCGAGGAACCGGACGTAATGCGCGTCTCCGGGCGCGGTGAGCTGCACCTGACGATTCTCATCGAGAACATGCGCCGCGAGGGCTACGAACTCGCAGTCTCGCGCCCGCAGGTGTTGACCAAGATCGTGAATGGCGAAGTGCACGAGCCCTACGAGGCACTCACCGTCGACATCGAGGACACCCACCAGGGCGCGGTCATGGAAGCACTCGGCCCGCGACGCGCGGACCTTACCGACATGAGCATCGACGGCAACGGCCGCGCGCGGCTCGAGTACCGCGTGCCGGCGCGCGGTCTCATCGGCTTCCAGGGCGAGTTCCTGACACTCACCCGCGGCACCGGTCTCATGAGCCACATTTTCGATGGTTTCGCGCCGGCCAAGGGCGAGATCCCGGACCGCCACAACGGCGTGCTGGTGAGCAACGAGCAGGGCGAGGCGGTGGCGTATGCGCTCTTCAACCTGCAGGAGCGCGGGCGCATGTTCGTCAGCCCCGGCGAGAAGCTCTACGAGGGCATGATCATCGGCATCCACAGCCGTGAGAACGACCTGGTGGTGAACCCCATCAAGACCAAGAAGCTCACCAACATCCGCGCCGCCGGCAAGGACGACGCGATTCTCCTGACGCCGCCCATCGAGCTGAACCTGGAGTATGCGGTGGAGTTCATCGCGGATGACGAGCTGGTGGAAGTCACGCCCGCCTCCATCCGCATCCGTAAGCGCTTCCTGAAAGAACATGACCGTAAGAAGCGCGCCTCCCGCAGCGATTCCGCCGCGACGGCCTGAGCCCGCGAGGGCTACTGCACGCCCGCCCGGCTGGCGTCAGACCTCTTGCCCGCTGGCAATCCCGATGAAGCGCAAAAATTCCGCGCGTGTGCGCGCATCGTCGCGGAACGCCCCGGTCATGCGGCTCGTCACCATTGACACGCCGCGCTTGTGCACGCCGCGCGTGGTCATGCACTGGTGGGTGGCGTCGACGACCACCCCGACACCGCGCGGCTTGAGCACCTCGGTAATGCAGCCGGCGATCTGCGCGGTGAGTTTCTCCTGGACCTGGAAGCGCCGCGCGTAGCCATCCACCACCCGCGCGAGCTTACTGACGCCGACCACTTTGCTCGCGGGCAGGTAGCCGATATGTACGCGCCCAATGATGGGCGCCATATGATGTTCGCAGTGCGACTCGAAGCTGATGTCGCGCAGCACGATCATCTCGTCGTAGCCGCCGACTTCCTCGAAGGTGCGCCGCAGGTACGCGGCAGGATCGATCTCGTACCCCGAGAACCAGTCGCGATACGCTTCCACGACGCGCCGCGGCGTATCGTGCAAGCCCTCGCGGCGCGGATCCTCCCCCGCCCACCGCAACAGCGTGCGTACGGCGCTCATCGCGGCGCGGCGTGAAACCTTGAGTCGGGTCCTGGCCATGCTGACTCCCCTGAAGATCAGGAGAGTGTAGCGTCAGCCGTGCGCGTCAGCCGAAGAAGTGCAGCATCCCTGACGTCAGGAGCAGGCTGCACCCGCCAACCAGTGCGGCCACAGCGAAGCCGGCGGCGAGCGGGCGCCAGCCGATGCGCCACATGTCGGTGAATGCCACCGACAGGCCGACGGCGGTCATGCCGCATGTCAGGAACAGGTCAGAAGCGGTGTAGCCGGTGTGGATGAGCGCCTGCCAGAGTGCACTCCCGGCCGGCATGAGGGCGTCGCCAACCGTGCGCAGGATGATGCACGCCAGGAAGCCCAGCACGAACATGGGCACCAGTCGCACGTTTCCTGAAAGACCCCCGGCAGGCCTCACGCCGGCCCCCTCCTGCCCCGCAGTTTCGGTGTGCGTGCGCGCCTCGTGCCGTTGCGTGAGCCACGCGGCGAGCGGAACCAGCACTGCAATCGACAGATTCCGCAGCAGCTTCGCGACGCTCGCCGCCGCCAGTGCCTCGGGCTGATGTGCCTGCTGCGAGTACATGAGCGCCGCGCCCACAACCTGTGAGGTGTCGTGGATCGCCGTGCCAAGAAAGATGCCAGCGTGCCGCGGTGAGGCGGCAAAGAAATGCCACGCCACCCACGGGTAACACAACATGGCGACGCAACCGAAGAGCACCACGCAGGTCACCGCGAACGCGGTCTCCGCATGACGCGCACGGATCACCGGCGACATCGCCACCACCGCGGTGGCGCCGCAGACCGCGGTACCAATCGCAAGCAACACGCCTAAGCGCGGCGGCACTTTGAGCAAGCGCGAAAGCACCGTGCCAGCCAGGAGTGCGAACAGCAGGCAGGTCAGCGCTACGGGCAGCGCCGTGACCGCGATGGAGCTGGCTCCGAGGAGCGTCAGCCGCAGGCCCACGAGCGCGATACCGGTACGCAGCAGTTGGTGCATGGCCCATCTGAGTCCCTGGTTTGCCCAGGCGGGCACGCCGAGCGTGTTCCGCCACAGCATGCCGAGCACGACCGCGCACATGACGGGGCTCAGGGGAAACCTGGGAAGCCCGCCGGCGCCGTGGGCGAGCGCGTCGGCGATGGCGCGGGCGAGAAGCGCCAGCGCGATGGCGGCGATAACACCGGGCGCGGCTTGCCGCAGCGAACCCCAGCGTGGGGACAGCGCCCGCAAGAGACCGCCCACGGCTAGGACGGCAGGCGGGTGGTGCTGGTGAGAGACCGCGGCGGCGCGGCGCGCCGGTTGGCAATCATGCGTTCGTTAAGCTCGGTGATCGCCCGGCTCGCGGTACGCACGAACAGAAACGGCAGCAGCGCGTGAATCATGCAGGCGATTCCGGCCCCGACCATGCGTGCGCCAAAGCCAAACGCGCACACGCAGTGCCGCGAGTAGGACTCCCCGACCGAGGCGGGATGTTCAGTAAATGCTCGGGCCAGGTTCATCCGCCCATGCTAGTGGCCTGGCGGGGGTACGCGATTGCGAAGGCATGGCAAAGACCGCCCGCCTGCGCAACAATGTTGCGCGTCAGACCCCTTAGCGAGCGATAACGTTGCATGGATAAGCTCGATGCCAAGATCCTGGAGCTGTTGCAGGGCAATGGTGAGCTGACGGCCGCCGAGATCGCCGATCGGGTCGGCCTGTCCAAGGCGCCTTGCTGGCGGCGCATCCAGAAGCTGCAGGAGCTGGGGGTGATCAGGCGCACGGTCGCGCTCCTTGACGCGCACGCCCTCAACGTCGGTACCACGGTCTTCGTGACGCTCAAGACCGGCAACCACAGCGAAGCATGGTTCGACAAATTCGTACGCGCCGTGCGCGACATCCCCGAAGTCACGGAAATCCATCGCATGAGCGGGGATGTGGATTACCTGATCCGCATCGTCGTGCCCGACATCGATGCCTATGACGTGGTCTACAAGCGCCTGATTGCGGCCGTGGACTTCCAGGACGTCAGCGCCAGCTTCGCGCTCGAGACGATCAAACACACGACCGCCCTGCCCCTGTGCTATCTGAAACTTGATTGATGCAGGCAGGCGCCCGCCCCGCCGGCGGCGCACTACTCGGCGGTAACAGCACCGCCGTCGCGGGTGTTGTCCTGCACGATCTGTGCGATGCGCGCGGTGATTTCCTTGCGATCGATATCGTAGGCGCTGGTCGTGAGCACCGGCTCATCGTGCGCGACCGCCGCCAGCTGCACCCCGGAATCGTCACGCACGTCCACGGTCGCAACGGTCGACAATCCGAGCCGCAACGGATGCTTCATCAGCTCCTGCGGGTCAAGCGCGACGCGTACTGGCACGCGTTGCACCACCTTGATCCAGTTGCCGGTGGCGTTCTGCGCCGGCAGCAAGGCGAACGCCGCGCCGGTACCGAGTCCAAGTCCGGCCACCTTGCCGTGGAACTCGACGTGGCCACCATACATGTCCGAGACCACTTTCACGGGCTGCCCGATGCGCATGTGCTTCAGCTGCACTTCCTTGAAGTTGGCCTCGATACGCATGCGCTCGAGCGGCACCACCGCAAGCAGCGGCGTACCGGGTGCGATGCGCTCGCCGAGCTGCACCGCACGGCGCGCCACATAGCCGGTGACCGGCGCGCGCACGCTGGTGCGTTGCAGGTTGAGCCAGGCGTTTTCCACTGCCGTCGCGGCCGCCTGCACGTCGGGGTTGTCGCCCACGCTGGTACGGCCCACGAGCGCGGCGCTGGCGGCGAGGCTGTTCTGCGCGGCGCTCAGGGCATCACGCGCCGCATTCACCGCGTCGCGTGCGTGGCCGAGTTCCTCCGCCGACACCGCCCCGGAAGCGGCGAGGTTCTTGCGCCGGTTGAAATCCGCCTGCGCGCGATCAAGATCCGCGCGCCGCTGCGCCACGACCGCCGTGCCCTGTCCGCGGTTGGCATACACCGTGCGTACCTGCCGCACGGTGCGCGCCAGCTGCTGCTCGGCCGCCGCGAGCGCCAGGCGCGTGTCGGTGTTATCGAGCTTCACGAGCTCCTGACCTGCCTGCACCCGGTCAGTCTCGTCGGCGCCGATCGCCACCACCGTGCCGCTGACCTGTGACATGACGCCGACCAGGTCGCCCGCGACGTACGCATCATCCGTGCTCTGGTAGTTACGGGCATACAGCCACCACCACAGGAGGGTCACGAGCGCAATAATCACCAGCGCCACGCCCAGGATGAGCAGCCAGGTGCGGCGGCGACGCCGCTGCATCAGGTTCGCAACGCCCGCGGGAGCGGTTTCGACGATAGCGTCCATGTTGTTACTTTCGGGCTGCGGTAAAGCGCATCAGGTGCGCCGCGCGACCGGCACGTAGCCGCCGCCGAGTGCACGTACCAGGTCCACGCTGAAGGAAAGCCGGCGCGCTTGCAACTCCGCGCGCAGGCCCTGGGCAAGCAGCACCTGGTTCTGACTCGAAAGCACTGACAGGTAGTTGTCGAGCCCGGCGCGATAGCGGTCACTCGTCAGGTCGTAGGAGCGCTGTGCCGCATCGAGCGCAATCTGCTGTTCGGAGCTTTCGCGCTCGAGTCCGCGCCAGTTCGCCACCACGTCCGCGACGTCGTGGACGGCGTCAAGGAGGGTCTGGTTGTACTGGCCGACGGAGGCGTCGAGCTGCGCCTGGCGCCCCTGTAGCGCGCCGCGCAGCTGCCCGCGGTTGAATACCGGCAGACTCAACGCGGGGCCGGCGCCGATGATGCGGTCGGAAGCCTCAAAGAGCTGCGACAGGCCGATGCTCTGCAGGCCCGCGAACGCCATGAGATTCACGTTCGGATAAAAGGCGGCCTCAGCCGCGGACACCCCGTGCCCTGCCGCCTGCACCTGCGCGCGCGCCGCGGCGACATCCGGACGACGGCCCAGAAGATCCGCCGGCAGCGCCGAGGGCAACGCAATGTCGGCGGGCGCGGTAAGCCGCGGCCGGGTGAGCGTCTGGCCGCGATCCGGTCCCGCCGCGACCAGCGCCGCGATCTGGTTACGTGCGAGCTCGATGTTCGCCTGCACGGACGCGACGCCGGCGCGCGTCAGCGCCAGCATGCTTTCGGACTGCTTGACGCGCGCGGTGTTTTCCAGACCCGCGCCAACACGCTGCTGCGTGAGTTCGAGGATCGTGGTCTGCTGCTTGAGGTTGTCGCTGGCCACATCCAGCAGCGCGTACGACAGGTCGAGCTGGATGTAGGCGCGTGTGACCGCCACCGCCAGGGCGAGCCGCGCCGCCGCCTGGTCCGCCTCCGCCGCATCGACACCGGCGCGTGCCGCCGAGGAGAGCGCACGGTTCCTGCCCCAGAAGTCGAGGTCGTAGCTGAAATCGAGGGCCAGCCGCCCGTCGGTGAAATAGTTGCCGGCATACGGTGGCGGATACAGGCCGTTCACCGGGTAGCGCTGGCGGGTCACCTCGCCATCCAGCGCGGTCTGTGGCAGGCGCGCCGCGCCCGCCGCAATGGCCTGGCCCTGCGCTGCACGCAGACGCGCCTGCGCGATCTCGAGCGAGGGATTCGTGGCCAGCGCCTCGTTAACGAGAGTGTCGAGCTGCGGGTCACCGAAGGCGCGCCACCAGCCATCCGCCGGCCACGCGGCAGGGTCGATATGCGCAGCGGCGAGGGTCTGTTCGCTCGTGAGCGCGTGCGGCTCAAGCTGCGCCGCAGGCCTCCAGCCACCACGATCAACGCAGCCGGCAAACGCCAGACTAAAAAAAGGCAACACCAGCGCCGTGCGCCGGAGCATTGGAATATTCATAATTTACCGCCGTCTGAGTGCTGATTGTCCCCCGCCGCGTGGCCGTTTTCGATCATCCGTTTGAGGTAGGCCTTGAGCATTTCGGTCTCTGCCGGACTGAATCCGGCGAGGTGCGCTTCGATCACCCCTGAAGCCGCTCCTATGAGCCGCGGCAGGAGCGCACGACCGTTGGGCGCAACCCGCAGGTAGACCACGCGCCGGTCCTCGCGGCAACGCTCACGCCGCAGAAGGCCACGCTCCTCGAGCCGATCCAGAACCCGGGTCATGGAGCCGCCGTCGTAGTGCATGACGCGGCACAGGTCAGCAGCCGTGCCGGCGTCCCCATGCGCGAGGTGCTTGAGCACGGCGAACTGCATGGCGTTGAGCCCAAACTGCTCGAGCTGCGCATCCAGGTCCGACAGGAGCGAGGCGCGCGCGCGGCTCATGAGGTAACCGACGCTCAGCTCCGCTTCCGGGGCTTGCGCCGCGGCGCGCGTTTCGGCTTTGATGGCGTTTCTGCGACTCATGCGCGGCCTCAAGAGAGGTCTTTTGTTGCCTGCAAGATTACTGCTAAAGATATTACTGCCTCGGCAGGTAATTGTCCAATAAAGCCCACGCGGGAGGAGATCGGGTGCTACCAGGACCGGCCGGACGGCGTCTCTCGGCGCGCAACACATTGTTCTACAAGCGTGTCTTCCCGGCGATCTGGATAGGATTGATGGTGCTCGCCGTGAGCGTGATAGTCGCGACCCGCCAGCGGGGGCACGGCGTGCCGCTGCCCGCATTGATCGGGCCGCTGCTTGCCCTGGGAATCGCCTGGTTCGTGCTGCGCCGCCTGGTGTCCGATCTCGCCGATGAAGTCTGGGATGAGGGAGACGCGCTGCGCGTGCGCTTTGGCCATGACGAAGAGCGCATTGCGCTCGCGGACATCGTCAACATCGGCTACACGATGATGGTCAATCCGGCGCGCGTCACGCTCACCTTGCGCAACCCCGGACGCTTCGGGAAGGAAGTGAGCTTCTCACCGGTACAGCGGGGCTTCCTCGGTCCCTTACTCAGGAGGAACCCACTGGTGACCGACCTTATTGAGCGGGTGGATGCCGCGCGACGTCAGTAAACACGTCCGGCCCAAAGACCAACAGGCGCGGTTCGCCGGCGTAGCCAAGGGGCGCCAGCCCGAAGAGCTCTTCGACGGTGCGCAACAGCGAATAGTGGTTGTAGGCTTGCGCGGTCACGGTCCCGGGCTTCACAAACGGTGACAGCACGACGGCGCCTATGCGCCCGCCTCCGGGTCCCTTGAATCCGGGCTTGAATGCTGCGCCCGGCAGGGGCCGCTCTCCGCAACACGCGCTCGAGCCTTGCGCACCGCTGCCGTCGGACTCGTCGAAGGTGATAATCAGCATGCCGTCAGCGAGAAACGCCGGCGAGCGCGTGATCTGCGGCACCCACTGCTTGAGGAACCCATCGATCGCGGCCAGGCCCCCGCGCCGGCCGTCAACACACATCCCATCGTGACCGTCGTTGCACAGGTTCGGAGTGATGAAGGTGTAGTTCGGGGTGGTGGCACTCGTCTGCAGATCCTGCGGCAGCCGCGCGAGATTCACGACATGGGCATCGCAATCCGCCCGATCGTCAATGATGGAATGAAAGTACACGAAGGGATTGTGGCGGGCGGCATATTGATCGCCGACCTGCGCCAGGTGCGTGGTCTCAGGCGCACCGATCGCCACGTGTGCGCAGGTGGAGGCCTCACGGCGCGGGTCGTTGCCCATGTCCTCCATGTAGGCCTTCCAGGTGAGGCCGGCCGCGGTGAGCTGGTTGGGGAGCGTTCTCACGATCGCCGGGTACACGCAGCCGACACCGTGCGCCTGGCCGTGCGCGTCGAGCCCGGGGGAACTGGGTCTGAAATCCGTGAAGTCCGCGCAATCCAACTGCGTCGCCTGATTCGGCGCCTGCCCGCTGATGAGCGCGACGTAGTTGTCGAGACTCGCGTGCCCGATACCGTAGTACTGACTCAGCAGCGCCCCTTGCTTCGTGAGTGTTGTCGCCAGGTACGGCGCGGCTGACTGCGCGCCGAAGGTGGCGGCGTAAGACTGGTTCTCCAGCACGATGATGAACACGTGACGGATGGGCGGCAGCTGCGGCGTGCCTTGCGGCGCGGGCTCGAGCGCCGCAGCTTCGCGACCCGCCAGTAACGCCGCCAGAACCATGACGATACGCGCTCGGGCAAACACTCAGATCTCCGGAGGAATAATGGCAATGTGGGCGGCAGCGGACGCCGGCGCGGTACGCGCCGCCTTCACGAACAGGAGCGCGCAGGCAATGGTGAGCGCCGCCGCCATCAGGAATGCCGCGCCCGGAAAAAACACCGGCGCGCTGCGGGCGGTGAAGTGACTGAACACCTGGGTCATGAGCGGCGGCCCGACGATGGAACTCAAGCTGTAGAGGCAGGCGACCGCCCCCTGTAATTCTCCCTGCGCATTCGCCGGCGTCTGCTGGGACGCCAGCGCATTCATGGACGGATAGGTGAGCGCGAACAGAAACGCGCTTAAGGACACGACGTACACCATCCAGCCGTGGGTCGCGAACGCGTAGCCGAGGTAAGCGACAAACGCGGCGGCCATGCCGAGGGCGGCTGCACGCCGTTCCCCGCCGATGCGCGGAATCAGCACGCGCGTGAGCAAGCCCTGCGCGATAGCCATGACGAGCCCGACAAACGCGAGCGAGTAGCCCACCTCGCGGCTCGACCAGTGAAACTGCGTGATGCCGTAGAACGACCAGGTGCTGGGGAAGACCTGGTGCGCGAGCTGCCACAGGAACAAGGCGCCCAGCAGCGCGCTCACGGCCGGGAGCTTGCGCATCTGCGCGAGGGTGCCGAGCGGGTTGGCACGCGCCCATTGAAATGCCCGCCGCGAGCCGCGCGCCAGGGACTCCGGCAGCGCGAAGTAACCAAAGGCCGTGTTGGCNNCCCCCGATGGCGGGCCCGAGGATGAAGCCGATGCCGAACGCTGCGCCGAGGAGACCGAAGTTCTGCGCGCGGCGCTCGGGTGGGCTGATGTCGGCAACGTACGCGTAGGCGGGCGTGAACGAGGCCCCCGCGACGCCGGCGACCATGCGCCCGAAGAACAGCCAGCCGATCACCGGCGCAAATCCCATGATCAGGTAATCGCACCCGAGCGCCAGCAGCGCGAACAGGAGCACCGGGCGGCGCCCGAACTGATCGCTCAGATTGCCGAGGATCGGCGCGCAGAAAAACTGCATGAGCGCGTACACAAAGGAAAGCGCGCCGCCGTATTGGGCCGCACGGTCAATCGGCACGCCCGTGAGCTGCATGATGAGCTGCGGCAGCACCGGCAAAATGATGCCGAAGCCGATCGCATCGATCAGCACGGCGATGAACACGAATACGAAGGCGCCGCGGCCGGCGATACGCGAGCTCATGAGACCCTTAATCCACGGGGGAACGCCCCCATCTTATACGAGCAGCTCACACCGCCGCAGAGCAGTGGCGCATCACCCGGCCGCGCACCCAGTACACCGGCACGCCCGCGAGGATAATCAGCAGCGTGACTCCCGTGTTGCGCGGATCGGTGACCAGCGCGTTCATGATCAGGCCCACGGAAGCGAGCAGGAACAATGCCGGCACGATCGGATAACCCCACACCCGGTACGGGCGCGGCAGATCGGGGCGGCGGCGGCGCAGCACGAACACCCCGGCAACCGCGAGCGCATAGAAGGGCCAGATCCCGAGGATGAACTTGTCGGCCAGCTGGGCGAAATCGTTTTCCAGGACGTACACGACGCCGAGCGCCGTGGCGACGCCGATCGCCACCGACGGACTGTTGAAACGCGGCGAGACGCGCGCCACCGCGCGAAACAGCAGACCGCGATCCGCCATGGCGAAGAAAATCCTCGAGCCCACGAGCATCGAACCGTTCAGGCCGCTGAAGGTCGCGATGAGGACGATACTCACGATAAGTGCCGTACCCGCGCCCGCCAGCAGTGGTATGCGTCCCGCCACGGTGGCCGCGATGAGTCTCGAACCTGCCATCTCGTGCAGTGGCACGGCGTACATGAAACCGAGATTCACGATGAGGTACACGAACATCACGCAGACCGCGCCGAGTATGAGTGCCAGTGGCAGCGTGCGGCGCGGGTTACTCACTTCGCCGCCGAGCATCGAGAGATCCGCCCAGCCGTCGTAGGTCCACATGACCGGGATCAGTGCCGTGGCGATGAGCGAAGGCGACAGCGCCTGACTCCACAGCGGCGCGAAATGCGCGCTGCTGCCCCCGTTGGCGGTGCATGCCAGAAGCCCCAGCGCCAGCACCGCCAGGTACTTGGCGAGCGTCGCGGCGCTGAGCACCGCGGCGGCACGGCGCACGCCGACGTAGTTGATCGCCCCGATGACGGCGATGGTGCAGGCGGCGACCTCGCGCACCTGCAAGCCATTCAGCGGGATGAAATAGCCCAGGTATTCCGCGAATATGGTCGCGACGGCGCCCAGCGCCGCGGCACGCACGACCACGAGTTCCGCCCAGCCAAAGAGAAACGCCGGCAGCGGGCCAAAGCTCTCGAGGATGTAGGCAAACACACCGCCGGAGCGCGGCAACGCGGCTGCCAGCTCCGCGAGGCTCAGTGCCCCGCACAAGGCGATGAGGCCTCCGGCCACCCAGCACAGGATGATGGAACCCGCATCCGGTAACTGCCCGGCCACCGTGGCGGGCACGCGGAAGATACCGCTGCCGACGGTAACCCCGACCGAGACCGCTACGGCGTTGAACAAGCCCACCGCCCGCGGCATGCGCTCGCCCCATTCGTCGACGCTCACGGCAACCTGTCGGCCAGTAACTCGACCCAGTGACGTACCGGTATCGCGGTGCCGCCGCGCAGGTGCGCAAGACAGCCTATGTTGGCGGTCGCGATGACATCAGGCGCCGCCTGCGTCAAAGCCGCGAGCTTGGCACTCAGGAGCTGTTGCGACAGCTGCGGCTGCAGGATGGAGTAGGTCCCGGCCGAGCCGCAGCNNCAGCAGCGGCTCGACCACGCCGCCACCCTTGAGCGCGTACTGCAAAGTGCAGGGACAATGGAAGGCAACCCTGACGGCGGTGGCGGCTGGTGCGGCCTGTCGCAGCGCCTGTGCAAGGGACTCGCGCTCCGCGCTCACGAGCTGGCTGATGTCCCGGGCAAGTGCGCTGATGCGCTGCGCCCGCGCAGCGTAGTGCGGATCGTCGCGCAGCAGATGACCGTACTCGGTCACCATCGAAGCGCAGGCGCTCGCCGTCACCCCGATTGCNNCCGGTGCGCGCAGCGCACTGATGCCGAGGCGATCGAGCACGTGCGCGGCGGATGAGTTGATGCCCGGCTCCAGTACCGATTGCACGCAACCATCGAGCAGCACCACGCGCCTGGCATGGCGGACGGCTGGCCACGCGGCAGGCGCCGTCGGCCCTGACCGGCCAGGATGCGGCACGCGATCCCGCAGTGCGCGCGGCAGAATCGGCTGCAGAACACGCGCGACAGCCAGTAACGCGCGCACCCGGCCTGCGTTTGGCAGCACTTTGCGCAGCAGGCGGCGTGTCAACGCCGGCCCGCTGGCGCGGGGTACGCGCTCCTCCAGCACACTGCGGCCGATGTCTAGCAGGCGTCCGTAGCGCACTCCGGAAGGACAGGCGGACTCGCAGGCGCGGCAGGTGAGAC
>PLEC01000133.1 GCA_003136935.1 Gammaproteobacteria bacterium
TGGAGCGGGTAGTGGGAATCGAACCCACGTCATCAGCTTGGAAGGCTGAGGTTCTACCATTGAACTACACCCGCCAATGACGCCCACACCTGCCGGCCGCTTCCTTGGAAGTTGCGAGTCCATCCCGCCACTCAATGGTGGAGGGGGAAGGATTCGAACCTTCGAAGGCGTAAGCCGGCAGATTTACAGTCTGCTCCCGTTGGCCGCTTGGGTACCCCTCCGCAAAACGAGCCGCGTATTGTGATTTCGGGGTGGCAGAGTGTCAATGCGTCTTTGGCCCGTTATTTGCTTAGACCGGCCTCGCCCCAAAGGATCACTCCTTAATATAGGAGCAGAAAGCCCGGGCCCAGGAAGCCCACCCCCGAGCTGGCGGGGGCTAGCGCTGCGGTTCCCGCGGGAACGAGTACCCGACGATGGGGCTATCCCCTCCCGCCCACCGACCCCTTCCGTACCCCCGGCGGATGAGTACAGGACCCGGGCCGCGGCATTGGCCCGATCCGTCAAAACCCAGGCCTCCGTGCAGTTCAGCTGCCTGCCAACCTGCAGCAGCCCTTCAGCATCGCCCTCACGCAGCGGCCTGATTTCGATGCTCATCGCCCCGGCACCGCTGCCCGCAGAGCCTCGAGCACCGCCGGCTCTGCCCGGCGCGCGTTCCCGGGGCGCATGTCCCGCGGAAGCTCAACCGGGCCGTAGCGAATCCGCAGCAGGCGGCTCACCTCAAAGCCCACAGCGTTCCAGAGCCTGCGCACCTCGCGATTGCGCCCCTCGTGCAGCACCACCCGGAAGGTGCTGTGACTTAGATCGCCGTGGTTTTCGCCGGCTTCCGCAGCGATGCGATCGAAGCGCGCCGGGCCGTCTTCGAGTGCCACGCCGCGAAGCAGTTGCCGGATCACCTCCGGGCCGGGCTTCCCGCGCAAGCGCACCAGGTACTCACGCTCCACCTCGCTGGAGGGATGCATGAGGCGGTGAGCCAGTTCCCCGTCCGTCGTCAGAAGCAGCAGCCCGGCGGTGTTGACGTCGAGGCGACCGACAGTGATCCAGCGGCCGTTCGCAGGCTCTGGCAGCCGTTCGAATACCGTGGGTCGCCGCTGCGGATCGCTGCGCGTGGTCACTTCGCCCACGGGCTTATAGTAAAGAAGCACTTCCCGCGTGTTGAGATCGAGCGGGCTTAAGGTCAGGCGGCGTCCGTCGAGGCGCACGTCGTCCTCGGGACCCGCGCGATCCCCAAGCTGCGCCACGCGTCCCGCTATGCTTACGCGGCCGGCGCGAATCCAGTCCTCGACGGTGCGGCGGGAACCCAGGCCCGCCCCGGCGAGCAACTTCTGCAATCTGATCATGCGATCATAACAATGCGTGTTAAGCAGATGCCGCGGCGATGCTTGTGTGACGGTAAGCCGGCGGCGTAGAAGGAAGCCATGATCTACGACAGCATTCTCGGCACCATCGGCAAAACCCCCGTGGTGCGCATCCAGCGCCTCGCACCCAAGCACGTGACCATGTACGTAAAGTGCGAGTTCTTTAACCCGCTCTCCTCGGTTAAGGACCGGCTCGCCATCGGCATTATCGAAGATGCCGAGCGCCGCGGCACGCTCAAACCCGGCCAGACCGTGGTGGAGGCGACTTCCGGCAATACCGGCATCGCGCTCGCCATGGTGTGCGCGGCCAAGGGCTACCCTTTCGTCGCCGTCATGAGCGAAACCTTCTCGATCGAGCGCCGCAAGATCATGCGCATACTGGGGGCGAAGGTCATCCTCACTGCCGCCGCCGAGCGCGGCACCGGCATGGTGAAAAAGGCCGCGGAACTGGCGCAGAAGAACGGCTGGTTCCTCGCACGGCAGTTCGAGAACGAGGCCAATCCCGCCTATCACCGCAACACCACGGGGCCCGAAATCATCCAGGACTTCGTCGGCAGGCGGCTCGATTTCTTCGTCACCGGCTGGGGCACGGGCGGCACGCTCACCGGCGCGGGCGAAGTCATCCGGCTGGCGCGCCCGGAGGTGCAGATCATCGTTTCCGAGCCCGCCGGCGCATCGCTGCTGGCGGGCAAGCCCTGGGCGCCGCACAAGATCCAGGGCTGGACGCCGGACTTCGTACCGGCGGTACTCAAGCGCGAGGTGGCGCACCGGATCGTGCCGGTGGCGGATGCCGAGGCCATCGAGGCTGCGCGCCAGCTGGCGCGCAGCGAGGGCATTTTCTGCGGCATCTCCTCCGGTGCCACGTTCGCCGCGGCGTTGAAAGTAGCCGCCGAGGCGCCGCAGGGCTCGGTGCTGCTTGCCATGCTGCCGGACACGGGCGAGCGCTATCTCTCAACGGTACTCTTCGAGGGCATTCCCGAAGGCAGCGACGCGGAACCTTAAGCAGTTGCGTTAAGCTGCGCTTAAGGTTCACCGCCAGCCCAGCCCAACAAGATCGCCGCTGCCATGGATGCGCGCCAGTACGCATCGCTCCCCAACCCGTTCCCGATGTGGCGCGGCGGCGTGCTGCATGGCGCGCGCATTGCGTACGAGACCTGGGGCAAGCTGAACACGGCACGCGACAACGCCGTGCTCCTGTTCACCGGCCTCTCCCCGCCGGCACACGCCGCCTCTTCCGAGCAGGATCCGGACGATGGCTGGTGGCAGGGCATGGTCGGCCCGAAGCTCGCCATTGATACCGAGCGCTTCTTCGTGATCTGTGTGAACTCGCTCGGCAGCTGCTTCGGCTCGACGGGACCCGCCTGCAGCGATCCGGCCACGGGCACGCCCTATCGGCTCAGCTTCCCGGACCTCTCCATTGAGGACATCGCGCGGGCGGGATTCGAGACCGTGCGCGCGCTCGGCATTGCGCGTCTGGATACCGTCATGGGTCCGTCGCTGGGCGGCATGGTGGTGCTCGCCTATGCGGCTATGTTTCCGGGCAGCGCGCGGCGCCTCTTGTGCATCTCGGGCACGATGGCGGCGGCGCCCTTCACCATCGCGCTGCGCTCCATCCAGCGCGAAGCCATCACCAACGATCCGGCGTGGGCGGACGGCAACTACGACGCCGCTCATCCGCCTGCCACCGGCCAGAGCCTGGCGAGAAAGCTCGGCACCATCACCTATCGCTCCGCCGCCGAGTGGCAGCAGCGCTTCGGCCGCGACCCCATTCGCGCGGATATGAAACGCGGCGGTCCGTTCAGATCCGAGTTCGCCGTTCAGGGCTACATGGAATCCCTCGCGCAGCGCTTCGTCAGCGCCTTCGATGCGAACTGCTACCTGTACCTGTCACGCGCCATGGATCGCTTCGACCTCGCGGCGCACGGCGAGCCGGTGGCGCTGTTTCGCGCCGCGCGACTGACGCAGGCGCTGGTCATCGGTGTGCAGACGGACCTACTGTTCTCGGTGGATGAGCAGCAGGCGATTGCCGACGCGCTCAAGACTGCCGGGGTGGCGACGCGCTTCGCGCCGCTGTCATGCATCGAGGGCCACGATGCGTTTCTCGTTGACCTTAAGACCTTTGGCGCCGAGATCGGCGCATTCCTCGCGAATTAAGTTCACTGGACACGGCAGCCCCCCGCGGCCGAGGCATAATGGGGCGGGTCGCCAGTACAATAACTAAAGCCGTAAGGGTCAGCAGTGGAACGCCGACTGCATACAAGGCATCGCGCACGCACGATCGTCTATATCAACGTGCCGGGCGGCCGCAGAAAGCTCTGCAAGGCGATGAATCTGTCCGCCACCGGCGTGTTCATCGAGACGACAAACCTGGGACTGCGCAAGGGCCAGCAGGTCGTCCTCTCGTTCGCCATTAATCTCGGCGTCGTCACCAAGCTGCATCGCCGCACCGCCGTGGTCGCGCACGTCTCGCGCGGCGGCACGGGCCTCATGATGGAAAGCTTCGCGCAAGCCTCGGGCTGACCCGCCGCGGGCACTCCAGGCCGCAGTCGCGCTCCTGGCCCTGCGCGCGAAATCCTCGCTGTTCGCTGTAGAATCCTCCACGCAACACGCGGGGAGAACCACACTTGGGGCCGGAACCCGGCAGCCCGACCATCCGATTCGGCGACGGGCTGGAGCTCGATGCCCGTGCGTGGGAGCTGCGCCGCGCCGGCCAGCCGCAGAAGCTCGAACGCATCCCGATGGAGATCCTCATGTTCCTCGCGCAGCAGCGCGGGCAGCTGGTGAGCCGCGAGCAGATCGTGGAGAAAGTCTGGGGCAACGGTGTGTACCTCGACACGGACAACAGCATCAACGGCGCCATGCGCAAGATCCGCCAGGCGCTCGGGGATGATTCCGGGGAACCCAAATACATCCAGACGGTAACCGGACTGGGTTACCGGTTCGTGGCGCAGCTTGCACCGGACACGACTGCAGCCCCGCCGCAAACGGCAGGCACGACGCAGGCCAGCGCGACAACCAGCGCCCCGGCGAATGCGGCCGCGGGTGTCACACCGCAGGGCACCGGGCAGTTCGTGGAGCGCCGTCGTGCGCCACCGGCGGCCCCACCGACACGCGGATGGCCGGCGACGGTGTGGTGGGTGAGTGCGGCACTCATCGTAGTCCTGTGCGCAGCGTTGGTGTGGGCGCTGCGGCCCGCCACCCGCGAGGCAGCGACGCCGCCTGCGCATGGCTCGATGCTGGCCGTGTTACCGCTGGCCAACCTCACGGGTGACCCGGCGCAGGATTATTTCAGTGATGGGCTGACAGAGGAGCTCATCGCGCAACTCGGGAACACTGATCCGCAGCGCCTGAGCGTGATCGCACGCACCTCCGTGATGCGCTACAAGGACACTCACGAGCCGGTGAACGAGATCGCACGCGCACTCGGCGCGCAGTACGTACTCGAAGGCAGCGTGCGGCGGGATTCCGGGAACGTGCGCATTACAGCACAGCTGGTGCGTGCGTCAGACCAGGCCCACGTCTGGTCGCGGCAGTACGACCGCAAGCTCACCTCGGTGCTCGCACTTCAGGGAGAGATCGCGGAGGAGATTGCGGATGAAATTCGCAGCACGCTTGGGCAGCGTGCCGCGGGCGTGCCGGCACGGGTGGCGCGGGCGCCGCAACAGTACGAGGCGTACGACCTTTACCTGCGCGGGCGATATTTCTGGAACAAGCGAGATCCAGCGGGTTTTTCCCAGGCGCTCGACTTTTTTCAGCAGTCAATCGCGCAGGATCCGGGCTATGCCCCAGCCCATGCCGGTGTCGCCGACACGTTCGCGATGATGAGCAACTATGGCCTTGCGCCGCATACCGAAGCCATGGTGAACGCGCGGGCCGCCGCCGTGCGCGCGATCGAGCTGGATGCGAACCTCGCCGAGGCGCACAACGCGCTGGCGGTGATCGCCGAGGACTACGACTACGACTGGCGCACGGCCGAGAAGGAATTTCAGAGGGCGATCGAGCTCAACCCGAACTACGCGACCGCCCATCAGTGGTATGCACAGTGTCTCGCCCTCCAGGGACGCTTTACCGAGGCGCTCGCACACAGCGAGCGCGCCCGCGCACTCGACCCCCTCTCCGCGATCGTGGTCGCCGATCACGCGGTGATCCTCTATTTCGCGCGGCAATACGAGCGCGCCCTCGACGCGTCTCGCGCTACGCTGGCCATGCACCCGAACTTCGGCCGCGCGCCGCTGGTCCCCAGTCTCGTACAGTTGGGGCGTTCTCAAGAGTCACTCGCCCACCTCAACGGCGCGCCCACGGGGCCCTGGGACTGGGCACTCAGAGCGTATGTCTACGGGAACACAGGGGAGCGCTCAAAGGCCGGGGACGCCATCGCGAAGATGGACGAAGCGATCCTGCGCGAGCACGTGGACCCGTTCCCAATACGGGTTACGGCGTACGCCGGGATGCAGGACAGGGAGCAGACGCTCGCGAACCTCGAGGCCGGGTACAACGAGCGCGCGAGCTTCCTGACGACCATCAAGGTCGATCCGCTTTATGACTTCCTGCGCGACGATCCGCGTTTCCAGGATCTGATGCGCCGCGTCGGACTTCGCTAGCCCCCGTGCCTCGCCCGGTTAGCGAGGCACGGGGCATGTGGTTTCCGAAGTGATTACTTCGGCAGCAGCGTCACCGGAACTTCCGTGATGGAATCCACCGGCAGTCCGTTGTCACTTGCCGCCTTGCGGATCGCCGCTTCGTTCGGCGCCTCGTAGACGCAGAAGGTCTTGGTCTTCTGGGCGTTCGCGTACGACATGAGCCAGTGCACGCCGTACATGTCATTGTTGGCGTTGACCTTGGCCTTGAGGGCCGCGTCAAGGCCATCGAGGGAGCCTGGCTTGAACGTGCGCTCGACGATGTAGCGATGGGTGCCGGTACTCGCCTCAGGTGTCGCGGCGGGTGGGGTTTGTGCCTGGGCCGCAAGCGAAGCGGCGAGGATCAGGCAGCCGAAAAGGGCAGTCATGGTCTTCATATGATCTCCAAGCTCGTCTTCACTGTGGTGTCATCGACGCAGTTGTCGTTGCTCTGCACCCAGAATTCCGCCGTCTGCGGTACGTCGATCTCGATGCGGATCAATCCCTTCGTTGCGCTCTTTATCCCCGGGAAACATCCACGCCGCAATAGCGCGCGGCTGCGGAGATGCTTATGGTTTTGTGTGCGCTTAGTTCGTTGAAAATCCTCGTGATACCCGCAGATCCGACAGACTTCCGACAGGTGATACCCTGCGATTCACGCTAAGGAGGTTCCGTATGACTGAAGTAAGAACCCTCACGCGGCGCAGCGCCCTGAAGCGCCTCGCGCTCGGCGTGGCACTGGCCCCGGTTGCAGCGGCGTCGTGGCGGCAGGCCGCGGCCGCCGACGACGGCGCGTTGCCGCTGCTGTCTGTCGATGCGCCAGAGGCGAAGTCGGTGAAGTACGTCGAAAATGCAGCACAGGCGAAGGGCAAGGTGCCGGACAGCAGCTGCGCCAACTGCGGCCTGTACCAGGGCGCGACTGGCTCCACGCAGGGCCCGTGTCAGCTGTTTCCGGGCAAGGCGGTCAAGGCCGCCGGCTGGTGCTCATCGTGGGCGGCGCAGCTGTAATTGCGGGGCGGAAGGATGCGATGGCTACCGAGCCGGTCTGTCATGCCATTTGCTTTTTACTCAAGCTGCGTGCGTGCCGATAGTTAGCGCCAGACCTGGAGTTTCGGATAACCGTTGCAGTGATGGGGTGGAGACGCCGCTGTGCCAACGTTGCAAAGTCTCGTTCCAATTCGCGATAGTTTTTGATCAAGGCGTCGCCGAATTCGGTGACTAGCATCCCGCCACCGTCCTTGCCTCCCGTGCTTGCCATCGTCACGGGCTCCCGGAACGATTGCTTCAGGCTCTCGACCAGGAGCCAGGCACGGCGATAACTCATCCCAATGTTGCGCGCCCCTTGCGACAAAGAACCGGCATCCCGAATGGCCTCGAGAAGACAGATCTTCCCCGGCCCAACACTGGAATGTTCCGCGAAGTCGATCCTGAATCGAACAACAGGAGCATCCATAGAGATTCCTCCTCACAACATCATAGCGAAGGCGAGTCCTCTGTAAATCACCTTGCAGGCGGCCCCTTTTGCTTGTGACCGCTATCCGCTAGCTCGCCCCCTTCGGGATTTTGCGCTTAACGACTTGGCCGTGTTATATATGGTGGAATATAACGCGCGTTCTGACAGCGGCGGCTGTTGAGCCTTTCTGGAGAAGCATAAGCGTGGAAAAGTCAGTCATGGCTTTGGTAGTCATGAGCGCCTTCGTTTTAAATCATGCGGCGCGCGCCGCCGAACCAGCCCCGGCTACTCCGGCCAGCCCCGCAGGATGCGCGAGCGTCCGGGAGTTCCTCGCCAGCGATTGCCCGTTGACGTGGCACGGCATCAACCTGTACGGCGCGTATGACGTCGGCGTGGGCTGGGTCAGCCACGGCTTACC
>PLEC01000101.1 GCA_003136935.1 Gammaproteobacteria bacterium
ATGTCGGCGATGGCGTCCTTGACGATGACGCGCCCGGCCTGTTTAGCCGCGTCCATTTCGGCGTTCGCCTCCTTCTCGCCCCTGCCGCTCTTGGTGCGCTCCCACTGTTCCCAGGTGTAGGTCTGTGCACCGAACTCGCGCTCGGCGAGCTGATAGCCCCAGTTACGGAACGCGCCTTCGGTGAACTTCTGGATGTTGCCCTTGTGCACCAGCGTCAGGGTCTTGCGCTTGTTGGCGACGCAGTACTGGATCGCCGAGCGGATGAGGCGCTCGGAACCGTCCTTCGATACCGGCTTTATGCCGATGCCGGAACTCTCGGGAAAGCGGATCTTGGCGTAGGCCTTCGGAAAAGCCTGCCGGAACAGCTCAAGGAACTTGTGGTTGTCCGGGGTGCCGGCCTCGAATTCGATGCCGGCATAGATGTCCTCGGTGTTCTCGCGGAAGATCACCATGTCGACCTTCTCCGGATGTTTCACCGGTGAAGGCACGCCCTTGAACCAGCGCACCGGGCGCAGGCACACGTACAGATCCAGCATCTGCCGCAAGGCGACGTTGAGCGAGCGGATGCCGCCGCCAACCGGGGTCGTGAGCGGTCCCTTGATGGACACCAGGTACTCGCGACACGCGGCTACCGTTTCTTCCGGCAGCCAGGTGTTGAACAGCTTGTTGGATTTCTCCCCGGCGTAGACTTCCAGCCAGTGGATGCGGCGCTTGCCGCCGTAGGCGCGCTCGACCGCGGCGTCCATCACCCTTACGCTGGCGCGCCAGATGTCAGGTCCGGTGCCATCACCCTCGATGAACGGCACGATCGGATTCGCAGGAACGCTCAGCTTGCCGCTGTAAATCGTGATCTTCGCGCCCCCTGCGGGCGGCGTGACTTTGAGGGTAGGGACCGCGGACATGAGGTGCTCTCCTGCAGGGATTGGCGGCGCTCGGGTGCGCCGTCGCGCCCGGAATGCTAGCACAGCGCCCACGACCCTCGACGCCGCTGACCTTTAGGTTAGACTGCCGAACGGTTAATGCGGGGGCGGGAAAAAAGAGCGCATGTCCAGCGCCATGAAACATGTCCGGCACCATGAATAAACAGTCAATTCTGCGGCAGCTGCTCGCCGTGCGGCCCATCGATCCGGTCGAGTCGGCGGGCAAGAGCCGCTTGAAGCAGGTCTTGAGTGCGCCGGCGCTCGTCGCCATTGGCCTGGGTGCCACCATCGGCTCGGGTATTTTTGTGCTGACCGGCACGGTCGCGGCTCTGCACGCGGGACCTGCGATCACGCTGTCGCTCTTGATCGCGGCGATCGGCGGCGGACTCGCCGCCCTGTGTTACTCGGAATTCGCCGCCTTTCTGCCCGTGCCCGGCAGCGCCTACAGTTACACCTACGCGACGCTTGGTGAGGCGATCGCCTGGTTCATCGGCTGGAACCTGCTGCTCGAATACGCGATTTCCGCTTCCGCGGTGGCGGTCAGCTGGTCGGCGTACGTGGTGAGTCTCTTAGGGGATGCCCACATCCACCTGCCGCCTGCACTGGTCAACGCGCCGCTCGGGCTTGACGCGCACGATCACCTCATCGCCACCGGCGCCATCATCAACGTGCCGGCCGTCCTCATCATCGCCGCCATGACGTGGCTCTTGTACGTGGGAGTGCGCTGGTCCGCCGGCGCCAACACCATCATGGTGTCCCTCAAGGTCGCCATTATCGTCATCGTCGTCGTCGCCGGCCTGAGCTACGTGGATACCTCCAACTGGAAGCCGTACGTGCCTGCCAACACCGGTGCCTTCGGTCACTTCGGCTTCAGCGGGGTGCTGCAGGGCGCGGCCATCATCTTTTTCTCCTATGTCGGCTTCGACACCGCCTCGACGACCGCGCTCGAGGCGCGCAACCCGCAGCGTGATCTGCCGATTGGGATCATCGGCGCGCTGTTGATCTCCGCGGTGTTGTATGTCGCCATGTCCTCGATCATGACCGGCATGGTGCCGTACCAGAAGCTCGACTCCGACGCACCGGTCGCCGTGGTGCTCGACGCCCACCCGCAGCTCGCATGGCTGTCGTGGTTCGTCAAGGTGGGCGTCATTGCGGGGATGACCTCCGTCATTCTCACCTCACTGCTTGGCCAGCCACGCATTCTCCTGTCGATGGCGGACGACGGCCTCCTGCCCAAGGCGATGAGCCGCTGCCACCCGCGCTACAAGACGCCGCACGTGTCCACGGTTATCACAGGCGTGGGCGCGGCGCTGATCGCCGCCGTGTTCCCGCTCGATGTACTCGCGGACCTCATATCCATCGGCATCCTGCTGGCCTTCGCGGTGGTGTGTCTGGGCGTGCTGGTGCTGCGCAAGACACGCCCGGATGCGTACCGGCCGTTTCGCGTGCCGTGGGCGCCGTTCACCTGCGTGCTGGGCACGGTGTGGTGCCTCGGCATGACGCTGTTTCTATCCAACGGCACCTGGATCCGGCTGGTGGTCTGGACCGCCATTGGTATGTCCATCTACGCCTTCTACGGATTCAGGCACAGCCGCCTGCGGCAATGACGCGCGCGCTGGCGAGCACGCCCGCTGCCGATGGCTTGCGCATGCCGGGTGAATTCGAGCCGCACGCCGGCTGCTGGATGTTGTGGCCCGAGCGGCCGGACAACTGGCGCGAGGCAGCGCGCCCCGCGCAACTCGCCTTCGCGCAGGTGGCGCGCAGCATTGCGCGGTTTGAACCGGTGAGCATTGGCGTCTCCAGCGCCCACTTCAACAGCGCGCGGACGCTGCTGGCGCAGAGCGTGCGGCTGGTGGAGCTCGCGCACGATGATTGCTGGATGCGCGATGTCGGTCCGACCTGCGTCGTGAACAGGCGCGGCACCGTGCGTGGGGTCGACTGGCATTTCAACGCCTGGGGCGGGCTCAACGGCGGGTTGTACTTTCCGTGGGACCAGGACGAGCGGGTGGCGCGCAAGGTGCTCGAGATCGAGGGTCTGGCGCGCTACCGCGCACCGCTGGTCAATGAAGGCGGCGCGATTCACGTCGATGGCGAAGGTACGGCGCTGGTAACCGAGGAGTGCCTGCTGAATCCAAACCGCAATCCGCGGCTTGGTCGCGGCGCGATCGAGCGGCGCCTGCGCGACTACCTGGGCGTCAGCCACATCATCTGGCTCGGCAAGGGCGTGTTCAACGACGAGACCGACGGCCACATCGACAATCTCGCGTGTTTCGCCCGCCCGGGGGTGGTGTGCCTCACCTGGTGCGACAAGCGCCGCGACCCGCAGCACGCGATCTCGCACGATGCCTGGGAGCGGCTGCACGCTGCACGCGATGCGCGTGGCCGGCGCCTTGAGGTGCTGCGGTTGCCGATGCCGGGTCCCCTCTACAGGCGCGCTCGCGAGGCGCGCGGGCTCATTGCCCGCGACGGCACCCGGGCACGCGCCGCGGGCGAGCGCCTCGCCGGCAGCTACGTCAACTTCTATATCGCGAACGGCGGCATCGTGATGCCGCTCCTCGACCCACGCACCGACTCGCTGGCCGCGCGGCGGCTGAAGCGCTTGTTTCCGGGCCGCCGGGTGGTGGGGGTGCCGGCGCGGGAGATTCTCCTCGGTGGCGGCAATGTCCACTGCATTACCCAGCAGATTCCGGCGCCGCACGCGGTGAAAGCGCGCGCGACACGGCCGGCGCGGCGCGGCCGGGCTTTATAGCAGGCGCTGGGCGGCGTCCAGCCACTGTCTTTGGGCGCGCCGATAGTGCGCGGGGGAGATGCGCGCCTGATCCAGGAGCTCGCGGGCCACTTTCTGGGCCTCGGCTTTCCTGCCCTGGGCCTGCAGCAGCTGCGCGTAGCGTAGCGCCGCTTCAGCGCCGGGATACGCGGGAGCCACCACGCTGTATTCCTCCAGGGCTTTGTCCGCGTTGCCTTCCGCCTCGAGCGCCCGGGCATACAAAAGATGCCCCGCCGGTGAGCGGAAGTCCGGATTACTCGCGATGAGTGCATCGAGGGTGGTGCGCGCGGCGCGTGCATCGCCCTTGCTGAACTGCGCCTGCGCCAGCCCCAGCATCAGGTTCGGGTCGTGCTCGTAAAGGCCGGTGAGGGCCTGGGTGTATTGGGCGATGGCTTCGTCGTAACGCTCATGCCGCACGAGTTCCTCCGCGTAGCGCTGGTGGCTGGCGACGTTGCCGGCGACGCGTGTTTCACCCTCGTAGCGTCGCAGGTCGGCAGTCGGGTCCATCGCGTTCTTGAAGCCGCGCGCAGTGCGCTGTGCCGTGCGGCTGCGGAACAGGTCCGGCAGGATCTCGACCGCCACGTACGCGATCGGCCCGGCGAGTGGCAACAGGATCAGGGCCCAGATCCAGATCTGGTTGCGCCCGGTCTTGATCACGTGCACGACCAGGCCGGCCTGGATGAGAACCGAGAGGATCAGTAACAGCATTCCTCACTCCGCGGACTTGTGCGCCGCTGCCGCCTCGGGCAGGGCAAAGGCTAAGACGTAATCCCCAGATGGGGTTCCGAGTGCAGCGTCGCCGCCGGCGCTGATGACGAGGTACTGGTGATGTGTTGGTCCGGCACGGTAGGTCATGGGCGTCGCCTGGCCACCGGCGGGCAGTCGGTATTTCCACAGCTCGCGTCCAGTCTCGATGTCGAAGGCCCGTAGGAAACTGTCGGTCGCAGCCGCGACGAACACCAGGTCGCCGGCGGTTGCGATCGGTCCACCCATGTTAGGCATGCCGAAGTCGCGCGCCGGCAGCCACCAGGGCGTCACGCCCACGCTGGATCCGAGCGGCACCTGCCAGACGATACGCTGGCGACGCAGGTCGACACTCAGCAGCGTACCCCACGGCGGCGCCGTGCACGGCAGTCCCCAGGGTGAGAGCAGGGCCGCGCTGCGCCCGGTATGCGGGGCGGGGCGCAGGGTCGCGACCATGGGCAGCTGATTGACCGCCGCGATGACGCGCTGATGCTGCTCATCGAACGCCACGCCGCCCCAGTCAACACCGCCCATGTTCCCCGGGGAGAGCAGCGTGCCGCGCGTGTCAGGCGGGGTGAATATGCCTTCGTTGCGCAGCGCCGCGATACGGCTGCGACACATGGCGCGATCCCAGAACGTGATGCCCCAGGCGTCCTCGGGCTGCACGGCACGCTGTGACATCAGCGCGGGGAGGGACGAGAAGGGCTGGGTCGGGGCAGCCGTTTCACCGGGCACGAGACTGGCGGGCACGCGTCTCTCGGTGACCGGGAAGAGCGGTTCGCCGCGGACCCGGCCGAACACGTACAACATTCCGGTTCTGGTCGCCTGGATCACCGCCGGCACCGGCACGCCATTCAAATCGACATCGCCAAGCACCGGCTGGGCCGCCAGGTCGAAGCCCCACAGGTCGTGGTGCACCAGTTGCTGGACCCACACCAGCCGTCCGCTGGCCGCCTCCAGCGCCAGCAGCGAGTCGGCGAAGCGGTTGGCGCCCGATCCGGTCGGCACCAGCACCAGGCCGTGCTCCTCGTCGACCGACATCACACCCCAGGCATTGCCGGTGTTGGCGGGCTGCGTGTGCCCATCCGCTGGCGGGTCGAAGGACCACAGCAACACCCCGCTCACGGCGTCGTAACCGCGGACGATGCCGCGCCCGCCGGCCGCTGCCCGCTGCTCGCCACCGGCGGAACCTACAATCACGACGTTGCGGAAGATCGCGGGCGGCGAAGTGACGCCCTGCACGAGGGCCACCTCGCCCGTGGTGCCAAAGCCCTTGCAGGGCTCGCCGTTATCCGCATCGAGCGCCAGCAGGCGCGCGTCCAGGGTGCCGATGAACACGCGCCGTTTGCACGGGCCGGAGCTGCCGGGAGCGCCGTTTTCCCACACACTCACGCCGCGCGCATCGAGCTGTCCATACGGGCGGGCGCGATCAATGTGCGGATCGAAGCGCCACCGCAGATGGCCGTTCTGCGGGTCTAGCGCGAGCACCACGTTGGTTCCGGTCTCCAGGTACAAAAGACCGAACGCGAGCACCGGTGTGGCCTCGAAGGCCAACTCATCGTCGCGTGCCAGCCCCGCACCGAGCTCACCGGTGCGGTAGCTCCAGGCGAGCCTGAGCTCCCTGACGTTGCCGCGCGTGATCTGGTCGAGGCTCGAAAAGCGCCGGCCAAACACGTCACCCCCGTAGTAACCCCAGTCCCCGGCCACCGGCGACTGCGCGGCCGCCGGGTGCGGGCCAAGCAGCAGGCTCGCGACCAGCAGCCAGCTGCCGGCGCTCCGCAACCGCACGACGACCAGCGGGACTTTCATGGGCCGCATTATCTCAGGATAGCGCTAAGCGGCTGCGAGCCTTAACGCGTGTGCGTGGGCATGCTGTATTCTTCACCAGTGAGTTCGACACGGGTGACGCCCCGCCTCGGGGTTTGGGGTTTACTTCTCGCACTTCAGTGGCTCGCGGCCCCCGTCGTCACCGATGCGCAATCCGCGCCCGCTGCGACCCCGCCATTTAACCTGTCCGCCGCGCCAGCCGCGCCGCATCGCCTGCGCGTTGGCCTGGTGCTTTCGGGCGGTGGCGCGCGTGGCGCTGCCCATGTCGGGGTGTTGAAAGTTCTCGAACAACTGCACGTGCCGATCGATGCCATCGCCGGCACCAGCATGGGCGCGGTNNCGCGAGGATCTGACGCTGCGCCGCAAGCAGGAGGACCAGAGTTTCCTGGTGAAATTTCCGCTCGGGCTGCGCGGCGGCAAGATCGTACTGCCGAAGGGCCTGATCGAAGGCCAGCGCCTCAACCAGACGCTGCGGCAGCTGACCCTGCCGGTGGTGCGCATTACCGACTTCGATGACCTGCCGACGCCATTTCGCGCCGTGGCGACCGATCTTGAGAGCGGCGAGCCGGTCGTGATCGGCTCCGGGGACCTGACCAGCGCGATGCGCGCCAGCGTTTCGGCGCCGGGATTCTTCGCCCCGGTCGAGCGCCAGGGGCGGCTGCTGGTGGACGGCGGTATCGCCGACAACGTGCCGGTGGATATCGCGCGCGCCATGGGCGTGGACGTGCTCATCGTGGTGGATGTCGGTTTTCCGCTGCTGCCGCGCGGCNNATTTCCAACCAGATGCTGGCGATCCTGATTCGCCGCAATGCCGAGCAGCAACTGCGGACGCTCACGACAAAAGACATACTCATTCAGCCGCCGCTCGGGGATACCTCGTCCTTCGACTTCGGCATCGTTGGCCGCATTATCGGCATCGGCACGGCGGCGGCACAGGCGGATGCCGCCAAGCTCGCGACGCTCGCCGTGAGCGATGCAGAGATGCGCCGCTACATGCAGGCGCGGGACGCGATGCGCCGGCCGCCGCCGCAGATCGACTTCGTGCGGGCCGACACGGGCTCAGAACATTACTCGAGCGCCCTTGACAGTCTCTTCAAGGACCTGACCGGCAAGCCGCTCGACCCCGATGCGCTGGCGCGCCGTGTGACGGCGCTGTACGGGCAGGGTGGGCTCGACACGCTCGACTACCACGTGGTCGGCAACGAGAACCGCTACGGTCTCGCACTCGACGCACGCGAGAGCTCCATGGGACCGAACTACCTGCGCTTCGGCCTGAGCCTGCAGGATGACTTCCAGGGCAATGCGACCTACAACGCGGCGATGCGCTTCGTGATGTCCGATATCACGCGTTCCGCGGGCGAGTGGGTTACGGATCTGCAGATCGGCAGCACCACGCTGGCGGCAACCGATCTGTTCGTGCCGCTGGCGCAGTTCTCGGGCTGGTTCGTGGATCCGCACGCGGCGACCGGATCCCACGACGTGATCCTCTACCCCCCGCCGTCGCAAGTGCCGCCGGGGCAGAATCCGAGCCAGCTCGCGGAATTTCGCGCCCACACTTTCTCTTACGGCAGCGACTTCGGCTACCAGTTCGGCAACTGGGGTGAGATCCGCGCCGGCGTGCAGCGCGAGGAAGATCATTTCGTGCTGGAGATCGGCGACCCGAACAACCCCAATCTGCCCATAGAGACGGGGCCGAACTACCAGCCATTTTCGCTACGGGATTACTTCGTGCGCTTCTCCTACGACCGGCTCGACGACGTCAATTTCCCGCACAGCGGTCAGCAGGCGGTGCTGCAGTTCAGCGCCAATCGCAACGCGGAAGGGGTAGCGCAGGCGTCCGACCAGGTGACGCTCAACTACCTTGCGGCGCACTCATTCGGACGCGACACGCTGGTGTTCTCGGCCTCCGGCGGCACCACGCTCGAGAGCCAGAGCCCGCTCACCGACATCAACCTGCTGTTTCCCCTCGGGGGCTTCCTCAACCTTTCGGGAGTGCGCGCCGACTCCCTTACGGGGCCGGACTTTGGTATCGCGCGACTCCTTTACTATCACCAGATCGGGCGCGGCGGTCCCGGGTACCTTGACGTGCCGACTTACATCGGCATGTCCCTGGAGGCGGGCAACGTCTGGCAGCAGCGCGCGGATGCTTCCTTAAGCAACACCCGCAAGGACGCGAGCCTGTTCTTAGGCATGGACACCTTCCTCGGACCCGTGTACATCGCCAGCGGCTTCGATCAGCACGGCAGCCAGGCGTTCTACCTGTTCCTCGGCCGCACTTTCTGAAAATCGCGCGCCAGCCCCCTGGCGTCCTTCAGAGTTGCCTGCGGTAGACGACGAACCCGGAAAGCTGGGCGACCTGGTCATAGAGCTTCATGGCTGTCTTATTCGACTCGTGCGTCAGCCAGTACACGCGGGTCGAGCCGGCGAGCTTGGCCCGCTCGCAGACCGCGCTGATGAGGGCGCGGCCGACACCGGTGCCGCGCTGCTCGTGCGCCGTGAACAGATCCTGCAGGTAGCAGGTGGGTTCAATGCGGATGGTGGTGCGGTGAAAGAGGTAGTGCGTGAGCCCGACGAGCCGTCCATCGCGCTCGGCCACCAGCGCATGCACCGGTTCGTAGGCGTCAAAGAAGCGCGCCCAGGTCATGTGGGTGATGTCAGCGGGTAGTGCGGTGTCGCCTGAGCGCCCGTAAAAAGCGTTGTAGCCCTGCCAGAGCGGCAGCCATTGATCGAAGTCCGCGCGCACGACCGCGCGTACGATCGCCGCGCCGGGGCTTGCCATCAGGCGTCGCCGGGGGGAATGATCGCGGCTGTTTCGGCCATCAGGACGATCGCGCGTTGCGGAGCCCGCGTGCGGTGCACGACCCCCCGCGGCACGACAAAGCCCTCCTGAGGCTTCAGCTCAATGGACCGGCCCTCGAGGTCGATGATGAAGTGACCCTCGAGAACGAAGAAAAACTCGTCATCCCGGTCGTGCTTATGCCAGTGATATTCGCCCTGCAGCACGCCTAAGCGGATGACCGAGTCGTTCACTTTGCACAGGGTCTGGTTGTACCAGCGGTCCTTGCACTGGGCCACGAGTGCCGGCACATCGATGACACGCAGCGCCTCAAACTTCACGTCGAGGTGCGTGGCGTAAGGGTGGGTCGCGGGCGCGCTCACACTACAGCCCGCGACTCTCGGCGAGCTTCTCGACCTTCTTGAACACCAGCGCGGGCTTGTCGCTGGAACGGGAGTACTCGTGCCGCCGGCTCATCTCAGCGAGCGCCGCATCCCGCTCCCCGGGAGTCGGATACCAGTGCAGCCGCTGCCACTCGGGCCCCAGGAGCTTTCGGAACGGATCGCCCGCGGGGAGGCTCACGCGCACCCCATAGGGACACAGTTGCTCGGTCGGCGCGGCGCGCAGGTTCTGTGGTTGACTGATGCCCATAACGGGAAAGCTTACGGTGGGCTGCCGCAGGCTCGCAAGCTCCCGGGCTGCGGGGCGCTCTCGCTCAAGGAGCGGGCGGCGGCAGCCGGCGGCAGGCTTCGACGAACTGCCGCCGCGGTGCGTCGGCGTCGATCTCGGCGGCCAGGCGCTGGATTAGCTGCTCCCAGCCCGAAGCGCTCTGTGCCGCGCGCCTCACCAGGTGCTGCGCGAGTGGACCGATGTGAGGCGCCAGCTGTTTTTCCAGGGACTGCAGCTGCGGTGCGCTGAAGGTCGCCGCGGCTACGCTCGTGGCTGCCACGGCGGCCTGGGTCACCAGTGCCGCGCCGCCGGCGGCGTTCAGCAGCACCGTGACATGGGCGCACAGCCTGTCATAGTGCGGTTCGCGAGGCGCCGGGAAGCCATCGAGCCAGTGCTGGGAGCTCAGGAAATATTCCAGGCTCTTGGAAGGCACCAGGTCCTCGAGTCGAAACGGCAGCACCGGCACCTGCTTGTGCACGGCGCGCTCGACCTCCCGCCGCACCTGCGGTGAAAGGTTGCTGTGGCTGGAGAACACCAGCACCATGAGGCGCGCGGTGGCTATGGCATCGATGATCTCAGCCGCCCACTCGGCCGCCGGCGATATGTCCCGCGGTGCGATCCATACCGTAATCCCGCGTGCCTCCAGTCGCGCGGTCAGCTCGAACGCACACCCGCGATCCGGTACTGAATAACTGACAAATACGTCGCGCCCCACTCTCAAGGCTCCAGGAGCTGCAGGGCCTTGGCGAGGCTGGTACGCATGCGGTTGAACGAGCGCGTCAGGTCCAGGAGTTCCGCGCTGCCGCGCGTCGGAAACTGCGCGGCGGCCGTGTTACCCAGACTGACCTCGTCGGCGATGGCGGCGATGTGCCGCACCGGGCGCACGATCAGGAGGTAGAGGATGACGTTGACGATCAGCAGCGCGGCGGCGAGGATCGCCGCCACCGCCGTCATGACACGGCGAAAGATCGCTTGCGCATTGGCGGTGGCGCTGGCGAGCGGCACGGACACGACCTGGGCGCCGATGATCTCGTGTGGCTGCCAGCCGAAACCATTGTTGCTGCCATAACGCGCCAGCAAAGTCGCTGGCGCGCTCGCCGGCAGACTGTGACAGATGAGGCACTTTGGCTCGGCGTGGATCGGTCTCGCCAGGTACAAGGATCTTCCCGTCGGCGTGTCGCGCTCACCCACGATCTGTGTCGTCTGCGCATCATTTCTGAATTGCTGCACCAGGTCCGCCTCCCAGTCCGTCGCCCGGTCGCGCAGGTTGGTGGGGTTGAGGGTCGCTTCCCGGTACGCGTATTCGGGATGATGCTCGCGCAGCTTAAGGAAGTTCTGGGTGGCGGCATAGGAAGGCACGCTTTGCGGTAGGAACTCCTTGAACATCCCGGCGTTGAGGAGCGGGACGATCTCCTCGGATGTGTAGCCGCGCATGGAAAGCGCGCTGTCCATCATCAGCCCCGCTTCACGCAAGACCTCGCGCTGCGCGTTCGCCTGCAGCATGGACGAACAGGCCCAGCCAAGCGCCAGCGCGGCCAGGGTAAACGTCAGGACAAGAGCCAGATTTATGCGTACCAGGAGGTTCATCGGCTTTTCGGGCGGTTCCGGAACCCCCTCTCAGTTCAGTGTGCCAGAGATTCCGCGCTGTTCACAGTTCCCCGGAAGTTCGCCGCGCGGGGCTTGAGTCGTGGGCGATCCGTCCCCAGACTCACGTCCTGAGGCGACGGAGGATGAACCATGGGGCTGTTCCGCAATAAGTCGATTCTGCCTGAAAAGGATAAGGCGCTCCCGGGACGTGCCGCGCCGCTGAAGGTGCCGGAGACGCATTTTGTGAACGGCCATCGCAGCGTGCCGCCGTTCCCTGCCGGGATGCGCGAGGCGGTGTTCGGGCTCGGCTGCTTCTGGGGCGCCGAGCAGTTGTTCTGGAAACTTCCCGGCGTGTATTCGACCGCGGTCGGCTACGCCGGCGGCTTCACGCCCAACCCGACGTACGAGGAGGTCTGCACCGGGCAGACCGGGCACACCGAGGTGGTGCGCGTGATCTACGACCCGCAGAAAGCCGACTACGAGGAACTGCTCAAGGAGTTCTGGGAATCCCATGATCCGACGCAGGGCATGCGGCAGGGCAACGATGTGGGGACGCAATACCGCTCGGCGATTTACGCGTCGGATGACGAACAGCGCGCCGCGGCGGAAGAATCGCGGCGCGTCTACCAGGCGCGCCTCAGCGCGGCGGGGAAGGGGACGATCACGACGGAGATCCGCGACGCGCCCGCCTTCTATTACGCCGAGGAGTATCACCAGCAGTACCTGGCGAAGAATCCGGACGGCTACTGCGGGCTCGGGGGATGTGGGGTTTCCTACAAACCCGCGGAGCTGGCAGTGGGGGCGAAGGCGTAATTACGCTGTGCGGTAAGGGTCACTAAAAATCTGTCTTCCCGAAGCGCGTAAACCCCTGGTTGATCCCGGGCGGATCAAGAACCGTGAGGTCAAGATCGATCGGTGCACCTATCCACTGACCGAGACGCGTGTGATCCGCCAGATCATCGTGCGTCAACGGATGTATGAGCGCCCTTAGCCCGACTTCGCAGATGATGCCCTCGATCATCGGCACGAGTCCTGCGGTGAAGTGAACTTCGAACTGCCGTACCGGGTGCGGGCCCACCTTATGATCGCGCAGTTCTCCGATGAACAGCAGTTGCGGCGTTTCACCGGACTCCTTCAGCCTGATCAGGCGTCCGCGGAATGCCTCCGCGCGGCCGCGGTCGCCGGGCGCTATAGTAAATATGCGCGTGCCAGGGAGTCTTGCTGTCATCCATTGTGCGGGCCGTTCCGTCGGATTACTTAGGCTAGCAGGCAGGAGCGCCCGCTGTCAGCTAAGAGCCGGTCTGCGATTTCCAGTGCTCATGCACTTCAGTTCTCCATCACGGGCAGCGCGATGTAGGAAGCTTCCTTGGCCGAGTGATATACACGCTGCGTCGCCTTGCGGTAGTCCTCGGGCCTGGCGAGGAAAATGTTGGGTACAAACGTCTGCGGATTGCGGTCGTAGAGCGGGAACCAACTCGACTGCACCTGCACCATCAGGCGGTGGCCCGGCAGGAACACGTGATTGTTCGGCGGGAGCTTGAATTCATAAGCGAGCGGCTTGTTAGCCTTGATCGGCTTGGGCGCGACGAAGCCCTCCCGGTAGCGCCCCCGCAGAATGTCCATGCCCACCGCGAGCTGATAGCCGCCCATCTCCGGTTGCGCGTACACCTCGTCGGGATACACGTCGATGAGTTTCACCACCCAGTCGCTGTCCGAGCCGCTGGTGGAAGCCACCAGGTGCACCACCGGCTGGCCATTGATCAGCAGGGGCTTGGTGAGCACCGCCGAGGTGAAGGTGATGACATCGGTGCGGCCCGCGGCTTCGCGCTGATCATCGGTCAGCCACTGCTGCCAGGTCTGCCCCGGCGCGTAGCCGATCTGCTGAATGGGACGCGCACGGAAGGGCACGGGGCGCGCGGGATCCGAGACGTATTCCGTAAACGCCTCCCCACCGGCCGGCGCCTCGAACCCGAGCTTGTTGCCCGGCTGCAGGTACAGCGCTTTGGTGGCGTGCGTACAGCCGCTCTCGCAGCTCACCGGCCAACGGTCGAAGCGCCGCCACTCATTGGTGCCGGTCTCAAACGCCGTCACCGCTGCGACATCCGCTGCTGGCGCCCCGTCCTTCAGGTATTGCGCGAGGAATGGCCGCAGCACGTGCTCGCGGAACCAGCGCGAGGTGTCGCTGCCGAAGCGCAGGTTCCCCAGGCTGCTGCCCTCATCGATGGCCTGGCCGTGATACCACGGCCCCAGCACCAGCTTCACCATGTTGCCGTTCACGTCCTTGGGCTTGATTGCCTTGTACACGGCGATGGCGCCGTAGCTGTCCTCGGCGTCCCACAGACTGTGCACGAGCATGACCGGGACTTTGAGCGGCTGTGTGGCCAGGAGCTTGTCCACCGCCTGCTCGCTCCAGAAATCATCGTAGGCCGGATGCGCCACGATCTTGTTCCAGAAGCCGATCTGCTGCATGCCATGGCTGCGCCCCAGCTCACCAGCCGAGCCCGCCTGCAGAAACAGGTCGTACTCGTCGTGATAGTTCGACCACCACTTGATGGTGTTGTCGCGGCTCGCTACCTGCTCGTAGATGTATGACGCGTTCTGCTGGCGGAACGCGCCGAAGTGAAACCAGTCATCGCCCATCCAGCCGTCCACCATCGGGTTCATGGGCACGGAGACTTTCAGCGCCGGGTGCGGTTTGACGAGGGCCATCAAGGGTTCGAAGCCGTCATAGGAAATGCCCAGCGTTCCCACCTTGCCGTTGCTCTCCGGCACGTTCTTCACCAGCCAATCGATGGTGTCGTAGGTGTCGGTGGCATCGTCCACAGGGGTCGGGTTCTGTGGGCCGTGCACCGGGCGGTTCATGACATAGTCGCCCTCCGAGTCGTACTTGCCGCGCACGTCCTGCATTACGCGGATGTAGCCGTCCTCGAGGATCACGTCGGTGGCGTTGTCATAGCCCTGCAGCATCGGGCCCAGGTGCCCGCTGTGCGTGTGGCTGGTGAGTGTCTTGGCCTCGTAGGGCGTACGCGTGAGCAGCATGCCGACATGCGTTGCGCCCTTGGGCACCAGCATGATGGTGTGGAGCTTCACGCCATCGCGCATGGGGATCATGACGTCGCGAAGGTCGTATTCCCACGCGTCAGTGACCGGAGTGAACTTGGTAGGGGTCTCGCTGGGGTACTGCGGGTAAAGGGGGTTGGGAGCGTCTTCGGCGCCAAGGCCGCTGCTCGCGGTGAGGAGCAGCACGGCGAGGGTGGTGGTGAGGCCCGTCTTCATGGCATCCCCTGTTGGTGTTGTGAAGAGGTAGCTTAAGGGGATGCTCGAGGTGAAGAAAGACTCGTACGTCAAGTACGACATTTTGTTGTGCGTTGAACCGTCGCCACTGAGTCAGTCAGCGCCGATGGCTCGCTCTATGGAGTCAGTTGCGCCCGAAATTGCGTGGCCGCCTGAGCATCCCCCAGGCGTTCGGCCGCCGCCGCAGCACCGACCAGCGCTCCCCGCCGTCCCGGAGCGAGCGTCAGCGCCGTCCGGAACTCATGCAGCGCCTGCTCCGGACGATTCAGGTCCAGGAGCAGCTCGCCCAGCTGCTCGCGGGCCGGAACGATTGGACCCGGTGTGACCGGCAGTTTTTCAACTGCGTCCTCCTCATCTGCGGCCGCGCGCAGGCTGACCAGCGCGGCTTGCGGGTCGCGGTCCGCAGCAAGACGCCAGGCTTGGGCTTCTTTGAGTAGTACCTCGGCTTGCGTGGCCCAATAGGCATTCCCCGCAGACTGAAGTTCGCGCAGGCATGCATTGAGTCTGTCGACCTCAGCGTCCGACGACCGCGGGTGTCCGGCGCGGGACTGGCCGATCGCCCGCGCCCAATAAACCAGCGCGGCGACGTGCGGCGCCGACTGCGGCAGCGGCTGGAGGGACGCGGCGCTGTCCCAGGCGCGGCGCTCGATTGCCAGGCGCACCGGCATGGCTGTCGCGGCATAGCCGGTCTTGAACTGGGACGCGGAGAGATTTTTCATTGACCGCAGATCGAGGACGACCTGCTCAGCTTCCGCGTAGCGGCCGCGTTGCAGGAATGCGTAGGTCAGATAGTCCATCGCGTGCAGTTCTTCCCCAACATCGCCCTCCTTGTGCGCCGCCGCGCGGGCGGCCTGGTTTGACGCGATGGAGTCATCCCAGAGGCCCAGGCGGGTGAAGATATGCGACGGCATGTGCAGTGCATGGGGCGCCGAGGGCGCGATCTTTGAATACGCGCGGGCTGCAGCCAGACCCTGCGGCGCGAGCTCTGCGCTGTCGTAGGCGTGGATCAGGTAGTGGGGGACTCCGGGGTGCTGGGGTTGCTGGCGAAAAATGGGCTCCAGAATAGCGGCGGCTTGCTTCTGATTCGCATGGGTCTTGTCAGCCGGTGGTGCTGTTGCGATGAGCGCGAGCGCGTAGAAAATCTGCGCCTCGGGATCTCCTGGGTTGTTGCGAGCCACGTCGGCCATGGCGCGGGTATAGCGCTCTGCACGCACTGCCGGTGCGTCACGTTCGGCGTTGGCATAGTACGTACCCAGGGCCTCAACGTACTGACGTTCACGCAGCGAGCCGGCGCGAATTTCGACAGCCTTCCGGACTTGCTCCGCCCCCTCACGCAGCACTTCGCCCGCTGGCGGTTCCCAAAGCTGGTGGAAAAGCGACATCGCAATTCCCCAGTGAGCGATGGCGCAGCCCGGATCCTGGGTGGCGACCGCGCGGAACTCCTGTTCGGACGCCGCATACGCAAACGAATGCAGGAGTGCGACAGCCCGGTCGAATTCCCGCTGCACCGCTGGTGTGCACGACGTCGGAAAGTTCACCGAGCCAAGTTTCTCCGGCGCGGGATGCGAGTGGTGTTCCTCGTCCGCGGCGTGCACGGGGACTGCGAACGCCATCACAAGTGCGATGGCTGCGATTCGCTTCATCATTACCGAGTCCTCCTGTGCTCTCGTCCCGGGAGCCAGCGACCTAGCGGGGCATCGCCTTCAGCTTCCTGGCGCCCATGGGGGCTGGGTACTGCGCCGCATTGAGCTGCATGGCGAGGAAGGTGTAGTAACCGACAATTCCGGTCATGTCGACAACCCCCTTGGTTCCGAAGCGCAACTTGGCTCGTTCGAATGCCGCATCGGAAACCTGCTTGTTCCTTAGCAGTTCGCTGGTGTAGTCGAACACAATTTCTTCATCAGGGCTCATCGCGAGCGGGCGCCCGCCAGCGGCAATGGCGTCGGCGATCTGCTGCCGAATGCCTGCCTTCAGCGCGATCGGGTAGTGCACGGACCACTCGTAGTCCTGCGTCCATTCGCGGGCCGTGATCAGGATGACCAGTTCGCTCAGCGTATTGCCGATAGCCGACTTGTAGCGCAGGTAGTCACCCATCGCGCGTGCCTGCGACATCACCTGTGGGCTGTACATCAGGGGCTCGAATGGCCCGAACACCGCAACTTTGCGCGCCGCCTCGAACTCGGCCGCGGCCTGCTTCTGCTCCGCCGTGTACTGCGCGGGGGGGATTGTCGGCAACCGTTCGCCAGCTTGGGCGGCCAAAGCGGTTATGATCAACAGGCCGGCCATCGTCAGACGATGAAATTTCATGCGAGCGCTCAGCCTGACACCCAGATCGGCGGATCGACCTCGCGGGACACCGGGTTGCACGAGACCGCTGTCATTCGTTGTTGACACCATCGTGCTCCCCCTCGGCCGCGGGCGCGTGTTGAGCGCGAGCGTACTGCACCCGTTTGCACGGGTCTATTGGATGAGCGTTGCCCGATTTCTGGAGGTCAGCGTGGGCCGCGCGCGCAGCGTTATCGCGGTCTTGGTGTGCAGGTAAGGGGAGAAGTCCGACCAAGCCCCCGCCTGATACGCGGGTGGCTCGGTCGAATCCGGGAATCGCCGATTGAGCTCGGCTCTTAGAACCTCACGCGGAAACCAAACATCACGGTCGTCTGGTTTTCACTTCCCGTGGTCCCGTTTTTGGTGGTGCCGGCAAATCCGTTAGCAAGGCCGTCGGTGACTTCCGAATAGTTCACGCCACCATAGACGTCATAGTGCTTGTTGAAGGCGTAGTCCGCCACCACGGACGCTTCATTGAAGTCGCCTGCGCACAGTAAGCCCGCTGCGCTGCAACCGACGTTGTTTGCGCCGTTCACAACGTTGATCGTCCAGCTGTTTTGAGTTATGTGATACAGACCGCCGGAGAGGGACCAGCCAGACGCCATCGCGTACCTCGCGCCCACCCATTCAAAGTTGTAGACGGCGGAGTTGTTGATGTTGAGGGGCACGACTATCTGGTAAGCGCCCTGGGCGAGGCCGATCGGATATTCAGAATTCGCCTTTTCCATATGCGAGTAGCCCCCGTAGAGGGTGAGCTTGTCCGCCGTCGCCCCGCTGCCGTTGAACTCAAAGGTGTACTTACCCATGAGATTCCACGACGTGTTGTTGGAAAGGTAGCTAGACAATCCCGTCGGGGAAGGCGGTGTCGTGGAAAGCGGGTTCGCGGAGAACGGGTTCGCAGGGTCGTTGAAGGAACTTCTTAGGTTGACGACGCCCTTCTCGTTCTCATACACGGCATCAACGGCGAACCCGCCGAACGTGCCCCCAATACCGCCGGCGAAGGATTTGCCGAACATGCCGGCATCCTGAGCGCCGCCGGAATACATGAGATTTACATGCACTGGTCCGGTTGCGTACGCGTACTTGAACGAATTGTCCCAACGGGCCCCTTCGGTGCTGCCCGCGCCGCCGTCAAAACCCGAATAGCCCAGAAATGAGAACGCATACGAAAGCTGCTGCGGATCGTACGCAGCAGTCGCGTCGAGCTCCAGCGAGTTTTGACGCCCGATGGTGAGCGTGCCCAGGTCCTTGTTGCCGACACCACCAAAAGCCGGGCCGTTGAAGAACTGACCGCAGCGGCTGCTGTCAGCGTTCGCGGTCTGAGTCCCCTGCGCCCTGCCACCATTTTGTGCCACGCTCGCGCAAGCATCGACCAAGTGGCCGGAGAGCGGATTGATGCCGGTCTCGACCCTGGCAACCAGCGTCCAATCCTCAGCGATGGGCTGGGAGACCCTGATCCCGATCTTGGATTGCTCGAGGCCGCTTTCAGCGGCGCTCGACACGGAACCGGCAAAGTTGCGCGTGGTCGTGAAGGATTGGTACTCGAGACCGCCGGGAAGCGTACTGCTCAGCGGAACGCCCTTGCTCTGGTACGCGTAACCCACATCGATCGTTCCATAAAGAGTAACGCCACCCAGCGACAAGCTATCAGGCAGCGGGTCTTTCACATCCGCTTGCGCGCAGGTGCAAACCAGCGCTAGTCCAAGCGCCGCTCCAGTCAGATATCTACAGCTGCTCATGGTGTCTCCCTCGAGTTGCGGAACCGCAGGCGTAACAGTGCTGTAACATACGCCTTTCGTGGTAAAGGCAACAGGTGCGAGCGCACTGCCAACCAGCGCTGTAGCCGCTTTTGTACTTCAACACGTTGCTTTGTTGCGGTGTAGCAACGCCCTAGCCCCTCGAAAGAGAGAGGCTGTGGGTGTGTAGGAATGCCCATGTTGGGAATGCCGCTGCACCGGGCACGGTCAGTAACAATTCCTCACCCGAGTCGCAGGATGGTGGGGACCCACCGCACCTACGGGGTAAAGGGGGCATGCGCGCCGGAGGGTCGCACTGGCAGCGCCGGGGAAGGCCCGGATGGACGCCACGCCCGTGCCGCCGGCGAGGTGTGGGTTGTTCAGGATTTCTTGTTGGGGCAGGTCGTCAGCCGACGGCCGCACCGGCGCTAGACTCGCGCGATGAACACCGTGCCCGACTCCGGGGCGGCACCCCGGCTTCCTGACCGCTTGACGCTGATCGCCATTTCCGCGCTCGCTTATGTTGTCGCGGTCGCCCTGCACGAGCATTTTGGGCACGCGTTCACCTGCGTCGCCCTCGGCAGCCACCCGACTGAGTTGGGGGCCTACTACATCAACTGCGACGACGCGCGCCTGAGCAGCTTGCGCATTCGGTTGGTGGAGCTGGCCGGGCCGTTTGTGAGCGTCATGACCGGGGTGGTCTGTTTTGCATTGTTGAGGCGCCTGCCGCGCCTCTCAGGAGCCGGGTTTTATTTCCTGTGGTTGCTCGGCGCGCTGGGTCTCATGGACGCCGCGGGCTACGCCGTGTTCTCGGGTGCGTCCGGGCAGGGCGATCTGGGGACTACGCGTGAGGGCGCCTTGTACGGGGCGACACCCGAATGGCTGTGGCGTGTTGGCTTGTTCGCAGTCGGCGCCGTCACCTACCGCTGGGTGATGCGCATCGCGGTGGCGGCCATTGAACCGCGCGTCAGCGGCAGCGGCGACGGCCGGATCCGTAGCGCACGGCTCACCGCGTTGACCTCCTACCTCACCGGCGGCGCTGTGGCGGTGCTCATCGGGCTTCTGAACCCGCAGGGCGTGGTGATTGTCGTGCTGTCCTCGATCGCCAGCAGTCTTGGCGGCACGATTGGACTTCTCTTCATGATGCAATGGCTGAAGCGGCAGCCGGACGTTCAGGGTCCCGGGCTCTACTTTGCCCGCAGCTGGAGCTGGATCACGATCGCGGTCGTCGTCACCGTAACCTACGCGGCCATTTTCGGCCCTACGCTGCGTCCGTAGGTCCGTCCTAGGAGGAGACCCGCAGCTCCGCCGCACGCGCCTCGGGGCCGAACGCGGTGACCACAATCAGCGCGATGGCGACCACTGCCAGCGTCCACGAGAGGATGTAGCTGAAGTTGCCGCCGTGCGATTCGGCGATGCCGGCCTGGAACGGTCCCATCCTCGCCATGGCGAGGTTGCCGAGCTGGTAGGCGAAGCCCGGCAGGATCGCGCGCACCGCCGGCGGCGACAGCTCGTTGAGATGGGCGGGCACGATGCCCCAGGCACCCTGCACCATGAACTGCATCAGAAAACCACCGACCGCGAGCATGACCGCGGTGTGGGACCAGGCCCACAGCGGGATCATGGGCAGCGCGAGGAATCCCGCGAGCATGATCGCGCGCTTGCGACCGAGGCGCTCAGACAGCGTGCCAAAGCAGATTCCCCCGACCAGCGCGCCGACGTTCATGACCATGGCGATGCTGCCGGTGGTCGCGGTCGAGAAGCCGTGCTGGACCTGCAGGAAGGTGGGATACATGTCCTGGGAGCCGTGCGAGAAGGCGTTGAAGCAGGCCATCAGCAGGACCAGATACCCCAGGGTCGGCAAGTAGTTCTTTACCGCAGCCCATACGGCGGCGGCCGAGGCCCGCTTTGCCGCGGCGCCCGCCAGCCAGGCGGGGGATTCCTCGACGCCGTAACGGATGTACATCACCAGCACCGCCGACGCCGCGCTGACGATGAACATGCCGCGCCACCCGAGACGATCGAAGGCACACCAGAACAGCAAGGACGCCAGGAAGTAGCCGAGCACGTAGCCTTCCTGCAGCAATCCGGAGAAGAAGCCGCGGCCCTTTGCAGGCAGGGTCTCGAGCGCCAGTGCGGCACCCACGCCCCACTCGCCGCCCATGGCGAAGCCGAACACCGCCCGCAGTACAAGGAGGGTAGCGAGGTTGGGCGCAAAGGCGGTGGCGAGCTGTACCGCCGAATAACTGACGACGTTCAGCATCAGGATGGGCCGCCGGCCGTACTTCTCCGCCAGCCAGCCAAATACGAGTGCCCCGAGCGGACGGAACGCCAGCGTCAGGAAGATCCCTTCGGCCACCGCCTTGACGTCGGTGTGGAACTCGCTGCTGATCGACTTCAGGCAGAAGACAAAAATGAAGAAGTCGAACGCATCCAGCGACCAGCCGCCGAGCGCGGCAAGGTACGCGTGAAGCTGGGGGCGGGTGAGCATCCGGAAATAGCTAAGCATGGTTACTCCGCTCCGTACGACCCGCCGGCGAGGGTATCACGGACGTTCCCGCCGGCAATAAGTCAAACTCACGCGCGCTTTGAGCGCCGCGGTGGGAACGGCGGGGCTGGTTGCCGTAATAAAAGGATGTTTGCGGCGACCGCGAATCGTCCTACAATCCAACCCGCACGCTTGCTTCAAGAACGGCAACAACGCAAGCGCCTCGTCAAACCGAGCACAGGTTGCTCCCGCAAATCAAGTAAGAATTGGGGAAAAACAATCGTCAGGGAATTGCGCGTCTTCGGGCAAATCGCTTGCAGACTGCAGAATGATCCGCGGACTTGCCTGACGGCTCGAGACCATCTTCTTTACACACTTAAGGGGAATCCGATGTTGAGAAAAACCTGCACCTTCCTCGGTCTGGCGATACTGCTCGCCGCGGCATCGATACAAGCGAGCTTCGCTCAGACTGAGAGCCGCGCCCTGCCGCTGAGCGCGCTGCAGACGATGAAGCCGGGATCGATCCACGGCAAGGACGTGCTGAAGGCACTGGCCCAGGCCAAGCACACCAAGGTTACGGCCGTCACGGCGGCGGTCACGGTAGGTACCCCCGGCGTCGATACGGTCGTCAACTGGAGCGACCAGTTCTACTCCCCCGGCTACGATTCCAACGGCAATCCGCAGTCGATCTGGCCGTACACCATGGTGGGTAGGCCCCCGGAGTCGGGCCGCACCACTACGATCAACGCCCCGATCGTGCCGGTGACGGTTCAGTTCCTCGATGCCAATGGCAAAGTGGTCCTCACCTTCGGCCCCGATCGCAACCTCGTTCGCAACGCCGTGAACTCACCCGAGTTCCAGAACGCGACCTACACGGTGGGCAGTGGTCAGTACAACGACGAGATGTTCCGGACAGAGTTCTGGAACCGCATCTCGGACGGTGAGGGAGAAGGTGAGGCGAACAACTGGCACACCCTGCTGGAACCCGCGGTCAAACGCGGCTACACGATGCAGATACCGTACTACATCCCCGGTACCACGCTCCCGGCCTGGGGTTACTTCATCAATGCCCAGGGTCAGCCGGTGCTGGGTGAGATCGATTACACCACCTTCGTGAATCTTTTCTACCCGGGCGTCGTGGTGGACCACACCACGCCCATCGGAAACGCGGAGCTGCGGGGCGATATCACCACGGCCGACATCTCCACCTTCCTCTTCGATAACGTGGTGCTGTTCTTCAGCCCCAATTTCAACAACTGCTGCGTCATCGGCTTCCACGGTTACGACTTCGAGCCGGGCGACGCGAGGAACGGCAACCGCCAGCGCGACTACGTGCTCAATTACTCGAGCTGGCTATCGCCGGGCCTGTTCTACTTCGGCTTCGAGGACATCACGCCCTGGAGTCACGAGATGGCCGAGACCTTCAACGATCCGTTGGTCAACAACCTAACTCCCTGGTGGCTGAGCGTCGACCCCTACACGGGCGGTGGCAACTGCCAGAACGACCTGGAAGTGGGCGACGTGGTCGAGGTCCTTGACTCCTCGTTGCCGGTCGCCTCGTTTCCGACGACCAACATGACTTATCATCCGCAGAACGTGGCGTTGTTGCCGTGGTTCGAGTTCGACGCGCACTCGCGTGCCTACCTCGGCGCTTACAGCTTCCCGGATGAGACGACCCTGAGGAGCCTGTCTCCAGGGCCGCTGCTGCCCAATTGCGTACCGGCTTCGTAAGGCGCCCGCTACGCCGGCCGTCGAGCTGACTTTGTCTTGAGCGCTTAGTACGTGGAGCGGCTGCCTTCGGGCAGCCGCTCTGCTTTTGGGCGTCCGGAATGCAGTAGGCACTCCTGATTCCAGCCGGCTTCGGCGGGGTCCACTGCTGTCGGCAGGCATGGGTGCGCGCCCCTTTGTGCGCCGCTGCGAGCATTTGGCGAGTCGAGGAAGTTTCCGGCTGTGCCCACCACGGGAGACAATGCCCGCCACGTTCCGGGGTCGGGGAGATGAAGTCATGTCGTTTAGAATTGCCAGGCGCGTGTCCGGATTCATTGCCACAGGAGTCGCAGCACTCGTGGCAGCCCCGGCCCTGGCCGGCGCACCGTTCTCCTTCGACGCCGCACCCGGGCGGCTGCCCAAGGACGTGGTCCCCGTGGACTATACGGTTGCCATCACGCCCGATATCGAGGCGCTTACCTTTTCAGGCACGCAGCGCGTGAAGCTCACCGTTCGCACTAGCACGCGAACCCTGGTCTTCAACTCACTGAATGAGAAGCTCGCCGACGTCCGGCTCGACGGGACGCCGGTCGCCACAGTTGCTTCCGACGACGAGCAGCAGCTGACCACCGTCACGCTGGCGCACACCGCGCGTCCCGGGCTACACACCCTGACATTTAGTTACCAGGGGAAGCTCGAGACGCAGCCCCACGGACTCTTCGTGCAGCACTACACCACGCCCAACGGCACCAGGCGCGTCTTGCTGTCCACGAAAATGGAAAGCACCGACGCCCGGCGCATGTTTCCCTGTTGGGACGAGCCGTCATTTCGCGCCACCTTTCAGCTGACCGTGACGGTACCCGCAGCCTGGGCCACGATCTCCAACATGCCGGTCGCGAACCGCGCAGTGCACGGGGAGCTGGCGACCACCGCCTTCGAGCGCTCGCCGAAGATGCCGTCCTACCTCATCGAGTTCACGGGTGGTGAGCTCGCGACTGTCAGCGCCAGCAGCGGCAGCACCGGGCTTGGGGTCTGGGCGGTGCAGGGGCGTGAGGGCGATGGGCAGACAGCGCTCGCCAACGCGCAGCAGATTCTCAAGGACTACAACGACTACTTCGGCTATCCGTACCCGCTGCCGAAGCTCGACTCCATTGCCGTGCCCGGCGGGTTTTCCGGGGCCATGGAGAACTGGGGCGCCATCACTTACAACGATCAGCTGCTGCTCATCAATGCCGCGAGCACCATCCAGGACCGGCAGACGGTGTTTGCGGTACAGGCGCACGAGATGGCCCACCAGTGGAATGGGGATCTGGTGACCATGGGCTGGTGGGATGACCTGTGGCTGAACGAGAGCTTCGCCTCGTGGCGCGGTGCCAAGGAAACCGACCTGCGCAATCCGCAGTGGAAGTGGCTCGAGCTGCAGGACGGGTCAAAGGAGCGTGCGATGCGCTCGGATGCCCGCCTGGCCTCGCACCCGATCCAGCAGCACGTCGCCAACGAACTGCAGGCGGCGAACGCCTTCGATGAGATCACTTACAACAAAGGTGAGGCGGTGCTGCGGATGTTTGAGGCCTTTCTCGGCCCGGAGGTGTTTCGCGACGGCGTGCGGGCCTATATGCAGGCGCACGCGTTTTCCAACGCCACGGCCGAGGATCTGTGGATCGCACTGAGCTCGACGAGTGGCATGGACGTCGGCAAGATCGCCGCGGGCTGGACCGAGCAGATGGGGTTTCCGCTGGTGAAGGTTGCCGCGAGTTGCGACGCCGCCGGCAAGCGCGAGCTCACGCTCTCGCAGACGCGTTTTCTGCTGCACGGCTCTGATCCCAATGGCGGGCGCTGGAATGTGCCCCTACGCATCCGCAGCGGCAGCGCCGGCGCACCGCGCTCGCTGCTGCTTACGGCGGACGGCCAGAAGTCCGAGGCTGGCAATTGCAGCCAACCACTGTCCGTCAATGCAGATGCGCTCGGGTTCTATCGGGTTGCGTACGATCGTGCGACGCTCGCCACCAACACCCGCTCGTTTGCAACGCTGCCCGATGGCGACAAGATCGCTCTCCTCGACGACGAGTGGGCGCTGGTACTGTCGGAGAACGAAGAGCTGACGGCGTACCTTGCGCTCGCATCTTCAATGGGCGGCGACAGCGATACGCGTGCCTGGGTGCAGATCGCCGGTGCCCTCGGGACGATCGAATACGATGAGCGTGGTAACGCCGGCCACGACGCGTTCGCGGCCTTTGCCCGTTCGATCATCCGTCCGATGGCCGATCGGCTTGGCTGGGACGCGAAGCCGGGCGAGACGCCGGGTATCCAGGAGTTGCGCCGCACGCTGCTCGCGGATCTGGGCGCCTGGGGTGACGCCGACGTGCGCCGCGAGGCCCAGCGGCGCTACGGCGCGTTCGTCAAGGACCACGGCGCCATCAAGCCCGATGACCAGGAGCTGGTGCTGTCTATCGTGGCGCAGTACGCGGATGCCGCGACCTTCGAGCAGCTGCACACCATTGCGCGTGAAGAGAAGGACGATACCGCGCAGCGGCGCTATTACCTTGCGCTGATGAACGTGCGCGATCCGGCGCTGGCGCAGCAGGCCGCGCAGATTGCGCTTTCCAAGGAGATTCCGCCGCAAGCCGAGGACAGCCGCCTGCGTCTCATCGGGCAGCTCGCGAACTATCACCCCGCACTGGCGTGGACGAGCACGACAGAAAACATCGATCAGCTGCTGGCCCCATTCCCAAAGTACGCCCCACTGATCATCGCGCAGTTGCCGGAGTTTCTCTGGGATGGTGCGCCGCCCGCACAGATCGAGAGCTGGGTGCGCGCGCATCTGCCGGCGGAAATGTCCGCGCATGTGGCGCGTGGCATGGAAACGGCGCACGCGCGGCGCGCTGAAAAGCTGCTGCTGGTGCGCGAGACCGACGCCTATCTCGCGGCCCACCCGCGCGCGTAACGGACCTCGCACGGCCACATGACCCGCAGGCCACGCGCACCGCGGGCGAAGTTGTGGATCGTGAGCATGCAGGACGGGACCATCCACATGAGCAGTGACGACGCGAGTTTCGACCACATCCTCGAACGCGAGCGGGGCTTGCGGCGCACCCTGAGCGCCCGTCGCATCACCATGATCGCCATCGGCGGGGCGATCGGCACCGGCCTGTTTCTTGGCAGCGGATTTGCGATCAGCCTGGCGGGACCGGCGGTGCTCATCAGCTACGCCATCGGTGCGGTGATCGCGCTGCTCCTCATGGGGTGTCTTGCGGAAATGACGATCGCCCATCCCACCTCCGGATCCTTCGGCGCCTATGCGGAGTACTACTTGGGTCCGCTCGCGGGTTTCCTGGTGCGCTACGCGTACTGGACCTGCATCGTGCTGGCGGTCGGCACGGAGGTCACGGCCGTCGCGCTCTACATGCAGTACTGGTTCCCGGCGACACCGGGATGGCTGTGGATCGTCGCCTTCGCGGGGCTCCTGATCGGGGTCAATGCCCGCAGCGTCAACGTCTTTGGCGTGGTGGAGTACACGCTCTCGGCCATCAAGATCACGGCTATCGTGATTTTCATTGTGCTGGCGAGCTATTTCATCTGGCGTGCACCCGCGGCGCTGGCCGGCGCGGGCGCGGCCGGTGCTGCCGCGCACCTCGCCACGCCCGGCTTTCACAACTACACCGACTACGGGGGCTTTTTCCCCAAGGGGCTCTGGGGCGCATGGGTGGCGGTGCTGGTCGCCATCTTCAGCTACCTGAGCATCGAGATGATCGCCGTTGCCGCGGGCGAGGCGGCACAACCGCAGATCGCGATTACGCGCGCGTTCCGCTCGACGGTTGCGCGGCTGATCCTGTTCTATCTTCTGACCCTGGCGCTGGTGCTGGCCATCGTGCCCTGGCCGGCCGCGGGCATCGATGAGAGTCCGTTCGTGAAAGTAATGCGCGCGGTGCGGCTGCCGGGAGCCGCGGGCGTTTTCAACTTCGTAATCCTCGTCGCCGCGCTGTCGGCGATGAACAGCCAGCTCTATATCACCACGCGCATGATGTTCAGTCTGTCGCGCGCGGGTCAGGCGCCGCGCCGTTTCGGGGCTCTCGATGCGCGCGGCGTGCCGCTGCAGGCGCTGCTGCTCTCAAGCATCGGTATCGCGCTGGCGGTGGTGCTGAGTGTGCTCGCGCCGAAGTCCTCATTCATTCTCATGGTGTCAATCTCCTCCTTCGGCGCCATGTTCACCTGGATGATGATCTTTGTGACCCACTACGCTTTTCGCAAGGCGCGCGCCGCTTCGGGGGCGGCGCCACTGCGCTTTCGCATGCGCGGTTTTCCGCTGACCACGCTCCTGGGCGCCACGCTCATGGCCGCGGTACTCCTCACGACCGCCTTCACGAGCGCATTTCGCATGACACTCCTCTTCGGTCTGCCATTTCTTTTTATCCTGAGCTGCGTCTACTGGCTGCGGTATCGCCCGCACTCGTCGCACCACCACGGTGACGCATCCAGTAGCACCGATCGCTGATTACTGTACGGCGCACGGCAGGTGCGAATGTCATGGGCGTGCCACGCACACGGGAGTAAAGTGCGTAGCCTCACCTGCGGAGGATTTCAGCCATGGCAATCAAGCCGATTCCGGACGGATACCACAGCGTGACGCCGTATCTGATGGTGAAGGGAGCGGCAGACGCGATTGAGTTCTACAAGCGCGCCTTCGGTGCGACTGAACTGTTTCGTATGGCCGATCCAAAGGGGATGATCGGACACGCCGAAATCAAGATCGGTGATTCGGTGATCATGCTGGCGGACGATCAGCCCGCCGCCACCTGTCATGGTCCGCGCTCGCTCGGCGGCTCCACCGTTGGCCTGCTCATATACCTGGAGAATGTTGACACGGTCTTTACGCGCGCGCTGGATGCCGGCGGCAAGTCGCTGCGGCCAATCGCAACCCAGTTCTACGGCGATCGCACCGGCACACTCGAAGATCCATTCGGGCACGTCTGGACGGTAGCAACGCACGTCGAGGACGTTCCGCCAGAAGAGATGGCGCGGCGTGCGAAAGCGGCGATGAAGCCACCGGCCTGAAGCTGCGCAGGTACGACCAGGCAAAATCCGCGCCGTAGCCGAAGCCCGGCGCGCCGCGGGATTGGCTCAGGACGGGTTCTTGACCCAGCCGCGCGGCTTGCGATTGAAACCAATCTGTACATCCACCAGCTTCTTGCCGCAGCGGCACCGCAGGCGCGCGATGATGTTGGCGAGCGGTTCGTCCCAGCCGGCGCGGCAGTGGCGGGCGAGAAACGCCGGGCGTATCTCGCGCGAGTGCCTGCAGGCACGGCAGGTCACGAGGACAACGTAATCACCGAAGTGATCGCGCAGACGTTCGATTGCATTCCACGGCAGCACCATCGCAGTGTGTGCAGCGCCGCGCGCAGCGTCCACACAGTGCTAGAGTCACGGCGATACTGTTCGCGAGCTAACTGTATGTGTGGCAAGTACATCCTCGCCCAGGCCGCCAAGGCCGAGCGCGCGCTTGGCATCCGTCGGGGTCGCTGGGACTACCCGCCGAGCTACCGCGTACTGCCCACCGAGCAGGTTCCGGTCGCGGTCATGGCTGGTGGCGAGCGCGAGGCGGCGATGATGCGCTGGGGTCTGATTCCCTGGTGGGCACAGGGTGTGCCGCTCAAGGCATCCACCATCAACGCCACCGTCGAGCGCATCGCGAGCGCGCCGAGTTATCGCGATGCGTGGAACCGCGGGCAGCGCTGCATTTTTGCCATGGGTGGCTTCTACGAGCCGCACGTCAATGCGGACGGTACGCGCGAGCCTTTTTTTCTCAGGCTCGTGAACGCCGAGGTGTTTGGTGTCGCCGGACTGTGGGAGCGCGCGCGGCGCGACGACGGCTCACACGTGTTTTCCTGCACGCTCATCACGGTGCCAGCCAACCGGCTGCTCGCCGAGGTTCATAACGAAAAACAGCGCATGCCGGCCATTCTTGCCGAGAGTGACTACGAGGCGTGGCTTGCGGGCGGCAACGACGCGGCACAGGCGCTGCTCAAGCCCTATCCGGACGAACTCATGACGGCCTGGAGAGTGAGCCGCCGCGTGAACAGCCCGAAACTGCCCAACGACGCGAGCCTGATCGAGCGCAGCTAGGGGGAGATCAGCGCGCTTAGGCCCGGGCGGTGGCCGTGCCGGGGGTGATGATCTACGATGCCATCGCTATAAGAAGAACGGAGCGGGATATCCATGGGACGTTACCGACGCCATCTCATCGCCCTGATCGTCGTCGTCCTGCTGATCGGCGCCTACGCGGCGGCTGGTTTCCTGGCGGTACCGTACTTCGCCCGCAAGTCCCTCACGGACTTCGTGCACACCCACTATGGGCGCACGCTCGCGCTTGGCGAGATCCATTTCAACCCCTTCATCCTCGCACTTGATGTCACGGGGGTCGCACTGCCGGACGCGGACGGTGCCACCATGGTGTCGTTCCAGCGCCTGCACGTGAAGGCGCAGTTCGCGAGCCTGTGGCGCCTGGCGCCGAGCTTCAGCGAGATCCTGCTTGAGCAGCCCTACCTGCGCGCCGTGATACGCCCCGATGGCGCGCTGAACCTCGCCGACCTCGGCAAGGGCTTCCCGCCGCAGCCCAAGCCGCCGAAGCCAGCCCCGCCGATGAAGCTCTTCATCCAGCGCTTTTCTGTGATTTCCGGTAGCAGCACCTTCGAGGACCGTACCCACCCGACGCCATTCAAGGCCGAATTCAAGCCGATCGCATTCGAGCTACGCGATTTCAGCACTAACGCGGGCACCGCCAACGATTACTCCCTGAACGCGGCCTCGCCCGAGGGCGAGAAGCTCATCTGGAGCGGCAACGTGCATCTGGATCCGGTGTCCTCGCACGGCGTATTCGAAGTGGCGGACCTGCATGCGCGCACCCTGTGGAACTATGTGCGCGAGAGCGTGCCGTTCGAGATCGATGCAGGCGTCATTGGCATCAAGGGTGATTACGACCTGAACGCCGGGGCCGGCCCCTTGAGCCTCGAGGTCAACGTGCACGACACCACGGTGACGAACCTGGGCCTCAAGCCCAAGGCCGCCGCCGCGAACTACATGGATCTCGCACGACTCGAGGTGAATGAAACGCGCCTCAGCCTCGCCAAACACACGGTCAACGTGGCGAAGGTGCTGCTGAGCGGTGGCGACATCAAAGCGTGGATGAGCGAGGCGGGGCGCCTGAACCTTCTGGACCTCGCGCCGTCGAGTCCCGCAACCGCCGGCACCGCTCCAGCCATCGCTGCGCCAGCCGGCGCTGCGCCAGCTGCAAAGGCCGAGCCCATAGCCGGCAGCGGCTCTTCCGCCTGGACGGTATCGGCACCGGATATCCAGGTGCAGGGGTTCAAGGTCAGTGCCGAGGATCGCGGCGTGAAGCCGGCAGTCGCGCTGCTGCTTAGCCCCCTCAACATTCACGTGGCGGGTTTCAACACCTCCCCGGACGACACGCTCGACGTGACGCTTGATGCGGGCGTGAACTCTTCCGGCAAGCTCACCGCGCGGGCGAAAGTGACGCCCAGGACGGCCGGCGTGACGGCGCACGTCGAGGCTGCGGGCGTGGCCCTGCCGGTGCTGCAGCCCTACGTTGCCCGCTACACCTCCATGACTCTGCTCACAGGCGCACTGGGGGCAAAGCTCGACATCGAGCGACAGCCGAACGGTGACCTGAGCGTAAAGGGCAACACCGAAGTCTCGGATCTGCACACCGTGGATAACACGCTGAAGCAGAACTTCGTCAGCTGGAAGGAGCTGCGCGTTGCGGACATCCGCTATCGCTCGAGCCCACAAAGCCTGCGCATCAGCAGCGTGATCGCGGTCGAGCCCTACGTGCGCATGATCGTCGCTCCGGATCGCACCACCAATATCAGCGCCGTGCTTAAGCCGCCGGGGGCGAAGAAGGACACGCCGGCGGATGATTCGACGGCTGCGCCGTCCAAGGCCGTGAAAGGCGTGGCGGCAGCCGCTGCCTCGGCGACCCGCGCCCAGACGGCGACGCTCGCGCCCGCCGCGCCTGTGACACCCTTCCCCATGTCGATCGGCACGGTGACCCTGGTCAACGGCACGGCCAACTACGCGGACCTGTGGATCAAGCCGAGCTTTGCCATCAGCATCATGTCGCTGCATGGCACCGTGACCGGCCTGTCCTCCGATCCAAAGTCGCGCGCCAAAGTAAAACTCAATGGCAAGGTGGACAAGCATTCGCCGCTGCAGATCGAGGGCGAAGCGAATCTGCTGTCGGCGGCGCTGTATACCGATATCAAAATGAGCTTCAAGGATCTCGACCTCACGGTCGTCAATCCATACTCGGGACACTTTGCCGGCTACAAGATCGACAAGGGCAAGCTGTCGGTGGATGTGTCTTACAAGATCGATCAGCGCAAGCTCATGGCCGCGCAGCATGTCGTGATCGATCAGCTCGAGCTTGGCGATCGCGTGGACAGTCCCGACGCCGTGCACCTGCCGTTCAAAATCGCCGTCGCGCTCCTTAAAGACCGCAACGGCGTGATTGACCTGGACCTCCCCATGACCGGCTCACTGGATGATCCGAAGTTCAGCATCTGGCCACTCGTCTGGAAGGTCCTCGTCAGTGTGATCGTCAAGGCCGCGACCGCTCCGTTTGCCCTGCTTGGGCACCTGTTCGGTGGTGGCGAACACATGAATATCGTTGAGTTCGCACCCGCCAGCGCCGAGCTCGACCAGCCCAGCAAGGATCAGCTCACCTCACTGGTGAAGGGCATGAAAGAGCGGCCGCAGCTGAAGCTCGATGTTCCGATCGTGTACTCCACGACGATCGATCGCCCGAAGATGGCGGCACGGCGGCTGCGCCAGGAACTGCTGACGCGTGTGCAGAACACCCGCGCGGGCAAGAAACACCCGGACACCGCCGGCGAGGTTGCCCTTGCCGATCCACAGCAACACTTCAAGCTGCTGGTGGAGCAGTACACGGAAGATCTCGGCAAGGATGCTCAGCTACCGCCAAGCGCTGTGGCCGTGCAGCAGGCGAAGCGCGGGCAGACGCCACCTTACGATCCTGCGATCTCAGACCTCAACGCCGCGCTCATCGAGCACATCCAGATACCAGACACGGACCTTGATGCGCTCGGCAAGCAGCGCGCGCAGGCGATTCAGGCTGCGCTGCTCGCCGATGGCGGGATTGATCCGGGCCGCGTGTTCATCGTCAACGCGCCGCCGAAGCCCGAATCCGGCGACAAGGTCAAAGTGGAGATGGCCGTAAGGTAAGCGCGGGCAATTCCCGCGCTGCGGGCTTGGCGCGCCGCGCGGCGTCGTACAGACCCCAATGCGCTTCCTCGGGGTGCGCGGGACCGACCGGGGTCACATCCTGGGCGCGCCACGGTGCGTCGAACGCCGAGAAGTACGCAAACGCCCGCGCACGGGTCGCGGGGAAGCGCTGCCGCAGTTCATTGTAGAAGGCCGCCTGGCCCGCTTCGCTGAAGCCGCCGTCAGCCGGTGCGGTCGGCACACCCGTCTCCTTGACGAGGATGGGTCCGCAAAATCGCGCGCCGAGCTCACTCACCACGTTCACGACGAACTGCGCGGAGGTTGCCGCGGACGCGCCGTGAAACCAGGGCTGAAACACCGGGTGCACATTCGGCAGCAGGAAATCCAGCTGCCCGAGAAGGGCGCTGGCGCCGGGCTCCTCGTAGATGTGGAACGGTTCACTCACTGACAGTGAGAGGTGCGGTGAGCGCATGCGCAGCTGCGCGGCGAGCGTAGCGAGCTGGTTCGCAGTGGCGCGATGACCAAAGATCAGCTCGTTTCCAAGCGAGACGCCAACGACCAGCTGCGGGTACTGCTGCGCGGCGCTCACGGCCGCGTCCAGCCCGGAGGACTCAAGGGGATTCCATACCCCAATGATCAGTGCACGGAACTTCAGTTGCGAGGCGATGGCGGGGATGTCCTGCGCACCGTGCACCGAATCATAAGTAATGAGTGAATCGAACTTTTCTCGCAGGGCGGTGAGATCCGCCCGGATGCTGGCTGCGTCCGCGCGCCCCACCTGGCCATTTACCACCTGCAGCGAGGTCGGTTGATAGGCGACGAAGCGGCCGGTGCTTAAGGCCTCGCGCAGGCGCGCAAGCTCGGGTGCGCTCGTCTGGCTGACGTGGCAGGCGGTGCGGGATTGCGGCACCGCGGGCGTCGGCGCTGCGATCGCCATCGCCGGGGAAAGCAGTCCCAACAGCGCGGCACGAAACCCCGACACGCTTCTCACCCAGGCCCCGCGCGCGGGGCTGCCTCTCCCGGGAGCGCGGTGCGCAGCCAGTGCTGGAAATCCGCCACCGCCGCCGCACCTTCCGCGGGGGCCCAGGCGGCGAACTCGGACGTAGTCGATGGATCGTAGGGGCCTTGCTTGATCTCGAGGAACGCCGTGCCGTTCACCGCCGCGATCACCGTATGCCAGGTCGCGGGTGGGGTTTCATAGGCCATGTTGGCGGTGCCTTCGCCCACCTCGTGACGCGCCGTCACCCGGCCGCGCTCATCGAAGGTCACGATCTCGACTTTCCCCCGCAGCAGCATCGCGAGCTCCGCACGCGCCAGGTGCCGGTGCGGCCGGAAGTACGAATCGCGTTGCGCGACGACGATGAAACGCTGCACCAGGTCGTCCGAACTCGCGTGGATGTTGTGGTGCGCGCGACCGCGCGGTACGGCGGCCGCGCGGGCCGCGAGTTCATCCAGGAGCGAGCGCGGCAGGAGTTTCATGAGCCGCGGACGATCAAAGCTTGCGGCGCACGGCGCGGCGCGCCGCCGGCCAGCCGAGGTCGTTGGCGGTCGGCTGCACGAGCGTGCGCCCGGCCAGGTCCACGGTCACGGAATCATCCGGGGTCTTGGCTCCGGCGCCGTCGCTGGCCGGGTGATATTCGATTCGCAGTTGCGCCGCCGTCACGATCAGCCGCAGGTAACCGTAGTGCAGGCAATCGTAGTTCTCGAAGACGATCTGATCGGCGCCGGCGCCCGCAGCCTGGATGATCTGCGGGGTGCGCAGCGCCGGCTCGCCAGCCTTGGTGAGGGGCGTGAGATTGTGCCCGCCGTTGCCGCACACCACATACGGGATCTGCTCGCCGCCGGTTCGCGTGCGAGTGAAACGCTGGTAGTTATGCGCGTGTCCGGAGAGCACCGCGTGCGGCCATACGCCGACGGTGCCGCAGATACTGTCGATCTGCGCCTGCATGTCGAGGCTCCAGCCATGGCGGCCGCCGGCCGTGTAGGGCGGATGGTGATGCGCAATGATGAGGGCTCCCGAGTAGCCTTCGCTCTTCACACGCGCGAGCGCGGCAGACAGATAGGTCTGCTGCGAGGTGCCGATGGTGCTGTTGGCGATCACCCCCGGGTCTTCAAGGGTGTTGCTGTAGAGAGTGAGGATGCGCACGAACGGCGCGTCGAAAGTAAAGAACACGCCGGGCTGGATCTGCGCCGTGCGCGACAGGGCGCCCGCCTCGGGGGTGACCACGAAACCCTGCGCACAGAAATTGCGCAGGTACGCATCGAGGCTCACCGCGTGCGCGAGCGGCGACAGCATGCCATCGTGATTGCCGGCCACCGCCAGGATCGGCGCGGGATAGTCGCGGTAGGGCTCGTAAAACTGATCGTAGTAATACTGCGTCTCGCCAAAACTGTAGACGATATCGCCCAGCAACAGGTTGAACTGCGGCACTTCCACAGCCGAGGTCTCCTGGAAGTCGCCGAGCATCTTGTCGGTCACCTGGTTCTGGGTCGCAGGCCCGCGCGTGCTGCCACAGTCGCCGGTCGCGTGGAACACCAGCTGTCCGCTGCTCAGGATCCTGTTGATGGCGGTTGCATCGCCGCCCAGAACATCGCTCAGCGCGAGGCGCGGCTCGGGCACACCCCGCGGGAGAGGAAAGGGCAGCGGTGCGATCTTGTGCTCGCGGTTGAGTTCGTCGATGACTTTGTAGGCGGGCGCATCGGAGGCGTGCCGGACGCGAAATACGCTCGGGTCGGGCGTGGGTTCGGCCTGGGCGAAGACCGGTTGCCGCAGCTGCCGCAGCGGCGACCCCGTGGTCGTGCTCGCGGCAGTGCCAGTGCCCGCACCCGTCCCGGGTTTCCCGCGTTTCGCAACCCAGGGCTTGCCGCGCTTGCTACCCGCCATCATGCACACCTTTCAAATGCTTAACCCGCAGAAGGCTGTGGCGCCGCGCTCGCGGTGTGAGTCTTGTGAACATTCGGCAGCAAGGCGGCGAGCAGCCCGATCAGCGGCAGGAAGGCGCAGATCTGGTAGATGCGGTCGATGCCGATGTCATCCGCCAGCTTGCCGAGCACCGCGGCCCCGACACTGCCCATGCCGAATGCCAGACCGAAGAACAGCCCCGCCACCGTGCCGGTGCGTCCCGGCATGAGGTCCTGCGCGTAGACGACGATCGCCGGAAACGCCGATGAGAGGATGAGACCGATGGGGATGGTGAGCACCGCGGTCCAGAAGAGATTGGCGTACGGCAAGAGCAGCGTGAAGGGTAACACCCCCAGGATTGACCCCCAGATGATGTACTTGGCTCCCAGGCGATCTCCCAGCGGCCCGCCGATGAAGCCGCCAACCGCGGCGGATGCCAGAAACAGGAACAGGTGCAGCTGCGCGCTGCGCACCGACACATGAAAGTGCCCGATGAGATAGAACGTGTAGTAGCTCGTGATACTGGACAGATACACGTACTTGGAGAATATCAGCGCCAGCAGCACCGTGATGACTGCGATGACGTGCCGGCGTGGCGGGCCGGAACCGCGGGCTGCCCCGGCGGCCTTCAGGCGCGTGATGCCGTGCGCCTTGTACCAATGGCCGACCTGGAAGAGCACGAACATTCCAAGCAGTGCCGCGAGCGAGAACCACGCCACGCTCGACTGCCCGTGTGGCAGCACGATGAAGGCGGCGAGCAGGGGGCCCGCGGAAGTACCAAAATTGCCGCCGACCTGGAACACCGACTGCGCCAGGCCGTGCTTGCCGCCGGAGGCCATGCGCGCGACGCGCGAGGACTCGGGGTGGAACACCGAGGAACCGGTGCCGATGAGGGCGGCCGCGAACAGCAGCAGCGCGAAGCTGCCGGCAAACGCCAGCAGCACCAGTCCCACCAGAGTGAATCCCATGCCGACGGCGAGCGAATAGGGCCGGGGGCTGCGGTCGGCCATCGCGCCCACCAGGGGCTGCAGCAGCGAGGCGGTGAACTGGAACGTGAACGTCAGGAGGCCCACCTGCCCGAAGGTGAGGTGGTACGAGCTCTTGAGCATCGGATACAGCGCCGGTAGCAGCGACTGCATCATGTCGTTCAGCAGATGGCAGAAGCTGATGGCCACGAGAATGCTGACCGCGGTGCGGCCGGCCTGGCTCGCGGCGTCAACGGCGGGGGAGGCGGAGGTGCTCAATCCGTGGGCTCCAATGGTGGTGGAGGCTCCATTCGACCTGATTTTTCCTCGGCCGACATCCCTCCCATTGGGGGCAGGCCGAAGAAAAGGCGCGGCGCACCTTAAAGGTGTGCCGCGCCCTGCAAACGCCGCAGCCGAGCTTAGAAGCTCTGCGAGAAGCGGATACCGAGCGTGCGGGGTGTGGCGATGGTCGCCAGGGGCTTGTCACCGCACACCGTTACGCCGGCAATGAAGGTCTGCAACCCCCCCACCACCGTGCACTCAGCAAAGCGCGTGGTCTCGGCGCGCTTGTCGAGGGCGTTACTGGCGAAGAACTCGACCGTGGAGTTGCCCTTGTTGATTCCGAGCATCAGGTCGAGCAGCCCGTAAGCCGGCACGGCGCCGATGAGCGCGTTCTGATAGGGCGAGAGCGCCGAGTTGACGGCGCCGGTGTAGCTGTAGGCGGCCTGCCCGTACCCCTGGAGATCCGCAGTGCCGAGCGGGAACGTGTAGCGCACCGTGGCATCCCCCTTGAACTTCGGCACAACCGGCAGCTGCGTGCCGTTGGGGACGGAATCGTACGAGGGGCACGCTGACGGCGGTAGCGGGGCCCCGGTAGTTGGATCGACGTCGTAGCAGAACGGCTCGGTCAGTTTCGGATCGAGCTCGGTCGCTGCGAGCGAAATACTCAGCCCCGGGGCCGCCGCCCATTCGATCTGCTGCTCGGCGCCCTTGATGCGCGCGTCACCGGCGTTGCGCACGATGGTGAACGAGTTCTGTCCGAGGAAGCTGTATTGGAAGTTCTTCCAGTCCTCCCAGAAGATTGCGCCGTTGAAACGCAGGTGGTTGTTGAGCCAGTCGGTCTTGAAGCCGAGTTCGTAGTTCGTCAGATAGTCCGAGCCGTAAGTGGACAGCGGTGGATCCGGCGGGGCCTGCGTACGTCGATTCACGCCACCCGGGCGGAAGCCCTTGGAATAGGTAGCGTAGACCAGCGCGTCGGCGTTGAACTTGTAGGTCAGATTGACCTTCGGTGTGGTGCCAGTGCCCGAGACCTCGCGTGCCAGATCGACGCACGGGGCGCCCAGAATACCCGGCGTTACGCAGGTCGGCGGACTCGCCTGCGGGTTGGTCTGCTTCTCACCGGTGGAGCTGAATCCCTGGTTGGCGCCGAAGCCGAAGAATCCGTCGAGCGAGTTGTCGTAGCGGTACCAGCGTTCGCCGAGGGTGGCGGTGAGATTGTGGGTGATGTCGAAACTCAACTCGCCGAACACGGCGTAGTCGCGATCGACACGAATCTGGTCGGTCAGCCACCAGCTCTGCGGCCAGCCGGTCACGGAATCCTCCGTCGGCAGCGCGTCGATGCGATAGTTCTGAATGATGTAGTGCTGCTGGCGGTTGTAGAACAGGCCGCCGATGAAACGCACCGGGTTGTCCTTCGGCGTTGCCACCCGCAGCTCCTGGCTCAGCTTCCGGTACTCGTCGGACCCGAGGATGTACTGCGAGTTATTGATCGCCGTGACCCCGGGCGGCAGGTGCAGCACCGACTCCATGAAGGACATGTAGGTGGTGTTCTTGTCGTACAACAGCGTGTAGTCGCTGTAGTCGCTCGAGGTGGAGTCGTCACGCTTCAGGTAACCGGCCGCGTAGGTGATGTCGAAGTTGCTGATATGGCCTTCGACGGTAAGTGCGGCCTGCCACCACTGGTCCGAGATATAGTCCGGATAGTAGCGCGAGATCGACAGATCCCCCGGGATCGACGGGTCGACGAATGCGGTGCCGTCCTGGCGGGTGCTCTGCCCCATGAAGGAGGGTGTGATCGTCCAGTTCTCGCTGAGGTTCAGCTTGAGGGCGCCGCGGCCGCCGTAGGTCGCGGTCGGATTGAAGCGGTTCTTCGCTTGTTCGGGAGAGGAGCTGCAGCCCGGCGCCTGCGGCGTGAAGTTGGAGACGCAGCCGAAGCTCGGAAACACGTTGGTTGTGGGCACGTTGTCGATGTAGCCGCCGCTGCGCTCCGCCCAGCCCACGAGGCGCACCGCGGCGCTGCTGCTGAGCGGCATGTTGACGAAGCCTTCGGCAACGTACCCGCCCTCGCCGCGGACGGTGTTGCCTTCCAGGGAGTAGCCGGCCTTGAATCCGGACGGGTCGGGCTTGTTGGTGATGATGCGCACCGTGCCCGATTCCGAGCTGGCGCCGTAGAGGGTGCCCTGCGGACCCGCGAGCGCCTCGACCCGCTCGATGTCATAGACGTGTACGTCGAGCGCGCCCTGGATGGTGGTGATCGGCTGCTCGTCCAGGTACACGCCCACGCTCGGCAGGGGGCCTGAGTGGTTGCCGTTGTCGCCGCTGGCGACACCGCGCATGAAGACGCGGGAGAAACCTGCGCCGGTGGTCTGGTAGGCGACGCTCGGCAGGTATTTCACGTAGTCATCGAAATCCTGCACGCCGAGTTGTGCGAGCTTCTCGGTGCTGATGGCCGTGATGCTCAGTGGCACGTCCTGCAGGTTCTCGGTGCGCTTCTCCGCCGTGACCACCACTTCCGTCAGGGCGCCGGTGTCGGCAGCCGGCGGCGCCGTGGTCTCAGCCGCGTACACCCGCGGCATGGCCGCCATGATGGCGAGCGCGATGGGGGCGCGGCGCAGCACCAGCGACGCGGCGCGCGCTGGCGTGAGGCCCGTGTCGGCGACCCTTTTGAGCTTTCGTGATCGACTGCGTTGCATGAGATCTCCCCTTTGCTGCGCAGCTGCCCACGCCGTGGACAGCCGTTGTTTTAGTCGTCGTGTCTAGAACGCCGGTGCCTGTGGATATGCCTCAAGTACGTCTCCCAGCGCGACCTTGAGCGGTCCAAGCCACGGCTCAAAATGACGCCACTGCTCCATGCCGTCACGGTAGATCGGCGAGCGCACCTGCTCGGAGCTCGCCGTGCGAACGGCCCGCTCGTTCTCGAAGAAGCGCAGGCAGGCGGGCTCGAACGGCAGGCGGCAGTACTCGAGCAGGCGGCGCACCTCTTGCTCGGTGTGCTCCACCAGCTGCTCGTACAGCACACGATGCACACGTCCCGGCAGCACGGCATCGAAATGCGCCATGAGCTCGACGTACGAGCGGTAGTAGGTGCCGAGCTCCGCCAGGTCGTAAGTGAAGTTCTGGCCGCGCGCGAAGTGCTGCTTGAAATTCGAGAAGCCGCAACCGAGCGGATGACGCCGCGCGTCGATGATGCAGGCGTTCGGCAGCATCAGATGGATGAAGCCGGCGTGCAGGAAGTTGTTCGGCAGCTTGTCGATGAAGCGCGGCTTGCCGCTCTTGCGCTGGATGCGGGTGCGCTCCAGGTACTCCTCGCCGAGACCGCGCAGCTGCCCGGGTGACAGTCCTGCCAGCGCCTGCGGGTAGCGCGCGGCGTCGGCGCCGACGCGTGCGCTGATCGTCTGCGCCAGTGCCGGGACGTCGGGCAGCTCCATGGTGCCCTCGACCTGCGAATGGCTGGCGAGAATCTGCTCGATCAGCGTCGAGCCCGCGCGCGGCAGGCCCACGATGAAGATCGGGTCCGCGGCGCTGGTGCCGCAGCCGGTGCGCGCGTCGAGGAACTCCCGGCTGAACAGCGCCTTGGCACCGGCGACGTGCTCGCGGATGCGCTGCGCCTCGTACTGAACCTGCGTCCGGCGCAGCGCGTTGCCCTGCTGGTAGTGCAGGAAGGACTCC
>PLEC01000023.1:0-15978 GCA_003136935.1 Gammaproteobacteria bacterium
GTAGCGCTCGAGCAGGCGGCGCTTTTGCGAGTAGGCACGCATCGACAACTGTTCTTCTCGATTCGCAAAGCGCGGCGATCGGCTCGCTCTTAACGCAACGGCCAGGATTCCATTAATTCTAGAAGACTGATGGACGCCTTCACCCTTGCGCATCCTGCAGACCGCCTAGTCCAAGCTACTTGCAAGCTTCACCTTGTCATCAGCTCGTGCGGCAGCGCCCGATTCAACGGCTGCACGTGGAACTTTCACGAGGATGACATCGTCGCATGCAAGGGGTACCTTCCACGCGCCCGTGTACCACCCTATCAGCAGGAGCAGGCAAATGAGCTACATCGACGGCTTCGTTATTGCAGTGCCCAAGGAGAACAAGCAGAAGTTCATCGCCCACGCCAAGCAAGGCGATTCTGTATTCATAGAGAACGGCGCGAAGCGCGTCCTCGAGTGCTGGGGCGATGACATCAAGGACGGCGCGCTGACCGATTTTCGCCGTGCTGTGCAGGCAAAGGATGACGAAGCGGTGGTCTTCTCGTGGATCGAGTGGCCGGACAAGGCAACGCGAGACGCCGCGATGACGAAGGTCATGAGTGATCCGCGGCTCAGTCCGCAAAGTAATCCGATGCCGTTCGACGGCAAACGGATGATATTTGGTGGATTCGCCCCGGTCTTGGAGTTAGGTGGCAGAGCATGATTGTTCGGCCCTCTCGCGCTCTGGTCCACCCGAGCACGAGAGGGCCGGCCGCAAGGTCAATCTCAAGACCAGGGTCAAATCCCACGACCGGGGGTCCCACGATGGTGCAGCCGGCCACGCATCCGTCAACGTGGCCGCCAGCGGCGCACTCCCGCCCCTTCGGATATGACAGCGCCTCAGCGGAGCTTTTTCCAGTAGTCCACAAACTGTCCGGCGGACGTTGCCGTCAATCCATCCTTGTCAAAACTCAGCACCGGGCCCGCCGCCGGTTCCTGGAACGTAGTCTTTCCGTCTTTCACCGTCACTGTGCTGCACTCATTCGCCGCAGCCGGCACTTCATTGCTGAAACCTGGCTTGCCGGCGTTGTTCTGCAGCCAGATCTTGACCTTCTGGCAGTACTTGCCTCCCGTTAGCGTGTACTCGGCCACGACAGACAGGGACNNAAAGACCTGCAATCGCCGGAGGCAGGAGTTCCTTACCGTCTGGCAAGACGCGCTTCACAAGCTCGTAGGTGCCGTCGATGGCCGCAGTGGCGGCGTGCGCGCCTGCGGCAGGCGCGTCGGCGGCCCACGTCGACGCACTCAAACCCAACACTGCGACGCCCGCCCAGGCGCAGATCCGATAACTTGATTTGTACATTGAGGTCTCCTCGCTAATTTTTTGGGCGATGTATCTGACTCCCTTCGCTGACTTACCGCAAGCACGCTTGAGGGGGAGCACCCTCCGCCATCGCCCTGGGCGTCAGCGGATTGGCCTGACACTGCTGCACCACGCTTCAATTGACTATTCGGCGCATGGAATGTGCGAAGGCATCAGTGCACTCGGGTCGAGTGCGCAGCCCAATCCCTTCACTGCTAGAGTGTTGCCCATGTCCGGAACGGACCGTGCAGCAAAGTAACTCGCCAAAAAATATAGAGAAAATTACGAGGGCAATCTATGACGTCCCGCGTACTGATAGTGGCAGTCGCCCTACTCCTGACAGCAGCGTCTGCGGCACAAGCAGCGGACTCCGCTTCCGGTCCAGGTTACGACATTCAGATGAGTCGCATGATCCCCATGCGCGACGGCGCCGAACTCGAGGCATGGGTTGCCCTGCCGTCCAAACTCAAAGACCGGGTGCCAGCTGTTCTTGAGCTGACTCAGTACGACATCGACGGCGGACGACACGCGGAGCCAGCATTTTTTGCTCTTCACGGTTACGCATTCGTGCAGGCATACGTGCGCGGACGCGGGCGTTCGGGGGGCGTTAAGAGCGACAACCTTGGTGCGCAAGTCGGGCGCGATGGCTCTGATCTTGTCGAGTGGATCGCGAGGCAACCCTGGAGCAACGGGCAGGTGGTGATGTACGGGGGTTCCTACGTGGGCATGACGCAGTGGCGTACGGCCACCCAACGACCACCGCACCTCGCGGCAATTGCTCCCTACGTGCCGATTTACCCAGGCTGGGATATCCCGAATGACAACGGCATACCCGAGTCCTGGACGGCAGTGATACTCGCTTATACCTCCGGCCGCGCGCTGAACACGAGCGTCTTGAGCAACCCGGGTTACTGGATGGGCAAGATGCTCGAGCAGTATGCCGCCCAACGGCCATTCGCCGAACTCGACCGCGCGGTGGGCATCGCTGCCACCGACGACTGGTGGATGCTCAATGAGCAGGGGCAGAAGGTGCCATTCATGACCCTGTGGCTCGATCACGTCGGCGACGAGGCTTTCAATCTCGCCGCGGAGCCCCAGGATCAGGACTACGCCGCCATGAGCTTCCCGGTTCTTACGGCAACGGGATTCTTCGATGACGATCAGCCGGGCGCTTTGCGCTACTACCGACGTCACGTTGCACACGCGCCCGGCGCGGTGGCCTCAAAGCACTACCTGGTTATCGGTCCGTGGGATCATTCCGGAACGCAGGAGCCGACCAAAGAGATTGAGAACCTGCGCATTCCGGATGCGGCGGTGCTCGATATGAAGACACTGCACCTCGGCTGGTATGACTGGGCGCTGGGACGCGCTCCCCTGCCGCAGTTCTTTCACGATCGGGTCGCTTATTTCATGATGGGTGCGGATGAGTGGCGGTATGCGTCCACTCTCGAGGCTGCATCGTCGGGCAAAGAGATGGTGCTGTACCTCTCGGCTGCGGAGGGTACGCCAGGCGGAGTCTTCCATTCCGGCGGGCTCACGGCAAGTAGGCCAGGTGCCGAGCCACCAGCACTCGTGGTCAGCGATCCGCGCGAATTACCCGAGCTCGAGGTGGCGCAATATCTCCCCGAGGAAGGTCTGACCAGTCAATTCCGTGCCTTCCAGAAACGCGCGATTGTCTTTCACTCCGAGCCTTTTGCAACGGATACCGAGCTCGCAGGTCACATGCGGCTCACGCTGGTGTGCAGTTCGGACACTCCGGATTTTGACCTGTGGAGCCAGGTGATGCTCGTCAAGCCAGATGGCTCCGCCGTACAACTCGGCTTGCCCGATATCCGGCGAGCGCGCTTCCGCAACGGCTTCTTCAAAGAGCAACTCCTGAAGCCCGGACAGATCATCGAGATCCCGTTCGAGTTCGCGTGGACGGCCTGGCGCATACCCGCCGGCGCGCGGCTGCGTGTCGTAATTACCCCTCTTAACTCGCCGAACTTTCAGAAAAACTACAACACCGGCGGCCGCATCGGCTATGAAAATCCCGACAATGCGCGTGTTGCCAGCATCCGCATTTACCATGACGGCCGTCGATCGAGCCGCCTGGTGCTACCTCTTGCAGCAAACACGGCACCGCAATAATTCGCGTGCGCCGCGAATTTTCGGCCCGCTGGCAATGCATCGCTCAAGCTGGATTTGGCTGCATCGAGATCGACGCCACCGGCAAGTTTCTTGTTGGCTTTCTTGTTCAAAAAATCGATGCGGCTCTGAATGGCACTCGCATCTCCCGGCAACGCGCTGGCCAAAGAGGTCCAGTCGTCGTTGAGGGCCTTCGTCACTTGGTCTTTCTTCGCAGCCGTCGCGCTTGCCAGACTTTGCGCTGCGCTCATTACAGGAGGCGCTCCGCTTACGACGGCCTGGTAGTCCTTCTTGTCGAAAGATGCTTTCAATTCACCGAGCTTGTTCTGTACATCCACCAACTGATCGGGTGCGTACTTGGCCGCGTCGGTGGACGCCGCATTGACCGCCGCTTCGATATCACTGATCATCTTCTGCGCAGGCTCTTTCTGACTTGAGTGCGCCGCCGGGTAATTCCCTGGCACCCGACGTGCCTGCGCGGGTTGTGCTCCGACGGTTCGCCACCAATACCTAATCAGGCGAGAGCAGGAGCAATATCTGGCAATGCTAGAGAAGATGCCTCATTCGAACCCCGGTGACTTTGCCAAGTTGGGCGAGCTGATTCGAGACATTCGAGTCGCACTCCTTACAACTGTGGGTCGCGATGGCCGCTTCCACACTCGGCCGGTTCAAACGCTGCAAGTCGAAGCCGATCGAACGCTTTGGTTTTTTACCGATTGGAGTAGTCCCAAGGTGGACGAGTTGCATCACGATGCAACGGTGAGTCTGGGATACGCCGATCCGGCGAAAAATGTGTATGTCGCAGTGAGCGGTTCAGGTAGCTTGTTTCGCGATATCCAAAAAGCAAAACAACTATGGAGCATTGAGCAGCGAGCCTACTACCCGGAGGGCCCAGAGGACGAACGACTCGCCCTGCTGCGCGTCCTTATCGAGCGGGCGGAATATTGGGTCGCTCCGGGACGATCCTCTTATCTAGTCGCCGCAGTGACGGCCATCGCATCGGGAACACCGGTTGGCGTGATTGGAGAGAACCGCAAGATCACGTGATAGGGAGGGTCCCTTCGTCGTGGCGCTCGCCGGCTAGAGCCTGATGTAAATGCCTTTGCGATCCATCGCATAGGCCACAGTCCAGCAGCCCAGCATGTACACGACCGCATACAACAACGCGCCGGGCTTGTCACCGGCCCAGGGCGCGAACCCAACCGCATAGAGCCACGCGAAGAGGCTTTGCTGGCCTATGCGCGTGATCTGGAGCAACTCCTGTCCGACCTCGCTGAGGAGGTAAATGACCAGGGTGTTGCGGCCGAACACTTCGAAGAAGTACGTCCAGCGGCGGTCGCGCACTTGAGGGACAATGTAGACGATGCTCGCGAGAACGCCGAGGTCGATTCCCACCGTGCACAGCACATAGGAGCTGGTCCAGAGCTTCTTGTTGATCGGGAAGACTGTATTCCACCACAGCGAGAGGACAACGCAGGCAGCCCCCGCCAGTATCAGCCTGACGATCGTGCCGCCGTTCGTGCCACGGTCGCGGATGAAACGACCGGCTAGATAGCCGGCGAGCACGTTCACAATGGCAGGTAGCGTGCTCAGGATGCCTTCCGGATCGAAGGCCACGCCCTCACCGTGGTACATGTGTGCCTCGCCGAGTACGAGCTTGTCGAGCTTGATCGCGGCATTGCCGGCGAGCGAGTAATCGCCGAAGGCGTGCATCACCCACCAGTAGCCAAGCAGTGCAACAAGCCCGAAGCTGATCGCGCCGGCGCGCCTTCCATAGTGCACGATTAGGGCCGCGGCGCCGTAGCCGAGGGCGATGCGCTGCAGCACGCCGAAAATGCGCGTGTTTGCAATCGGCGCGAGGACGACGTGCCCGCTGCCATCGACCCTGAAGAATGGAAACCAGTAGAGCAGGTAACCGCACAGAAAGATCAGCGCAGTACGCATCGCGATCTTGCGCAGGACTGCCGCGTCGCCGAGAGGCTCGTACTTCTCAAGTGTGAAAGTGAGCGTCGTTCCGACCACGAACATAAACGTCGGAAACACGAGGTCCGTCAGCGTCAGGCCGTCCCACCCCGCGTGCAGCAGTGGCGCGTAGGATTTGCCGTCNNCCCCTTGCGTGCAGATACGTACCTGATTTGCATAGCTCCAGCCACTTGATATTTCACATCCCTGGAGCAGGACCAACCTTCTCAGGTCGTGAAATATTTATACCCGCGGGACCGGCTGTTTCACAGTTGATGAGTTGTTTGGAATTTGGGCTTCTGTACGTGCGGCGACGACGAGAGGTTGAATTGCGATACTGCAATTGGAACGGACAGCGCCGACCGGCACACGACCCGCGGGTTCCTTAAGCCAAGCGCGTCCGGGCTAACCCGCCGGCCGCGGCGGCTGATCGATCCAGGTCCAGTCCTTGCTCGTGGCGCGGCAGCCGCCGCCGCCCGCACCCACCCAAGCGCGCCCGCGCAGCGTGCGCCCCGTGTGCGCACCCGTCGGCTCGCCGTCCTTCAAGGCCAGCTGGCCGTTGATGAAGACCTCGGTGACGCCGGTCGCGTACTGCATCGGCTTCGCATAGGTCGAGTGGTCCTGGAAGGTCGCCGGGTCGAAGAGCACGACATCGGCGAAGGCCCCCGCCTTCAGCCGCCCGCGATCGGGTAACGACAACACGTCCGCGGGAAGCGAAGTCACCTTGCGCACGGCCTCCTGGACCGTCATCAGGTGATCTTCGCGCACGTACTTCGCGAACAGGCGCGCGAAGTTTCCGTAGGCGCGCGGATGCGTCGAGGACTCGAGGAATACGCCCTCGGGGGCACTCGACTCGGCGTCTGACCCGAGGCTCACCCACGGCAGCACGATCTGCTTCTTGATGTTCTCTTCGTTGATGATCGTGTAGGCGGCGCCGGCCCCGGCGTTGTCCTCGATCACGAGATCGATGATCGCATCCTCCGGACTCACGCCGCGCTGCTGGGCGATCGCGGCAACCGTCTGGCCGATGAGCGGCTTAAGCTGCGCGCTGCGCGTGGCGAGTATCAGCATGCCGTCGGCGCCCGACTGCTGATAGAGGCTCTCCCAGTCCTTCGGATGCGGCTCGCGCATGGCCGCGATCACCTTGGCGCGCACCGCCGGGTCCTTGAGCCGGGCGACCATGGCCTCGGGGCCCCCCGAGTGCACCCACGGCGGGAGCGAGGCATCGAGCGCGGTGGCTCCTGCAGTGTAGGTGTACATGTCGGCCGTGATGCGGATCCCGGCAGCGCGGGCGGCGTTGATCATCGCGACCACCTGGTCGCGCTTGCCCCAGTTGTCGTGGCCGATGAACTTGAAGTGATGGATCTCCGCGGGTGCGCCGCTCGCGCGCGCGATCTCGATGCTCTCCCTGACCCCATCCTCGATGTGATCACCCTCGCTTCTCATGTGCGCGGTGTACATGCCGCCGCAGCGCGCCGACTCGCGCGCCAGCTCGATGAGCTCGGGCGTGCGCGCGTAGTTGTTGGGTGCGTAGATGAGCGCCGTGGTGAGTCCGAGCGCCCCCTCCTCCATCGCCTGGTGAACGAGGGCGCGCATCTTCGCCAGCTGCTCCGGCGTCGGCTGCACGTCGCCCTCGCCCAGGACGTAGGTGCGCACCTCGCCCACGCCGACGAAGCTCGCGATGTTGGGAGCGATGCCGCGCTGCTCCAGGTGATCGAGGTATTGCCCGAGGGTCGACCAGGTCACGTCGTACTTGAGATCGCCCTGGCGTTCCTTCATGTGCCGCGCCATCTCCGGCGACAGCGGTCCCATCGACTCCTCCACGAAAATGTCGGTCGTGATCCCCTGCTTAAGTCCGCTCACCGCCCGGCCATCGATCAGGAGTGATTCCTCCGAGTGGCCCATCATGTCGATGAAGCCCGGCGCGACCGCCTGTCCGTGGGCGTTGACCTCGAGGCGTCCGCGGCCGGCGGAACCTCGCCCGACGTAGGCGATGCGATCACCGTCAATCGCGAGCTCGCCCGCGTACGGCGCGCCGCCCGAGCCGTCGTAAATCGTCGCGTGACGGATCACCACGTCGTGGATCTGCGGGCCTGCCGCCCAGGCGCAGGCGCTGACCAGTGAGAATGCTGCAATTCGTGCGAGTGTCCGATGAGCCATGGCCGCTCTCCCCCTATTTGTGCGCCGGCGTGAACCGCAGGTCCTGGTAGTCCCAGCTGAAATCCGCCAGCGGCGACACCGCCTTCATGGTGATGCGATCGATCTTGCCGTCCGCATCGAGGTTGAAGGTCGTGTACGCCGGCTCGATCGTCTTGTCGTCGAAATGCGTGACGAAGGTGTCGTACTGCCAGTGCTCGAGGGTGGCGGTCATGCGCGGCGTGGATTTGAAGTCGATGCTGAGTCTGCCGTCGCTCGAGGTGATCTCGACGTTGCCGTACCAGGGATCGGAGTACGTCCCGGCATAACTGCTGACCGGAAGTGAGGGGCCGACGGGCGCCGGTTTGGCGGCCCCGGTCTTGAGCTCCGCCAACGCCTCCTGGATCCGGCGCTGCTTCTCCGCGCGGAACCGCGCCACCCAGTCGACGTGCGGCCGCCCAAGGTAATGATCGAGCAGCTCGAACATGAGTCCGCGGATGATCTCGCCCTCCTCACTATTGATCTCGATGGAGAACCCGACGTGCTTCTCCGGGATCAGAACTACCGCGGTGAGGAACCCGAACACGGCGCCGCCGTGCCAGATGATCTTGGTCCCGCCGTAATCCTGGACGTCCCAGCCGAGTGCGTAAGCGTTGAACATGGGCTCGGTGGCTTTGAGCGGCGCGGGCAGCGCCTGGATGGGCTCGAGCACCACCGGCGTCCACATCTGCTCGTGCGCCGCCGCGGAGAACAGCTGCCCGGAACCCTCGGGCAGCCGCCCGCCGTCGAGCTGGATCTCNNGAGACGCGCGTGCGGGTAGGCGCGATCGGAGTTGGCGAAGCGCTCCGGCTCGTCGGTCGTCGAGTGCAGCATCCCCGCGGGCCTGAGCACGCGCTCGGCGACGAACTTCTCCCAGGTCTCCCCCGTCACGGCCTCGATGAGCTGGCCCGCCACCATGTAGAGCACGTTGTCGTAGGCGAAGCCGCTTCTGAAGCTCGTGTGGGGCTTCAGGTACCGCAGCCGCCGCACCGATTCCGCGCGAGTGAGGTTGGTGCGCGGCACGAAGAGCAGATCGCCCTCACCGAGACCGAGGCCGCTGCGATGCACGAGGAGGTCGCGGATCGTCATCTCGCGCGTGACCCAGGGGTCGTACATCTGAAAGCCCGGCAGGTGATCGATCACGCGATCGTCCCAGCCGATCCTGCCTTCATCGACCAGGATCCCGAGCGCGGCCACCGTGAAGGCCTTGCCGGTCGAGCCCGTGGGGAAGATGGTGTCGACATCCACCGCCTCGCTGCCGCCGATCGCCCGCACGCCGAACCCCCTGGCAAACGTCACGCGGTCGTTCTCGACGATCGCAATCGCCATGCCCGGCACGCCGATCTCGGTGCGCGCCGCCTCGACGCGACGCTCGAAGTCCTTCGGCGGTGACGCAAGCGCAACGCCGGCGACCGCGCACGCGGCCACCGCGGCGGCCATGACCCTCATCTTCATCATGCGATTGCCTCCCGCGCCGCCGTGCCACTCACCAGCCGCGAGATGCCGACGGTGAAAAGCGGCAGCACGTAAACCAGCAGAAACACCGCGGCCAGCAGCCGATAGCCGCGGGCGATAAGCGTCACGAGCCCGAAGTGCTGGGCGAGCAGCATGCAGACGGCGAGCGTGACGAGTGCGATCGTGAGACGCGCCCGGCGCCTGAGCTGCGTCCCGCGCCGGCGGCGCCAGGCATTGTCGATGCGCTCGTTGAGGGCGTGCACCGCGCCGCTGCCGCTCTCGAGCAGCGCCGCGAAGATCATGAGCTGAAAGAGGTAGCGGAACACGGGCAGATCGAGCCGCTGCAGCAGGAAGTCCGACGGCAGGGTCACGGCGCCGATCTCGGGGTAGTAGGCCATCATGCAGGCGAAGAACATCACCGCCGGCAGCATCGCCAGCGGTCCCGCGATGATGCCGGCCACCACCGCATCCCAGGCGCTCGTCAGGTGCCGGAGCACCGGCAGGATCACGATCGCGCCCACGATGTTGTAGCTCGCATAGGTGACCCCTCCCGCCACCCAGCCGTGCATCGCCGCGTGCGCCGCGAACCCGTGCGCGATGCGGCCGCCGAAGCGCGTGAGCGCGAGCAGCAGGAACAACGCGTATACGCCGTACAGCAGGAACGACACGTAGGTAAAGAGGCGCTCGACGGACGGCGTGCCGAAGGCGGTCACGAGCGCGATCGCGGCCATGAGCGCCAGCGTGCCGAGGAGCGTCGGGAGCCCGAGCGTCGCCGCCCCGATCGCGCCCGCCGCAGCTCCAAACACCGCGAGGATCAGCACGACGAACAGCACATACGCCACCTCGAACGCCACCCAGCCGGGTCCGAGCAGTGCGCGCACGAACGTCAGGTAGTCGCGCGCGCGGCTCGCGCGCGCGAACAGGAACGTCGCGACGCACACTGCGCTCCAGATCACGGTCGCGAGCGCCATCGCGGCGATCCCGCCCCAGGGGCCGCTCGGCAGGAAGAACTCCGCGAGCTCGCGCCCGGTCGCGTAGCCGCCGCCGATGACCACCGCCTTGAAGGCAAGTCCGGGGAGCAGTAAGCGCTGGAAGCGTGAGGGCATCACTCAGCCCGAACGGCGCAGCACGTCGCCGCTGCGCTCAAGCAGCGCGTCCCGGGCCGCCCCACACCGCCTCATCGCACCAGATCCGGCCGTCGGTGTAGCGCACGGCGCGCTCGCGATCGTGCTTGAGGAAAGTGGGACCGTCGAGGTCGACGACGTCACACAGCTGCCCGAGCACGAAGGCCGGCGCCATCGCGAGACTCGTGCCCATCATATTGCCCACCATTACCTTGAGCCCGAGACGGCGCGCCGCGTGCGCCATCGCGAGTCCCTCGGTGAGCCCGCCACACTTGTCGAGCTTGATGTTGACGACGTCGAAGCGCCCGACGAGGCCGGCCACGTCACTCAAGGTCAGCGCGCTCTCGTCGGCGGCGATCGGAATCTCCGAGTCGATATCCTCGAGCCCGGCCTCGTGGCCGCGCGCCACCGGCTGCTCGATGAGCTCGACGCCCGCCTCGCGCAGCATGCGGATGAGCCGCGGCAGCGCCTCGACGGCGTACCCCTGGTTGGCGTCCACGCCGAGCCAGACCTCGGGGCGCGCCGCGCGCACCGCAGCCACGCGCGCCGAATCGAGCTCGAAGTCTCCCGTCAGCTTCACTTTGAGCGCGCGCGCCTCGGCGTAGCGGCGGGCGCCTGCCGCCATGACCTCGGGCGGCTCCGCGCCGAGGGTGAAGGTCGTTAGCAGGGGCTTAGGCGCCGGCACCCCGGCGAGCGCCCACACCGGCCGGCCGGCGCGCTGGGCTTCGAGCTCCCACAGCGCGCAGTCGAGCGCATTGCGCGCGCCGCCCGGCGGGAAGAGCCCCTGGACCTGCGCCCGGTCGATGCCCCGCTCGATCACGTTGCGCTTCGCCTCGATGTCCACCGCCATGCGATCGACACGGTCGTCGAGATAGAACACCCCCGAGGCCTCGCCGCGGCCGCGGTGATTACCGTCGTCCAGCGTGACAACCACCGCGTCCTGATGCTCGAACACGAAGCCGGTGATACGGAACGGCGCCGCGAACTCGAGCTTCTCCACGGACACCGTCAGTCGCAGTGCGGACATCGGCGCTCCTTCAGTAGTCGGTCCCGAAGTGGATCAGCCTGAAGACGAGCCCGATCCACACGACGGAGAGCGCCGCGACCACGAGCACGACACTCCACACCCGCGCGGGCCAGCGCCGGCTGCCCCGTAAGACCATGACGAGGTTCCACACCATGACCGCGAGCCCGCCGAGAAAGGCGAGCGCGCCGAAGAGCTGTGCGAACCAGAGCCAGGGATCCAGGTGCCCGCCGAGCGTGCCCGTATCCTTGAGGATCAGGGCGAAGAGCAGTCCCCAGAGTACGATCGCCGCGACGATCGCGATGGCCGCGATGCGGCTCCAGTGATAGGCACGCAGCGAGCTCGGATCGAGCGTGAGCGGCGCCCGGTAGCGCCGGCGCACGACGGCTACGACCGGCCACAGCAGCACCGTCAGCAGCAGCGCCGCGAAGCTCGCCGCAAGCAGCGGCATATTCCAGGTGCTGCTCGCGTACCAGGGGGCGCGGTAGAACACCATGAAGGGCGAGAGCTCATCGAAGCTAAAGAGCACCGGTCTGCCGTTGAGCACCCGCGCGACGGCGCGGTCGTGTCCCTCGACGTCCTGCCAGAGGAAGGGTGCGATCTCGACCCAGTGCCGCGGCTTGCCGTTCGGCCCGGGGAACGGCAACTGCAGCTCACCCTTCTTGTTGACCCCGACCTTCTCCTGGCCAACGAGGCCTAGCGCTGTGAGGAAGGTCGACTGCGCGCCGCGCGAATTGACCCATGCGCCGCCCATGAGCGCCGCGTGCGCCTTCTGCACGTCCGCGCCGACCTGCGCGGTCACGGGATGCGGCACGGCGGCGGGGAAGTAGCGGTCGGCAAAGTCCTGGAACAGCACATTACGCAGCGTCCCCGCCGCGCCCTCCTTGCCGAGGCTGTTGAAGGACATGTAGAGGCCGACGTTCTCCTTCATGAACAGATGCAGCGACGTATGGAACCAGTCCGTGTCGCCCAGATGCCCGATCACCTCGCGCCCGTTGATGTTGGTTTCGAAGAAGCCGAGCTCCATCCGGTCGAGCGGCGGCAGCACGCTGAGCGGACTGTTGTGCATTATCTCGGCGGTCGCGGCCGACAGGATCCGCTGGCCTCGATACTCCCCGTCCTGGAGATGGGCGATCATGAAGTGCGCCATGTCCTCGGCCGTGGCCGAGAGCGCCCCTGCAGGCGCCGGACCCACGAACTCGAACGGCTGGGGATCGTCGGAAGCCGTGCGGTAGCCCTTGGACATGAGCGGCGCGAGCGCCTGCGGCAGCGGCTGCCGGAAGGTCGAATGGTGCATGTCGAGCGGCTCGAGGATGTGGTGCTCGATGTAGGCATCGAACGGCTCACCCGAAACGCGCTCGACGATGTAGCCCGCGAGCGCGCAGCCATAGTTGGAATAAGCCGGCGTCGAGCCGGGCGCGAAGACGCGCCCCGGCACCGACTGCTTGAGCAGCGCTTCGAACGTCGGCAGGTCGTTGCTGGCGGAGATGATGCCCTTGGCGTGCTCCTCGAAGCCGGCCGTGTGCTGCATCAGGTTGCGCATCGTGATCGGCTTGCCGCCGAACCCCGGGACCTTGAAGTCGAGGTAGCGGTTGATGTCGGCGTCCAGATCGATCTTGCCCTGCTCGACCTGCTGCATGACCGCAGTCCAGGTGAGGAGCTTGGACACTGAGCCGGGGCGAAACAGCGTGAGTTTCGGATCGACCGGCGTGCGCTTCTCGACGTCGGAGAACCCGTAGCCGCGCCCGGTGAGCACGGCGCCGTCCTTGACGATGGCGACGACCGCGCCCGCGATGTCGCCGGTCTTGAGCGCGTAAGGCAGGTAGCCGTCGAGCCACGCGTTGGCGTCGTCCGCCGTGAGTTCGTGTGCGGCGGGTGCGCCCGGCTGCGCCCCGGCCGGCCCGATCGCGAGGATGAGCACGACAGCGGCGGCTGCCGCCTGCAGAAGAGCGCACTTGAGGTAGGTGTTCACGATCGCATCCTTCCGTTCTAAGCCAGACATGAGTCGACGAGCCGCTCGAATTCCGCGCCCGCGCGTATCGGATCCGCCACCGGGAGCCGCAGCCGGCCCCTCTCGCGCGCGAGCAACGCGCGCGCCTCGCCGGGCTCGAGGCGCGAAGTATTGAGACATACCCCGGCGCAGCGGATCGCGGGGTTGGTGCGCTTGCCGAGCTGCACGGTGAGCTCGATCGTCTCGGGGATGTCGGGCAGCGGATAGTCGGGATAGCCAACCACGCGCTCGCGCGCCGGATCGTGACAGACGACGAACACATCCGGCTGGCTGCCGTGCAGCAGTCCGAGCGACACACCGGCGTACGCCGGATGAAACAGCGATCCCTGTCCCTCGATCACGTCCCAGTGGTCCGGTGCGGCCTCGGGGCTGAGCATCTCGGCCGCGCCCGCCTCGAAATCCGCCACCACCGCATCCAGCGCTATGCCGCCGCCTGCGATCAGGATCCCGGTCTGCCCGGTCGCCCGGAAATCGACCGGCACCGCGCGTGCGGCGAAGGCCCGTGCCAGAGCCAGCGCGGTGTACTTCTTCCCCAGCGCGCAATCGGTTCCGACCGTGAGCAAGCGCTTGCCGGTGCGCTTGCGGCCGGACGCAACCGGGATGTTGGGGGGCGGTGTGCGTACGTCGACGAGTCGGCGGCCGGTGCGGGCCGCGGCGGCCCTAAGCTCCGGGACGTCGCGCAGCTTGGCGTGCAAGCCGCTGACGAGATCCAACCCGGCCTCGAGCGCCTCGACCAGCAGCGGCACCCAGCTCGCTCCGAGCACCCCGCCCGCATTGGCAACGCCGATGACCAGTCCACGTGCTCCCTTGGCGTAGGCCTCGGGGGGCGCCAACCGTGGCAGGCCCGTGGTGACCGTCGCCCCTTCGCAGGCCCACTCGCCGATGCACCGCTCGGGCACCCAGTCGCGCAGCCCGAAGGCGGTCTTGGCGTACGCCGGCTCGGTCGTGTCACCGAGGAACAGCAGATATGGGTACGGCAGTTCCAGGGCGCTCGAGGGCGCGGCACCGCCAGCGGCACGCGCTGCATTCATTGCGGCTTCACCATGGCACGTCTCTCAAGGTGTGCGGCGCCGAGCAGGTAAACCAGTCGCGTTGAGCTCATGAGCCCATTCCCTGACGGCGGCCACTTCTGATGCCGTCAGAACCGGGCAGTCACCGTCCCGCCGAGCGTGCGCGGCTGAACGTAGCCAATCACGCCCCCGAAGTTCGGGGTACCCGAGTTGGTGTAGTAGGTGATGCCGCGGGTATCGCCCACGTTCTTGCAGTACAACTCGAACGTCCAGCGACCGTTCTCGAGCCCGGCGCGCAGGTTGACCGTGTTGTAGCTCGGCAGCGCGGCGCGCGGATTCGGTGCGAACCCGGTTGCAATCTCAGTGGCGGAGAAATCGTTGAAGCGCGACCCGATATAGCTCCAGGTTGCCCCGGCGAACGCATCGTAGTCATTAAACGCACGCCACGTGTAGGCCCCGTCCAGCGACGTGCTCCATTTCGGCGCGTACGACAATCGATCGCCATCGTTGCCGCCGGCAGCGGGCGCCGCCGAAGTCAGGTAGGCGTCGACGTACGCACCCGCGAGCGTGAAAGTCAGGCCGCTCAGCGGCGTCGCTGCCAGCGTCCACTCGAGGCCCTTGCTGCGCGCGGTGCCGCCGTTGGCGTTGATGCCGAACCCTGGTTGCCCCGCTATCTGGACGAATTCGAACAACTGAATCTTCGTCCAGTCGACGAGGAACGCGGCGACATCGACGGACAGACGCTTGTCGAGGAGGTCGGTGCGTACGCCGACCTCGTAGTTGGTCGTCTTATCGGGCTGGTACGCTCTCTCAACGCCTGGTGGCACAACCGGAGGCAGGTCGTTCGGGCCGCCCGGCCGATAGCCGCTCGCGATCCGCCCGTACACCATAGTGTCGCTGCTCACGTGCCAGCGTGGCGCAATCGAGTAGGTGACGTCGGAGTCGGTCGAGTCGCCGGAAGTGATCGTCGCAGGATTCGGGGGGCTCGCCAGCAGCAGGCCGCTGGTGGACTCGCTGGCGGACTGCTTGTTCTCGGACCAGCGGCCGCCGAAGCCAAGATCAAACTGCGGGCTGAAGTGGTAAGTGAGCTGGGCAAAGCCGGCCCACTCGCGGTACAGGGCGTCGAGGGAAGCGTTCTCGAGCGAAGGCAGAGGAGTGTACACCTGGCTCGGGATGTAGAAGGTCGGCAGCGTCTGGACGAGGGTCGAGGACTCGCGCGTGTAGAACGCACCGACCTGCCACTCGAGAGTCTGCCCGGCCGAGGAGGCCAGACGAAACTCCTGGGTCCACTTCTTGATGTTGATCGCCTCGGTCTCGGCGAGGCCAGCGACGTTGCTTGCCCCGGCAGGGGGCGGGGGCGGAATGAGTGGCAGGATGCTCGTCGCGACATCCCCATACGTGCCTGCTGCGGGCACACCTGGCGCGAGCGCGGTCGAAGTCACGTCAGAGACCCCGTTCTCCTCTGTCGTCCCGTAGCTCGTGATCGAGGTGAAGGTCCCAAAGCCGACATTCCAGTTGAGCGTGCCGCTGTAGACGCGGTAATCGAAGCTGCTCGGCTCATTGATGAAGCGTTGCTGGTTATAGTTGCCGTTCTGCGGCTCGAGCTGATTGGCCGGCGGCGTGAGCGGGAAATCGCCTGCGCCGACCACATCGGTGTAGGGCGACCCGTCCGTGTGCAGGTCCTGCCCGAAGGCGTTCAGTCGTATCGAAAGGTTGTCGGTAAAGTTGACCAGCAGCGCCGCACGCACGTCGGCGCGATAGCC
>PLEC01000023.1:16050-25322 GCA_003136935.1 Gammaproteobacteria bacterium
CCGTACAAGGTCCCCTGGGGCCCGCGCAGCACCTCCACACGCTGCAGGTCCCAGGTGTCGAAATCACCGGTGAAGCCAAAGCCGTTGGCGAGCGCGTTGCTCGAGCCGAAGGGCGTATCGTCGATATAGGTGGTCACCGTCGAGCCGACCCCGCCGACGTTCTGACCCCGCAGAGTAAGCCGTGTTATGCCGGGTTGAACGTCCGTCAGCGATAAGCCTGGCACTTTGGATTGCAGGTCCGCGAGGCTGACGAGCTGCTGCTTCTGCAGCTCCTCCGCGGTGATTGCGGTCACCCCCATCGGTACATCGTGCAGTTTCTCTTCCCGCTTCTGCGCGGTGACGACGACCTCCTGCAGGGTGCCCGCCGAGGGCTGACTCCGGGTCGACTCCTGAGCCTGCACGCCGGGTGCGGCGGCGACAGCAGCGGACGCTAGAATGAAAGAAGTGACCGATGAGACACGCGGCGACCTGTACACAGGAGTCCCCCTCTCTTTCTGGATAGCAAATGCCTTTCTGATATGACAACATTTTTTCTGAATTGGCAAACTCTCTTTTTCGGCAGGGCTCAGCGAAGGTAGGATTGCGAAGATGACTTCGAAATCGAAATCGAGATCGACCCCGGGTGCAGCGATAACGGATCAGTCCCTGCCGGCCCGTTCAGTCGCCAAGCCCGGCGCCGCGCTAAAGGCCCTGCGCCGCCAGCACGGGTGGACGCTCGCGGAGGTCAGTCGGCTCACGGGTCTGCCTACCTCCACCCTGTCGAAGATCGAGAACGACAAGATGTCCCTCACGTTCGACAAGCTCGCGCGCATCAGCGCCGGACTGCGGGTCGACATCTCCGCGCTGTTCAGCGGCGGCAACGGGGCGGATAACCAGATCGAAGCGAGCGGCCGCCGGAGCATCGCGCGCGTCGGTGAGGGCAAGGCGATCGAGACGAAGAACTACTCCCATCTCTACCCGGCCTGGGAGCTGCTCAACAAGAGCATCATTCCGATCGTGGCCGAGTTGCATGCCCGCAGCCTCGAGGAGTTCGGCGAGCTGATCCGCCACCCCGGTGAGGAATACGCATACGTGCTCGAGGGCGAAGTGGACCTCCATACGAGCCTTTACGCCCCCGTGCGACTCAAAACCGGTGATTCGATCTACTTCGACAGCGGTATGGGCCACGCGTACATCGCTGCGAGCGAGGGCCCGTGCCGCGTGCTCTCGCTGTGCTCGGCACCGGAGACGCAGCTGATCGCGGCCACTGCGGGGCGGCTGCGCGAGGAGCACGCGCCGCCCGCACCCACGCGCAAGGGCCGACGGGGCTGAAGCGGCTGCCCCCGGGACGTGCCTCTCAGTGCGTCGTCGCCGTCTCCGGCCCGTCGAGTTGCGCGAGCGTCGCGGTGGAGGGCAGGCGCGTCGCGCGCAGCCGTGCACTCACCTCTTCCGCCCTGGCGAGGACGTGCAAGAGGTTGCCGCCTGCGACCTTGGCGAGATCCGCGTCGCTCCAGCCGCGGCGCGCGAGCTCCTGAAGGAGCGCCGGGTACTTGTCGGCACCATCGAGCCCGGTGGGCGCTTCGGGGATGCCGTCGAAGTCCGAGCCCAGGCCGACGTGATCGACGCCCGCGACGGCGCGCACGTGCTCGATGTGATCCGCCACGTCGCTGATCGTCACCTCGGGCATGGGGTGCGCACGCTCCCATTCCGCGAGCGCCGCCTTGGCGCGCTCGGGCTGGCCGATGTAGAGCCCGCCGAAGGGCGGGCTGTCGTAGCGCGCCTGCTCCGCCGAGCGGTCGGCCTCCCAGCGACGGCGCGCCTCGGACACGTAGCCCGGGTAGAAGTTGACCATGACAATGCCGCCGTTGGCGGCGATCAGCCGCAGCACGTCGTCGGGCACGTCACGCGGCGTGTCCACCAGCGCGCGGGCGGAGGAATGCGAGAAGATCAGCGGCGCCTCGCTCACCGCGAGCGCCGCACGCATGGTGTCGGGCGACACGTGCGCGAGGTCGACCAGCATGCCGAGGCGGTTCATCTCGCGCACCACCTCCTTGCCGAAGGGCGTGAGTCCGTGATGCACGGGGTTGTCGGTCGCCGAATCCGCCCACGCGGTGTTGGTCGCGTGTGTCAGCGTCATGTAGCGCGCACCGAGATCGTAGTAGGCACGCAGCACGGCGAGGGAGTTGTTGATCTGGTGTCCCCCCTCGACGCCGATCAGCGAGGCGATCTTGCCGGCCTTGTGCAGCCGCACGATATCCGCCGCCGTGTACGCCATGGCCAGGTCGTGCGGGTAGCGCGCGCACATCTGTTTCACGAGGTCGATCTGCTCGATGGTCATCTGCACCGCCGCCGGCCCCTGCGTGTCCGCCGGGATCCACACCGACCAGAATTGCGCGCCGACGTGTCCGGCACGCAGGCGCGGAATGTCCGTCATCAGGGGCGGGCTGCCCGCGGGTGCCGGCAGCGCCAGCGTCGACTGACTGAGGTCGATCTTCGTCAGGTCGCCGCCGAAGCGGGCGCGGATCTCCCACGGCAGATCGTTGTGACCGTCGATGAGCGGTGTCTGCTCGAGAATCCGCTCGATGCGCTGCGCGTCGCTCGGCGCCGCGAGCACCGGTGACGCCAGGAGTACAGCGGACAACAGCGCCGGCGCGATCCGGACGCACCAAGACCNNCCAACTGAGCTACCTGGCCGCCGCAACGGAAGGGCGCGTATTAGACCGGCCTCCGCGTGCATCGTCAAGCAATCGCCAATCTAAGTCTTTGATTCCTAGGCTCCTTGCAGTGGGATGCGGTTGCGTACGCGCCCGTTTATGAGTCGTCATTGCGCGGCTCTGGGTGCAGAGTTAGGGTCAGCCTCCAGAAATGGCTCGAAAGAGCCTCACTCGGTACGAAGAAACAACACTAACGGGATCGCGCGCTTCAGGGACGCGAGGTGCAACCCCTCGCCCAATTGAAAAAACATCATGAAGAGATTCTACGGTCGGGGAGTTTTCTCGTTCGTTTATCTCCTATGTGTCATGACCCCGGCATTCGCCCTGAACATTATTCCGAACGCGCTCGGTGACCCGCACTTCACCAGCGGGCCCTGTCCCAATATCGTGCCCCCGGACGGCGCGGCCTGCCCGAACGGCGCCGCCACCTGCCCGGCCTTCTACAACCCGGCGCTGCTGCCGGCCGGCTACACCTCCGTCAGCTACTGCGCGACGGTACCGGCGGGACTCGGCTTCAACGCCCCCGGCTACACGATGATGACCATGCCGCTGAACGCGCAGGAGCAACAGGCCTTCCTCGCCGCGGCCCAGAAGCTCGCCTCTTACGTCACGGACAATGTCACGGTGACCGTTGAGGCATATAAAGTGGCTTACCTCAATTCCGCCGGTAACAACAACCTCTTCTTCCTGGGCAACGAGTACTGGAACCCGGTGTGCGGCGCCGATGCCTTGCTGCCGCCCTACAGCACGCAGGCGCCAACCATCATCCAGAACCCGGATGGCAGCTTCAGCTATCAGAATCTCCCCGAAACCTACACGGAAGTCCTAGCCGCACTGCAGACCAAGAACGCCGCCAACTTGACGCCGCTGGATCTGATCAACTACCTGCCCACGCAGTCGCAGATCACTGTCGAATGGCCGGCGGGGCCGGCGGATTTCTACGCCTGGCAGGGCAGCAGCAATTTCTCGACCGACCTGGTCAGTAATTTCCTCGTGGGTCCCGCCAGTTACTACCCGGTGACTCCCGCCTCCCAGCCCTTCACGCTGTGCGCGGCACCAGCGGCCATGAAAATGCTCGGCTTTACGCCGACCTTCCAGGTGAACGGTCACACCATCGACGACATCAACTCGCCGCAAAACAACATGAACGTCACGCTCTCGGGAACCGACGGCGCTCTGGTCATCCCGGATCTGACGGTCATCCCGCCCAACACCAGCCCTGCGCCCACCTGGATCTACGATCCCACGGACCCTGCGGTCGTGGCGACGCAGCTGCCGAAGGCGTTTTTTCAAAATTCACTCAATCTCGCCCTGCCGCAGGGATCCTGTTCCGACCCGACGCAATGCCAGTTTCCCAACGGAGCCAATCCCGGCACCGATCTCGTCGGGGTCTTCAACCATGAGTTGAATCACATCCTCGGTCTCATGCAATCGCAGTACTACAAGATCGGCGACGAAGGCACCTCGCTTGCCTATACGTACGGCACGGCGCTCTTCCTGCTTGACCTCTTTGATCTGGATTCCGATTACGTGGTACCCGGTTACGGGCATCCAGGCATCCAGAGCAATGCGGACTTCACGGCCGCTCCCCGCAACAACGATGCGCGCGAACCCAACACGATCATCTCTGCCTCCACTGCCGCGGGATTGACGCCGTGGATTCAGTTTGGCTCGCATGATCACGTGATGGTCTACAGCCTCACAGGCGGGCCGCAGTACTTTCCGCTGATGGATGCGACTTCGCAGGTCTACAACCCGGACGGTGACATCGGCTTCCAGGAGGGCTTTTTCGGAACTCAGACGACCAGGCAGGTGGTGTTTCTTGATCCGAATCTCGTGAACCTGTCCGCGATGGATACGGTGCACTTCAATGTCCAGGCGTCGGGGCTCTCGGGGACCATCGATGTCGACACGATAAGGGAGTACTCGGAACTGGCGGCCGAAGGCTGGAACATCGATTACACGACGCTCGCAGATGCCTACGACGCCCCCTCGCCGCTCGCGATGTGGTACCAGGCGTGCTTTGACGCCTCGGGCGTATTCACGACCAGCATGAACATGAACTGCAAGTTCAGCGTGACCGCGCAGGATCTTGCGGCCCTGACCCAGAGCGGTGGTGGAGGCGGAGGTGGGGGCGGCGGGGGCGTACTGGATCTGTGGACCCTGGTCGCGCTGACCACCACCGCACTGTCGCGTGCCCGAAGGCGTGTGGCGCCGCTGATTGCGGGTGCGACGCCTGCGACAGCTCATGTGTGACATAAGATTGGGGCCGCCAATCTAAGTCTTTGATTCTTAGGCTCCATACTGGGGTGCCGCCGGGTCGGCGATCGCGTCGCTCCGGCTTTACCCGCTCTCCCTAAAGAGTGACTCCCGTGCCTGCCTGTAGAGCGTTTCAGCCCCGGCACCGCTGCCGCGGCCCCGCCCGGCGTTACACTGCGCGCTTACACCATTCTCTTATGGGCTCGCGCGAGTACCTCCCCCAATGAATGCCAACCTCGCTCCCTTGCAAGAAGGCCAGGCCCTCTGCGCGGAGGAGCTGACGCGAATCAATGAGTCATTGCAGGCGCGCGAGCGCCTGCTCACGGCTTCCGCGAAAGCGAGCCGCATGCTGCTGGAAGCCGCCGACGTGCGCGCCGCCATTCCGGGGGTGCTCGGGCTGATCGGCGAGGCCGCGCACGTGGATCGTGTGAATGTCATGGAGACGCGCGTCGGTGCTAACGGTGAGCCGCTCCTGGTGACGGTCAACGAGTGGACGGCCGATGGCGTCGCGGCGCGCCTGCAGGATGCGACCGCATGGTCGTGCAACGAGCCGCGCTTCGTGAGCATGTTGACGGAACTGCGGGCCGGGCGCGGCGTGAGTTTCGCCAAGGGCGCCATCTGCTCCGACAACAGCTGCTCGGCCATTGAGGGCATCGATACCAAGACCAAGGCGATCGTGCCGATCTTCGTCGGCGGGGACTTCATGGGCGTGATGGGCTTCGACAACACGCGCCACCATCGCGCCATCGAGTCTTCCGAACTTGCGGCGCTTGAGAACGCGGCCGGGGTCATCGGCGCGGCCCTGCACCGCGAGCGCTTGCTCGATGACGTGCGGCGCGAGCGCGAGCACGCGGCTGAAGAGCGCGTCGCCGAGCTCGCCAAGGCGAACGCGGTGATCCGCGGCAATCTTGAGCGCCTCGCCGGTGAGACCGATCTGCACAGTTTCATGGGGCACATCCTCCTGGAAGCGACGCGCCAGTTCGACGCGGTCTCCGGCGCGGTCGTCGTGCTGAAAGACTCCGTGCAGGAGTGGCGCATCATCGCGCACGCACGCCAGGGGAAACTGGCGCAGCCCTCCTTCCCCACCAGCGTGCCGGTGGCCGGCTCGGTGGTGAGCACAAGATTCGCGAGCCTGCGGGAGCCCTTGTATGTCGAGGTGGCGAAGGCGGAAGCCGAGGAGATGTGGCCCGGTGTGCTCGCGTTTCACCGCAGCGAGGGCGCGCTGGGCTCGGTGGTGTACCCGCTGGTTTTTGGCGCGCGCAACGTCGGCTTCATGATCTTAAGCTTCGAGCGCGAAGCGCGGGACGTGACGAACAGCGGTCTTCTGGTGGCGCTTGCGCACCAGGCGACGCTCGCAGTGCAACTCACGCGCCTGGCGTATTCGGCGAAGGAAGCCGCGGTGCTCACGGAGCGCACCCGCATCGGGCAGGAGATCCACGACGGCTTGGCGCAGGCCTTCACCGGGATTCTCATGCAGCTTGGCGCCGTGGAGGAGTTCCCTTCCTGCAAGAAGCGCGGTTCGGAACTGGCCCTCACCCACTCGCGCATCCGGGCTCTCGCGCGCGACGGTCTTGCCGAGGCGCGCCGCTCGGTGATGGGCTTTCGGCTTGACCAGACGCGCCGTGCGGGACTGGAACTCGCACTGCGCCAGCTCGCGGACCGCTCGACCGTGCCGGGCGGGGTGACCTGCACCTTCGACGGCGGCGGGATCACGACGGGGCTGCGTCCCGAACACGAACATGAACTGTTGCGCATCGCCCAGGAGGCGGTCAGCAATGCGGTGCGCCACGCGCAGCCGCACACGGTGAACATCAGCATGGCCGATGAGGCCGAATACTGGGTGCTGGCGGTGGCGGATGACGGCGTGGGCATGCAGCAGCGGCCGGAGCTATACGCGCGCGAGGGCTTTGGCCTCTCCAGCATGCGCCAGCGTGCCGGCGCCATCGGCGGAGAGTGGCAGATCGACAGTCAGCCGGGTGCGGGTACCCGCATCAGCGTGCGGCTGCTGAAGCAGGCTTCCTAGTGTCGGCGGTTATGAAGGACATGAAGAGCGGCATTCGCGTGGTGCTCGCCGATGACCATCCCGTGGTGCGTGATGGTCTTGCCGCCATGATCAACCAGCAGGCCGACATGGAAGTGGTGGCCGAAGCCGGTGATGGTGACGAAGCGATTGCGCTCTTCGAGCAGCATCGGCCCGATGTGCTGGTGCTCGACCTGCGCATGCCCAAGCGCGACGGCGTCGCGGTGGTGCAGTACGTGCTGGCGAAGAACCCCAAGGCGCGCATCCTCGTCATGACGACTTACGACGGCGATGAGGACATCTTTCAGTGTCTGTCGCAGGGCGCGAAGGGCTATCTCCTCAAGGACGCGCCGCGAACCGAAATCCTCTCCGCCATCCGCGCGGTGAGTGAGGACCGCCCCTACACCTCATCTACCGTGGCCGCCAAGGCGCTGCAGCGCATGACGAAGCCGAGTCTCACGCAGCGCGAATTCGACGTGCTGCAGCTCGTCGCCCAGGGACGCAGCAACAAGGACATCGCACGCCGGCTTTCCATCACCGAGGGCACGGCGAAGACGCACGTCAAGGCGATCCTCACCAAGCTCGATGCGATCAGCCGTACCGAAGCGGTGGCGGTCGCGCACAAGCGCGGGCTGATTCACCTGTAGGGTGCGACGCGCCGGGCTGGCGCGCGACAAACGATCCTCAGACGCTCGTCCCTGCGGAGCCGGCTTTATCCGGCATGGTTCCTTCGAGCTTCAGGATGTGACGAATGATTTTGTCTTCGCCGCCCTCTGGCTTGGAGACGACCAGGGTCTCGGTCAAATGGCATGACGCGTATTTGACGTCATATGTCAGGGTCGTCGTCGAGCCGCTCGCCGGGCCGACCTGATCAGTCACCATCCAGTTCTTCAGTGCGTGGGACGTCGGCGTGCCACAGCGTTCGCGCAGATTTCGCAACCTCGCCAGCCACTGATCCCGGGGGGTGCCGTCAAAGAATTTGGGTGAGTAAAACGCGAGTGCACCCGCGACGTCATCACTCTTCATCGCTGTAAAATAGCGTTCGGCGAATGCTTCACCGTCGTCACGGCTCTCGGAAAAGTCGCATGCTGCCGCTGAGATCACTGCAAGTCCGACGGCAAGAAATCTCAATGCCCGATTCGGTGACATGTGCGGTGTAGCGACTACGCCGAGGGCGGCTGATAACCCTGCGGCGCCTGCGATCCGGCGCCGAAGAAGAACTTCTCCATCTCCGCCTCGAGGAACTTGCGGTTTTTTGGCTCGATCGGGGTGAGACGGTACTCGTTGATGAGCATCGTCTGGTGCTTCAGCCAGTTCGCCCAGGCTTCTTTCGAAACTCCCTCGTAGATCCGCCGGCCGAGCTCGCCCGGGTACGGCGCACGGTCAAGTCCCGGAGCCTCGCGCTTCAATAATACACATTGAACCATGCGTGACATTTACGCTTCATCCGCCACACGTTGCAGAAGACTTCGGATCGGCGCAGGCAAACCAACCCGCGCCGGCAGCTTGAGGTTATACCAGAGGGTCGACCCCTCCTCCATCACCGAGGGCTCGTCCGCGCAGCGCACCAGCAGCGGCCGGATGACGAGGTTGAAATGCGTGAACGCATGCTTGACGGGGTCAAGCGAGCGTGGCTCGCTGTGCGCCGGCTGCGACGCCTGTCGCAGCGAGTGGCTGATGTAGGCGCGGGCGGCATCATCGCTGTCGAACTGTGGCAAGGACCACAGCCCTCCCCAGATACCGCTCTCCGGCCGGCGCTCGAGCAGCACGCTGCCCGCAGCGCTCATGGCTACGACCATGACGGCGCGCCGCGTCGGCCGCGCACGGGTCTTGCGGCTCGCCGGCAGCTCGTGCTGGCGCTGGCTTATTTTTGCGACACAGCCGCCCGACAACGGACACTCCCCGCACAGCGGCGCGCGTCGCACGCACACGGTCGCGCCCAGATCCATGATTGCCTGCGTGTAGCCGGCGAGCTGCGTGTGCGGTGTGCAGACCTCCGAGAGCGCCCACAGTCGCTCGAGCGTCGCGCGTTCGCCCGCAGGCGTCGCCACTCCGAAGTAACGCGACAACACGCGTCGCACGTTGCCATCGAGGATCGGGAAGCGCTCTCCGTGGCTCAAGGCGAGAATCGCGCCCGCGGTGGAGCGACCGATGCCGGGAAGCGCGGCGACCGCGGCGAAGCTCCTCGGAAACTTCCCCGCGAAGTCATCGCGGATGAGGCGCGCGGCGCGGTGCAGGTGGCGCGCCCGCGCGTAGTACCCGAGCCCCGACCACAGGTGCAGCACTTCATCCACGCTCGC
>PLEC01000023.1:25363-31014 GCA_003136935.1 Gammaproteobacteria bacterium
CAGATTCGGCGGGGTGCACCCGGTGCATTCTACCGGGTGCCAACGCCTGCAGGTCAGCGCCTGCCAGATCACCTGGATCAGATCACTGGTCGCAGAGCGTGAGATCGCCGCTCATGCTGCGCATGTGCACCCGTCCGCTGCCATCGCCACGTGTACCGCGCAGGGAACTGCCGGGTCCATGCGGACTGGTGCGCTCCGCCGTCGTGCCGAAGCAGTTGTTGATGTCGCCCGAGAAGCTCGTGAGCTCGTAGACGTAGCCGCCCTCGGTGCTCGCCTTGAGCGTGATCTCCCCGCTCACGGACTCCACATCGACTGTCACGCCACGCGTGAGCTTGCCTGCAAAGGTCACATCTCCCGAGGTGCTGCGTACGCGCAGCGCGTGCCCACCGTCGACGGTGCCCTTAACTTCGCCGCTTACCGTGTTGACATCCAGATCGCCCGCGATGTGTTCGATCCGCACATCCCCGCTCACCGTCGTGACGTGGGTGGCCGCAGTCTGGCCGTGGCCATGCAGCGTGATGTCGCCGCTGACGTTCTTGATGTCCGCGTCCGCCCCCGCGAGCTCCGCGCTCACCTCCCCGCTGACGCTCTGCAGGCGCTGAACACCCGCCACCTTCCTCGCCGTAACATCGGCGCTCACCGCCGAAACGTCCAGCTCGCTGCCCTGCGGGATCTGCACTTTGAGCTTCGCCTCGCCATCGTCGTGGTGGCGGGAGTTCGGCAGCACGACCTTGATGGTGATGTGTCCCGGCTGAGTCTCCACGTCCACACGCTCGACGCCATCGCCGAGCACGCCGTGCACGCTGACGGTATTGCGATCCCAACCGGTCACTTCAATGGAGCCGGCCACGTTGGAGATGTCCACGACGCCCTTGGGGTCCGCGGCCACCTCCTTATCGAAAATCCTGTCGTCGGCCGAGGCCGTGCCCGCGGCGCTCATGCCGAGCGCGAGCCACACGACGGCCGTGAAAAAGGTACGCATGTTCAGATCCCCTCGCCAGCGTGGCTGGCACTGTGCACATCCGTGAGGACGCGCATTTCATCCTGGTAAGTGTTGACGAGTAATTCCTGCAGTAACGCGTTGCCCGGGTCCTTGCCGAGCGCGTCCTGCAAATCCTGTTTGGCCTTGCCGATGGTGGCGAGGCTCGCGAGTACCTTGGTGCGTGTCACCGGCGGCAGCGCATTCAGCTGCGCCTGCAGCGAACTCAAGAGAGCGGCGTGCTGGCGCTGGTAACGCGGGTCGGACACGTAGGCCACGTCCAGGCTTGCGGGAGCACCGGGTGTGGCTGTGCCGGCTGACAACGCGCGGCTCTCATTCGTGGTGCGCAGTGGCAGGAGACTGCGGTCGATCCACATTCCCACCGCAAGACACGCCAGCACCGCCGCCGCGGCGGCCAGCCAGCGCAGCCGCGCCGTGCGCGCGCCCGCGGGGGCCGCCTGCGTCGTGCCGACAAGCTGCGCGGGATGCCCTGACGGGGAAATCTGCGCGGCGATCTGTGGCCACAGGTCACGCGCAGGCGCGATGTCCTGTGGCAGATCCTGAAGCGACTTGATCTTCATGCGGTCCCCACTTCCATACCCAGTCTGTCGCGCAGCAGGCGCCGCGCCCGATGTAGTTGCGCCTTGCAGGTGCCTTCGGCGAGTCCGAGCATCTGCGCCGCCTCGTCATGCGAATAACCGTAGAGGGCGTGCAGCACGAGCGCATCGCGCGCGCCGTCCGGCAACGCGTCAATGGCAGCTTCGATTTCCCGTACTTCCACCGGCGTCTCCAGGGTCCAATCCGCGCCCGTGCCCTCGTCGTCCTCGGGCAGGGGTTCCTCCCGCGAGACCTTGCGGCGCTTCGCGAGACTCACATTCACCGCGATCCGATGCAGCCAGGTCGCCAGCGAACTGCGTGTCTCAAAGCCGGCAAGCGCCTTCCAGGCATTGATAAAGGTCTCCTGCGTGCAGTCCTCGGCGATGTGCGCGTCCCGGGTCATCCGCAGGCACAGGCCATAAACGCGTCCCGAGTACTCGCGGTAGATCCGCTCGAAGGCGCGGGCATCCCCGCCGCTGGCACGCAATACCAGCCCCGCCTCCCAGTCGATCTGTGTGTGCTGTGCTTGAGCCTGTGTCATCTGTCCCTTGGAGAGCGGGGAGGCGCCGCGCGTTTAAGCCTGGGGAGTGAAAGTACTAACGTCGCTGATCTGCAACAGGTTTTTCCGGAGCTCCTCAGCAGTTATGCTGCTCTTTATGAACCCGTATCGTGCATTGCAGCGTATCTGGCAGCCCGGGGCACACGCCCTGGAGAGCCTCACCGTGGAAAACCCGGCGGCGGTGCTGGGCAGGCACTGGCGGGCGGCCACCTTACAGGTGGAACAGCTGTTCTGGTCGACCCCCATCAGCTGGCTGAAGTACCGGCCGGCCGCGATGCCGGCCGCGATGCCGGCCGCGCGCGATCACCACCTCACGAGCGGCGGCAGGCTCATCAAGTAAGCCTCCGGGTCCGCATCGGTGCTGAAGCCGAAGCGGGTACCGCGGTCGTACACCAGGTTGAATTCCACGTAGCGTCCGCGCTTCACGAGCAGTGCCTCGCGCGCCGGCCCGTCGTACGGGGTGTCTTTGCGCCGCGCGACAATCTGCGGAAACACCTCAAGTACCGCATCCCCGACGGCACGCACGAACGCAAAGTCCGCACTAGCATTCCCGCTCGCCAGGTCATCGAAGAAAATCCCCCCGACCCCGCGTGGCTCCTGCCGGTGCGGCAGGTAGAAATACCGGTCACACCACTCCTTGTATTCCTGGTAGGCCCCAGGCCGGTACGCCTCGCAGGCACGACGCAGCGCCGCGTGGAACGCCTCGGTGTCCTCATGAATCGGGAACGTCGGCGTGAGATCCGAGCCCCCGCCGAACCAGGCACGGCTGGTGGACAGATACCTTAAGTTCATATGCACGGCCGGCACGTACGGATTCGTCATATGGGCGACGAGAGAAATGCCGCAGGCGACGAAGCGCCCCGCGGACGCCTCCGCGCCCGCCACCTGGCCGCGGGCCTCGACCGGCAGTACGCCCCAGACATGGCTGACATTGACGCCCACCTTCTCGAACACATCCCCGCGCATGAGGCGTGATTCCCCGCCTCCCTGCAGGCGGTGACCCTGCGGCTTCGTCCAGCTGCGCGCTTCAAAGCGGCTCTGGGGTTCAAAGGACTCAAACGTCGCGCACAGGCGCGTCTGCAGATCCCGGAAGTGCGCCGTCGCGGTGCCGGCGAAGCCCTCCTCCCCGGGACGCGCCTCAGGGCCGCTCATGCACGTAGTCCACCAGGCGCGCGACCGCGTCCGGGTCGGTCTCGGGCCAGATGCCGTGCCCGAGATTGAATATGTGTCCGGGTGCGGAGCCCGCCGCCTCGAGCACGGCACCGACATGCCCCTTAAGCTCAGCGGGCGGGGCGAAGAGCGCGGCCGGATCCAGATTCCCCTGCACGGCCTTGCCCGCACCCAGCGTGCGCCGCACGTCCTTTAAACTGGAGCGCCAGTCGACGCCGATGACCTCCACGTCAAGATCACTCACCGCCTCCATGAGCGCGGAGCCCTGGTTCACGTAATAAATGAGAGGCACGCCGGCGCGGCGCAACGCCGCCACCGTGCGCCGCACGGCCGGCAGCGCGAAGCGCGTGAATTCGCGCGGCGCGAGCAGTCCCGCCCAGGACTCAAACAACATGAGCGCCTGCGCACCGGCTGCCGCCTGCGCCAGAAGATACGCCGCCATGGCGTCCGCCAGGTGCCTCAGCAGGCGCTGCGCGGCATCCGGTTGTGCGTACAGGAAGGTGCGCGCGAGTGCGAACTCCTTGGAGGGCCGGCCGCACACGAGATAACACAGCAAGGTGAACGGCGCGCCCGCAAAGCCGATCACCGGCGCGCCGCGCGGCACGTTCGCACGCACCAGGCGCAGCGTCTCCAGCACAAACGGCACGTCGCGCTCGGGGACGAGCGCCGGCAACGCGTCGATCTGCGCGTCGGTGCGGATGGGATCGCGCACCACGGGACCGGGCTCAAAGGCGAGCTCGATGCCCATCCCCTGGATGGGCGTCATGATGTCGCTGAAGAGAATCGCGGCGTCGAGTTCGAAGCGCCGCAGCGGCTGCAAGGTCACTTCGGCTGCCAGATCCGGCGTACGGGTCAGCGCCTCGAAGTCCACCTTGGCGCGCAGCGCCCGGTACTCCGGCAGGTAACGCCCCGCCTGCCGCATGATCCAGATCGGGCGGTGCGGCACGCGCTCGCGCCGGCAGGCCGCGAGAAATGCGCCCGCCGCGGCGCTCTTCACTGCCTGCCCGGACCTGGCCACGCCATCATCAGCGGTCTTCACGCTCGCAGCCATTGAGCCACCTGCGGCGCGAAGTAGCTGATGATGAGATCCGCTCCGGCACGATGAATCCCGGTCAGGGTTTCCATGACCGCGGCACGCTCGTCGATCCAGCCGCGCGCGGCGGCCGCCTTGATGAGACTGAATTCCCCTGACACCTGGTACGCCACCACCGGCACGCGCACCGCATCGCGCACCTGGCGGATCACATCCAGATACGGACCCGCCGGTTTCACCATGATGAGATCCGCTCCCTCTTCGATGTCGAGTAGCACCTCGCGCAGTGCTTCGCGTACGTTCGCGGGATCCATCTGGTAGGAGCGGCGGTCGCCGAACGCGGGCGCTGACTCCGCGGCCTCGCGAAACGGACCGTAGAAAGAGGACGCGTATTTGGCGGCGTAGGACACGATGGGGGTCGCCGCGTATCCCTTAGCGTCCAGCAGCGTACGGATCGCCTGCACCCGGCCGTCCATCATGTCACTCGGTGCCACGGCATCAGCGCCGGCGTGGGCGTAGTTGAGCGCCACTTCGGCGAGTGTCTGAATGGAAGGATCGTTGTCGATCACGCCTTCTGGAGTGACGTGACCGCAGTGACCGTGGTCGGTGGCGCCGCACAGGCACACGTCCGCCCACACGAGAAGCTCAGGACACGCCGCCTTGATGGCGGTGATGGCCTGCGCCGCGAGCCCTTTGGGGTCCGTCGCCGCACTGGCCTTGGCGTCCTTTTGCGTCGGCGCCGCAAACAGCAGCACCGCGGGCACGCCCGCGGCCGCGACCGCCTGCGCCTCTTTCACCGCCTCGTCCACCGACAACTGGCAGATGCCGGGCATGCTCTCCACGGCGTGACGCACGGCGCGCCCCGGCACCACGAACAGGGGATAGATGAACATGTCCGGGGCGAGGCGCGTCTCGCGCACCATGCGGCGCCAGGCATCCGATTGCCGCGTGCGCCGCGGCCGTTCGCTGGGGAATCCCATGATTTATGTTCTCGTCTGCAGTACTTGAAAGGTGGTAAGAGCCAGCGAACGCAGCGTCGCCACTTCCGCCACGGCGCACTTTGCGCCGCGCACGACGAGCTCCCGCGCCGTGGTGCNNGGGCTGGCGAAAGTCACCGCGGCGATGCTGCCGCGCGCGATCCACTCGCGGCACTCATTGACATCAAGCGCGGCCGCATCCGTGCGGTAGGCCTCGGCCTGAGTCACCACCGCGCCCAACTGCGTCAGTCCCGCCGCGATGGTCGGCAGCGCGCGTGAGCTCGCCGGATACAACACCCGCACGCCCTTGTCAGTGTCCGACCACTGCGTCGCGAA
>PLEC01000126.1 GCA_003136935.1 Gammaproteobacteria bacterium
GCAGCGGACTTTGCCGATGTCATCGCCGAACAAGATGCGGCGGGTTACCCACTGCGTGCCGCGTGGTTCGCGCCGCACATGGAATTCCGCTTCCCGAAGTACGGCGACTTCGCCGCGCAGGGCGTCGAGGTTGAGCTGCGTTCTGCGCTCGAACCCTGGCACGTCATGGGTGAGGAGGGAGCAGCCGGCGCTACCACACGCTACGTCGACTCCTCGCTTGAGCGCATACAAGTCAAAGCAACGGGACTTACCCCGGAGCGCTTTGTATTAGCGTGCAACGGCAGGCCCATTCCCATGCGACCTACGGGGACGGCGGGAGAGTTCGTCGGCGGCGTGCGCTACCGGGCCTGGCAGCCGGCGTCCGCGCTGCATCCGACGATCGGCGTCCACTCGCCGCTTACTTTCGATCTCTTTGATACTTGGATGAGCCGCTCACTCGGCGGCTGCCAGTACCACGTCATGCATCCGGGCGGGCGCAATTATTCGACGTTCCCTGTGAACGCCTTCGAATCCGAAAGCCGCAGGCTCGCGCGCTTTTTCCGCATGGGGCACACACCGGGCGAGTACTCGCTTTTGCCGGCGCACTCAAGTCCGGATTTCCCCTACACGCTTGATCTACGCCGCTCATGAAGAGCGAAGCTGCGAACGACAAACGTGCCGTGACGCCCGATTCCGGGGCCGAGGCGTCTCTTGCGACCTACGTTCCCGATCCGCGCCGCTACGACGAACTTCTCGATGAGAACGGCGCGCTGCGCGCGCATTGGCGGCCGCTCATTGAGCGACTCACCGCCAATAAGGCCCATGACACGGCGCGGCGCGCGCTTGAACTCACGCGACGGCTGATCGTCGAGAACGGCGTCGCCTACAACGTCTACACCGATCCGCAGGGCGCAGACCGTCCGTGGGCGCTCGACCCATTGCCTCTGGTGCTCTCGCAGGACGAGTGGCGCGAGATTGAGAAAGGTGTCGTGCAGCGCGCGCGCGTCCTTGATGCCTTGCTCGTGGATTTGTACGGACCGCAGCGCCTGCTCGCGGAAGGCTTGGTGCCGCCGGAGTTGCCGTTCGGGCACCCGAATTTCCTCTGGCCCTGTCATGGCCTCGTGCCCAGGGGCGCGAGCTGGTTGCATATCTATGCCGCCGACTTGGCGCGCGCGCCCAATGGCGGCTGGTGGGTCCTCGCGGATCGCACTCAGTCGCCTTCGGGAGCCGGGTATGCGCTCGAGAATCGCGACATCGTCGAGCAGGTTCTGCCCGAGACAATTCGTGATCTGGGTGTGCGGCGGGTGCGCGATTTCTTCAGCGAGATGCGCGAACGGCTGCGCAGTCTCTCTGACGAAGAGGCCAATCCGCTGGTCGTGATTCTCACGCCCGGCCCTTTCAACGAGACGTATTTCGAACACGCGTATATGGCGCGGCAACTGGGTCTGCCGCTCGTCGAGGGACACGACCTCACGGTGCGCAACGAGATCGTCTATTTGAAGACGCTCGGCGGCCTTAAGCGGGTGCACACGATCCTGCGGCGGCTCGACGATGACTATTGCGATCCGGTGGAGCTGCGTGGCGCCTCGACTTTGGGCGTGCCCGGACTCATCAGCGCGATCCGCGCACACAATGTCGTGATCACAAATGCGCTGGGGACTGGCGTGCTCGAATCCGCGGCCTGGCTCGGTTTTCTGCCCGGTGTCGCCGAGCGCCTGCTGGGAGAGTCATTGCAGCTGCCCTCGGTCGCCACCTGGTGGTGCGGCGAGAAACCGGCGCTCGACTACGTGCTCGCGAATCTCGATCGGCTTGTCGTGAAGCCCACCTATCCCAATCAGCAATTCGAACCCGTATTCGGCAGCGACATCAAAGGAGATGATCGCGAGGCGCTTATCCGGCGGCTCCAGGCGCGTCCCTACGCCTACGTGGCACAGGAGCATGTCGCGCTATCGCAGGCGCCTGTATGGCGCTCGAACGGCACGCCGAGTTTTGCGGCCCGGGCATTCACCATTCGCGTCTACGCCATCGCAACTCAAACTGGATTTCGCGTTCTGCCCGGCGGACTTGCGCGGGTCGCCTCGGAGAATGCCGTCGATGTGGTATCGACGCAGCGCGGCGGCGGCAGCAAGGATATCTGGGTACTGTCGCGTGGCGAGGATGAGCCGGCGGTGGCGGCAACGCGCCGTTTGCAGGTGTCGATGCGGCCCGACGAGTTGCCCTCGCGGCTGGTCGAGAATCTCTTCTGGTTGGGGCGTTACACGGTTCGATGTGCCGACAATGCGCGGCTCTTACGCAGCACCGTGCGCGTGCGTGTCGATCGCGGCGTGTGGATACACGCGGTGCGCATCTGCCGCGCGCTCGGTGTCATCGCGAAGGACTTGCAGCCGCCCGCGAGCCTGCGTGACGATCGTGATCCCTATGGCATTGCAGCGGACGTCAAGCGAATCGCCTGGTGCGCCTCCCAGGTGCGCGGTCATCTCTCGGCACGCTACTGGCGCGCGGTCGTCGGGCTGCAAAGGCAGCTTCAAGAGGCGGCCGCTTCACGCCAGGAACCACGCGAAGCGCTTGAGCGAATCGCGTTGTCACTGGCCGCGCTGAGTGGTTATGCCGCCGAGGACATGACGCACGATGAAGGCTGGCGGCTGCTGCGAATCGGACGACGTCTCGAACGACTGCAATTCATCGCGGGACTGCTAGCGCAGCATCTGGTCGCCGCTTCGGCGACGCGCCAGGGTCAGGTCGAATGGCTTCTCGATGTCTGCCATAGCATCAGCATTTATCGCTCACGGTATTTTGTCGCTCCGCGACTGGGTTCGGCGCTAGACCTGTTGGTGCGTGATGTCCATCACCCGGTTGCGCTGGCGTTTCAGTGCAGTTCCATCGCCCGCGATCTTGCGGAGCTGGCGGCGTCTCTGAAGATCAGCGGCGATCCGGGACTGGAAGCGACGATCCCCGAGTTTACCGACAGCGAGTTGTTGACACTTGAGGGTGAGGGCGATGAGGCGCGTGCGTCCCGAGAAACGCTGGCGGCGAGACTCAGGGCCCTGCACGTAGCCGCCGCGAAACTCTCGGACCGGCTCTCGATGCGCCATTTTTCGCACACCGGTGATTCGCAGTCGGTGTGGACGTGAGCGAGAGCATGCGCTATAGCATCCATCACAAAACGGCCTACGAGTACGCCAGTGATGTGCTGCATGCCCACCACATACTGCATCTTGTCCCCCGTCCGGCGCCGTTCCAGCAATGCCTGGAACACACGATCAGCGTGGAACCCGCAACGTTTCGTCGGCGTGACGAGATCGACGCCTTCGGCAATGCTCTAACGCGCATCGAATTTGAGCTTCCGCATCGCAGGCTCGAGGTGGCGACACAGATGGAGGTCGAGGTCCACCCACGGCCGAGGGTATTCGCCGCGCACAGCATGCCGTGGGAACGTATCTGTGCCGATCTTGCCTATCACGGCGGGTGGCCGACGCGCGAGAATCTCCAGGCGTGCCGATTTCGCCATGAATCGCCTTACGTGCGAGTGAAGCAGGAGCTTACCGACTACGCAGCCGAATGCTTTCCGGCGGGCCGGCCGATCCTTGAGTGCGCTGATGCGCTAATGGTGAAGCTGTACCGGGAGATGAAATACGCGAAGGGTGAAACCACCGTCCGCACGCCGTTGCTAGAGGTGCTGAAAAAGCGCCGTGGCGTTTGCCAGGACTTTGCCCATCTCATGATCGGTTGCTTGCGATCACGAGGCCTCGCCGCGCGCTATGTCAGCGGATATCTGCGCGCGGGACCGACGCGTAGCGCCGAGTCGGGCGCGTCGCTTACGATCGGATCCGGCGCTTCACACGCGTGGGTGGCGGTCTACACACCCCCGTTCGGCTGGCTCGAATTCGATCCCACCAATGATGTACGGGTGGGTACGGATCACATCGCCGTTGCCTGGGGCCGCGATTTCGGCGACGTCTCACCGCTGCACGGCGTGCTCCTCGGCGGTGCGATACACGAGCTTTCGGTGTCCGTGACCGTGGAGCCGATTACTCAGTAGTGACAGTCACGTTAACTGACAGCGACAAGAAGGACTGCGCAGGCCCCTTGAAGCTGCCCACCACCGGCACCGCCTGCGCCGCATCGCGTGCCACCGCTACGCGAATGAGATTTCGGCCGCCGACGAGCGCATTGGTCGGATCAAACTCCACCCAACCCGCGCCGGGCAGGTAAACCTGCAGCCATGCGTGGGTTGCGCCAGTCCCGACCATGCCGCTTGCGGCGCCGACGAGGCGCTCATCGTAGAGGTAACCCGACACAAAGCGGGCCCCCAGGCCGAGGCCGCGCGCCGCCTCCATCATGAAAACCGCGAAATCCCGACAACTCCCACGACGAAGCTCGAGCGTTTCGAGCGGGGATTGCACGCCTTCCTGCTCGCGCACAACATACTGAAACTGCTCCCTGATTGCCGAGGTCATCGCCACCAGCGTTTCGAACGTTCTTCCCCCGGGAGTGCGGTCCAGCACGTTTTTTATCCACTGGTCAATCCTGTGTTCTGGATCCGGATAGACGCGCTCCTTCGTCCACCCCAAATCCAGTGCGTCGTCCGCGGAGTAGCTGAAGGGAAAGTGTGAGGCGTAGGGCTCGACCACGATTTCGTCCGAGACGACCGGATAGTGTTGCGCCCGAAACGCGGATTCGAACGTGAGCGTATCTGCCGGCCGATCGAAAGTCGCAATTGCGATGGAATTGCCGAAAACATCGTGAATCCATCGTAGCGCGCTCGCGGGCGGGTCGATGAGGAGCGTCGTGTCGATGAGCCGCAGATCGTGGCTGTCGCGCGGCCGGGACATTAACCGGTGTTCACCGAACTCGACGGGCTGCGAATAACGATAGCTCGTGCGGTGGTGGACATTAAGAATCGCCATGGGTCTTTACAACTTTAGCGGGGGGGCGTCACTTCAAAGCAAGCCAGCTTGGCGGTCGCGCAGACGCACGGGAGCTACCAGCCTGGTCCCCGACGCCGATAGGTGTGCAGGGGCATCAAGCCAAAGCTTCTTGCAGTGATTGGGTCAAAGCCGGAGCCGCACGGCGCAGCTTCGCGTCCTCGGTTACCAGTCGCGCGCCGAACACTTGAGCCACGACCAGAAAGCGAGCATCGTAAACCGATACGCCAAACTCTTCGGCTCTTGCCAGTGACGTGCCATGCGCGGCCGGATGCAAACCGGGCTCGATGATCTGCTCCGCTTTGCTCAGCGCATCGCGCGCTCGACCCGAAGCAAGTAACCGGGTTCGCACCATTGTTGCCAACACGTTGCAAAATTCCACGAGCACAAACGAATCGCTGTGCCAGTCGGGATCCTTTGCCAGAAGGGCACGTGCCGCAGTCGTACGATCACCCTGGAGCAACAGGTAAGCGATGACGTTGGTGTCGACGACTTGCATCGCGGTACTCAATCACGCCCTTTGGAAATAGCAGCTTCGATTTGCCTAATTGTTACCGGTCCAGCCTTGAGGCGCACAGGTGGCGGCAGCTCCGGCACTGCACGCGGTGCGGTGAGCTGACGTTCGATCAAGGCGATGGCTTCCTTAGTCAGGGATCGATGGTTACGCTTCGCTTGGGCTTTCAGGCGTTCGTGGAGATCATCGGGGAGATCTCTGATGACGATAGTACCCATGGATAAAATGCTATCAGAATGCTAGCGTTGTGTCTACGAGGTAGAAGTACTTAATATTCATACTTATTATTATGTTAGACAGAAAGCTTAATGTGGCGCCCGAACTAGTGGCGACGACGCCACGCGCAATCAAGTCGACACGCACTGCCAGCGGCGCAGCTTCGACTCGAGCGCCATTCGCCGCACGAATCTCGGGAAATCCAGGCTGAATCTGCGCTTGAGACGCACGCCGGCGACTTCGAGTTTCTCCCAGTCGATCTCGGGGCGACGTCCCTTGAAAGCAAACACAATGACATTGCCGTGCGCTCCCACCGGCAATGTCAAAAACTTGTCTTCAAACACATCACGGATCTTGCTCAGGTGCAGGGTGCGATTCTTTAGATCGCCACACATGTTGCTTACGAACACGCCGCTTTGCGCCAGGCTGCGGTAGACATGCTGGTAGAACTCGATGGCATCGAGCTCCGGCGCGATGCCCGCGCGGTCACATGCATCCGCGACGATCACGTCCTTAGAGCGCCCGAGATGCGCCAGGTAGTTGGCACCGTCGGCACGAATCACGCGGAAGCGATCATCGTCTGGTGGGATGCGAAACTCCTCGCGAAGCGTGATGACATCGGGATTCACCTCGACCGCCGTGACGGCGGTGCGCGTCAGACGCCGGTAGCAAAATTTTGCGAGCGAGCCGCCGCCAAGACCGACTAATAGGATGCGTGCAGGGGCGTGATTGAAGAGCAGGAACGCCATCATTTTGCGCGTGTACGCGAGGCTCAGCTTGTCGGGGTCCTTCAGGCACATGGCACTCTGCACCGCGTCCAGGTCGAAATGCAGGGACCGAAACTGGCCGCTGTCGATGATGAAGGGCTTATCGTAGGTTCCGTCGAAGAGGCGCTCCCACAAGGACCTTGGGCAGCTGTCGGCTGGCTCCAACAGGCGCAGCACGCTGTGTGCTTGCGGGAATGAGCTTTCCATCGCAAAGAGTTGCGTCATTGCGCGGCTCACGGTGGTTCACCGGGGGCTGCCCGCGCTGCCGGTGCGCTCGAGATGGCGGTGAGAATGCCGGCCAGGATCCGCGTTGGGCTCGGTGGGCACCCCGGTACGGCTACGTCGACGGGGAGTACGTTTGAGACCCGCCCGCAACTCGCGTAGTTTTCGCCAAAGATGCCGCCGGTGCAACCGCAATCACCGAGGGCGACCACGAGCTTCGGGTCGGGTGTGGCCTCATACGTTCGACGCAGCGCCACTTCCATGTGTTTCGATACCGGTCCCGTTACCAGGAGAAGATCGGCGTGGCGGGGACTCGCCACGAATCGAATGCCGAGCCCTTCAAGATTGTAGAGGGGATTGTTGAGCGCGTGGATCTCAAGCTCGCAACCGTTGCACGAGCCTGCATCGATGTGACGGATGCACAGTGCCCGGCCGAGCACAGCCCGAATGTGCGCCTGCAGGCTGTCGCGAATGCGCAGGTCTTCGTCCGGCTGCGGCGGTGGCTCGGAGACGATGCCGATGGAGGCGATCTGGCGCAGTGTCTTTAGCATGAGAGGGCGCTACAGGTCATGGCCACTGTAGGAGAGGTTGAAAGACTTATTGATGAGCGGGAAATCGGGGACGATGTTCCCGATGATGGCGTGCTCGAGCACCGGCCAGTTCTGCCACGAGGGATCATGCGGGTGACAGCGGCGGATCGTTCCGGCGGGGCCGGCTTCGAGCGCGACCCAGACCGGTCCCCGCCAGCCCTCGATGAGGCCGGCGCCGATCGCCCCGTTCGCGGGTTCGCGCACGGGCGAGCGATGCGGTCCGTCCGGTAGGGCACCGAGAATATGCTGAATCAGGCGACACGATTCCTGCAGCTCATCGAATCGAATGGCAACTCGCGCGGCCACGTCGCCGTCGGTGCGAATGATCTTCTGCACCGAAAGCTGCGTATAAGGTTCGCATGGCAGGTCACTGCGCAGATCAAACGCTTGGGCGCTCGCCCGACCAGCGAGTCCCGTGAGCCCGAGACGTGCGGCCAGTTCAGGCGCGACCGTACCGGCGCCTTTGAATCGATCGCGCACGCCCTCGTGCTCGTCATAGATCACCCGCAACCTCAGCACCTCGTCGGCGATCTCCCGTAGGTACCTGCCAAGCGAGGGAGCGCCGTTTCGCGCCAGATCCCGCCGCGTCCCGCCTGGTGCGATGGCGTCCATCAGGTAGCGTTCGCCAAGAGCCTCGTGACTGGCGCGCAAGAGCCCCTCCTTTAAACGCGAGAATTGCGCCAGTCCAAAGGCGAATCCCGCGTCGTTACCGAGTGCGCCGAGGTCACCTAAGTGGTTGGCCACACGCCCGAGCTCCAGATACAGCGCGCGCAGCCACGCCGCGCGCGGCGGGACCTCTTCCCCGACCATGCCTTCGAGCGCCTGGCAGTACGCCCACGAAAAGGCGACCGCGGAGTCGCCCGATACGCGCGCGGCGAGTCGGTGTGCGTCGAGGATCGGCAGCTGCGTGAAGCGCTGTTCGATACCCTTGTGCGTGAAGCCTAAGCGCTCCTCGAGTCTCAACACCTTCTCCCCGACCACCGAGAAGCGAAAGTGTCCCGGCTCAATGACGCCNNGGCGTGTACAGGACCGACCGCAATCTCGTGTACACCATCGCCCTCGACGCGCACGAACGCGTAGTCGTCGAGGTTTGCCTGAGGGTCTGGCGCGGACAGCGGAGGGTCAATCAGTGGCCGGTAGCCTGCCGGCCAGGCCGCGTGGCGCAACCAGGGGCGGGTATCCGAATCGGTGGATCGCAATCCGGTGAGATCCGCGATCGCCCGCTGCATACGTACGGCGGCCGGAAAGAGGTCGCCGATTCCCGGGTAGGGGATGTCCGGCCGTGCGATCGGCACGGACAACAGCAGTCCCCGTTGCTCGGCGAGAAACGCTGCGCGAATCGTGGGCGTTCCACGCTCATCCGCGCTCGCCCAGAGCGCCAGGAGCCTGCCGGCCGCGGCAGCAAAGTCCTGCGCGACCTGCCGCCACTGATCAGGCGACACCGTCAGGGCGCACAGTCCCGGAGCGCCGGGTAGCGGCTGACTGTTCGTGAACCAGGTCTGCAGCGCCATTTCACTCGCCTCCAATCAGACGCGCCGCCGCGCGATACCAGTGGGCCAGGTACGGCGGCACGTAGAGGCCGAGCACAAGGACGATGGCGAGGTGAGCAAACACTGGCAGGAGCGCCGGTGGATGCGGCAGGCGCTTCGCCGTCGTTTCGCCAAATACCATGGGCTGCACACGCCCGAAGATTGCGGCGAAGGCGACGCCGAGGGCTGCGAGCAGAATCGGCGTTGCCCAGGGTTGCTCCCTCATCGCGGTCGTGAGGATCAGGAACTCGCTGGCAAAGACCCCGAACGGTGGCATGCCGAGGATCGCGAGTGAGCCCATCATGAGGCCCCAGCCTATGGCAGGGCTGAGCGTGATGAGGCCACGAATATCCTCCATGAGTTGCGAGCCTGCCTTCTGCGCCGCATGGCCCACGGTGAAGAAAATCGCCGATTTCGTGAGCGAATGCACTGTCATGTGCAGCAGCGCGGCAAANNGCGAGCGGGCCGCCCATGCCGAACGCAAACACGATAATGCCCATGTGCTCGATCGAGGAGTAGGCGAACAGGCGTTTGATGTCGCGCTGACGCCAGAGGAAGAACGCGGCCAACACGACCGAGAGGAGCCCGAAGCCCATGAGCATCTGCGAGGGCAACCGTGAGTGCAGGGATCCTTCGACCAGCACCTTGCAACGCACGACCGCGTAGATGGCGACATTGAGCAGAAGGCCTGAGAGCACCGCCGAGATCGGCGTCGGGCCTTCTGCGTGCGCGTCCGGCAGCCAGTTGTGCAGCGGGGCGAGGCCCACCTTCGTCCCATAGCCTACAAAGAGGAACACAAACGCGAGTCCGAGCACCGTCGGTTCGAGATGGCCTTTGACCGCGTTCAGATGCGTCCAAAGGAGCGCCGTCCCGCCTTCGGCACCGAGCACCTTCTCAGCGGCAAAGTACAAAAGGATCGTGCCGAAAAGCGCCTGCGCGATGCCCACCCCGCACAGGATGAAATACTTCCATCCTGCCTCCAGGCTTGCGGGTGTGCGGTATAGCGTCACCAGCAGCACCGTGGAGAGGGTTGCGGCCTCCATCGAGACCCACAAAAGCCCCATGTTGTTGGTCGTGAGTGCGACCAACATGGTCGTCATGAAGAGCTGATACATGCTGTGGTAGAGGCGCATTCGCGACGCGGTGACTCGCCCGTGAGTCAACTCCACGCGCATGTAGGGGCGCGAGAAGATCGAGGTGGTCAGGCCTACGAAGGCCGTGAGCGTGACCAGAAAGACGTTGAAGGGATCGATGAAAAACTGCTCGTGCCCCACCAGGAGGTGACCTTCACTTACGACCTGCGCCGTGAGCGTGCAGGCGGCGAGGAATGTGACCAGGCTCACCCCGACGTTCAGATCGGCGGCCCAACGCCGCGCTCCGAAGAAGCCCAGCAGGAGGGCGCCACATAGTGGGGTGCCGAGCAGCAGGAGGAACGGCATCGATCAGTTCTCCTGAACAGAGCGAGCCGGCGCGGGTGATGGGCTCTTCCCGAAGGTAGGGCTCTCCTTGAGGGATTCGAGGTGATGCAGATCAAGACTGTCGAACTGCTCGCGGATCTGGAAGAAAAAGACCCCAAGAACCAGTACGGCGACCAGCACGTCGAGCGCGACCCCGAACTCGACGATCATCGGCATGCCGTACGTGGCGCTCATCGCGCCAAAGAACAGTCCGTTCTCCATCGAGAGAAAGCCCACGACCTGTGACATGGCTTTGCGCCGCGTGATCATGGTGACGAAAGACAGCAGGATCACGGCCAGGGCAATGCCGATCGCGCTGCGCGTGGCGGTACTGGCGAGCGCGGCGATCGGCTGCGCCAGACCAAAGGCAAACACGACGACCAGCAGGCCGATGAGCATCGTGCCGGAGATATTGAGCAGCGGCTCGGTGTCCCAGTAGACCTGCAGGCGACGGATGAGTCGGTGTAACAGCCACGGCAGCAGCAGGACTTTAAGCGCCAGCGTCAGGGCGGCCGACAGATACAGGTGATGCTCGCCGGTGCGCCACGCGAGGAGGAGAGTTGCCACAAACAGGAGCGCACCCTGTATTGCGAGCAGGTTGACGAGCGTCACGACGCGCCGCTGTGCGAGCATCGCGAACGACAACAGTAGCAGCAGCGCAGCACACAGGTTCAGGAGTTGCAGGTCGAAAGGGGTTCCGGCCACGGCTCAGGCTCCGAGTAGCAGGTGCACGAGAAGTCCCAGCACTGCGAGGAGAAAGGCGATCGCGAGAAACTCCGGGACGCGAAACACGCGCAGCTTGGCGGAAATCGTCTCGATGAGGGCGAGGGCCGCGCCGGTCACCGTGAGCTTCGCGGCCAGCAGCGGGATCGAGGCCAAGAGGGACAACGGACCGCCGGTGCCGGTCGAGATGCCCCAGGGGAGGAACAGCGCAAATCCGATGCAGGCGTAGTTTAAAAGTTTTAGAGCGGCTGCCCATTCCATCAGCGCGAGGTGGCGTGCGGAATACTCGAGCACCATCGCCTCGTGAATCATCGTGAGTTCGAGGTGCGTCGCCGGATTGTCGATGGGGATACGGGCATTCTCGGCGAGCAGTATCAGGGTGAAAGCAATGGCCGTGAACGCAAGACTCGGATAAAGACCCAGCGTCTGCGTGGCCAGATTCTCAGCGATGGCGGGCAGCGCCGTGGTCGCAGAAATGATCGAGGCGACGAAGATAACCATCAGCAAGGCGGGCTCAGCGAGAAAGCCGACCATCATTTCGCGGCGCGCACCGAGCGTGCCGAAGGCGGTGCCGATGTCTATCGCCGCAAGCGACAGGAACACCCGTGCGGTAGCCAGGAGACCCACAAGCGCGATGGCGTCGGCCGCGATCGTGAACGGCAGGCGCGTGCCCATCGAGGGAATGATGCCGGCAGCCACCACCATCGCGCCGAAGACGATGTAGGGCGCCACGCGGAAAAGCGGCGAGGCGTTCTCAGCGATCACCGCATCCTTATGAAAGAGCTTGCGGATGCCGCGGTAGGGCAGCCAGATGCTCGGCGCCCGTCGGTTCTGCAGCCAGGCGCGACACTGATTGACCCAACCGAGAAACAGCGGTGCGGCCGCAAGGGCTGCGATCAGCTCCAGTGCCTGGGTGAGAATCTCGAGCGGCTTCATAGCATGAGCGCCAGGAGGGCGATGAGCGTGATGAAGCTGTACAGCAGGTAAGTGGAGATGCGCCCTTGCTGCAGCCAGGCGAAGCTGTCTGCAATGCGTTGCACGAGTGTCCCCAGCGGCAGGTATACCCATTGCCAGATTCGATCACCCACTACGACGCCGTAACGGGGTGCAGAGTCGAAGGCCGACGGCAACTCGCGCTGCACGGCGAAGAAGGCCCCGAAGATGTGACGGATCGGCTGGCCGAAGCCTTCGGCGGTATCTTGCATGCGCGCGTTCAGGCGCCCAAAGCCGCCATCCCAGGCAGCGGCGCGTCGCACGCGGTGGTGATAGAAACGCCGCACCAGAAGCGCCGTGAGCACGACGATGCTCGCCAGTGCAATGAGAAAGACGGGTGCTGAATAGGAGGCTTGCCGGCCGGCCAGCGGCACCAATAACCACCACGGCGCGCCCGTGCTCGGCAGCAACGCGCCGCTGAATTGCGCCACCACGGTGCGCAGTGTATCGATGACGTACGTCGGCAGCAGACCCAACAGCAGACACCCGAGCGCGAGCCAGATGAGACCGATGCGCTCGAGGAGACCCGCATCGTGAGCGCGTGCTAAGGCGGGTTCCCGTGGCTGACCGAGGAAGATGACACCGAAAAACTTGACCATGACGTAGGCGGCCAGTGCGGCAGAGAGCGCCACCAGGGCAGCCCCGACCGGCAGGATCATGTTGACGAATGTCCGGGGCACTTGGTGCGCGAAGAGGAACGCCTGCAGGAGAAGCCACTCGGACACGAAGCCGTTGAGGGGTGGCAGGCCTGCCATCGCAAGTGCCCCGACGAGTGTGAGCCACGCGACCCACGGCATGCGATGGATGAGGCCTCCGAGACGCCCCAAGTTGCGCTCGCCGGTTGAGTGCAGAACCGCTCCGGTACCGAGAAAGAGCAGACTCTTCATGAACGCGTGATTCAGGCTGTGGTACAGAGCGGCGATCAGCGCGAGTGCGGCGAGCGAATTCATGCCCACGCCATGGAACACGATACCAAGCCCGATGGCTGCAAAGACGATGCCGAGGTTCTCGATCGATGACCACGCGAGCAGCCGCTTCATATCCGTCTGGACCGCTGCGAATGTCACGCCGTAAAGAGCACTGAAAAGTCCGACGGCAAGGAGCACGAGACCCCACCACCACTCGGGTTTTCCCAGCAGATCGAAGGACACGCGCAGCACTCCGTAGACGGCCATCTTCAGCATGGCTCCGCTCATGAGCGCCGAGACCGGTGAGGGGGCCGCCGGGTGCGCTTCGGGGAGCCACACGTGCAGCGGCACGAGTCCCGCCTTCGCCCCGAAACCAAACAGGGCGAGCAAGAAAGCGACAGCGGCCCAGTAGGGCGTGAGATGGGCGCCGCGCATCGCATCGAAAGTGAACTGCCAGCTCCCGCCCTGCATGACCCCGAAGCTGAGCAGAATGGCGAGGGCCCCGACGTGCGCGATCAGCAGGTAGAGAAACCCCGCCCTGCGGATCTCGGGAAGGCCGTGCTGAGTGGTAACGAGGAAATAAGACGACAGCGCCATGGTCTCCCACGCCACCATGAATGCGTAGGCGTCATCCGCCAGGAGCACGAAGCCCATGCTGGCCAGAAATAGGTGGTACTGCAGGCACATCAGTCCCGGTGCCGTTCCCTGGCCGCGGCGGAAGTAGCCCGCAGCAAAGATGGAAATGCCGGCCGAGGTGGCACCCAGCAGAAGAAGAAAGAAGCTCGCGAGCGCGTCGCGCCTCACGTGCATCGGCAGATCCGGCAGACCGATCTTCAGGACTGCCTGCTCGGCGGGCGCTCCGATGCTCGTTGCGGCCACCACTGCAAGCACCACGCCACATAAGGCCCCGAGCGGAAAGAGCATCCGACCGACAAAACCCACGCTCATCGGACGCAGCAGACCTGCGACCCCAATCAGCGCCCAAAGCGCCAGAAGCGCGAGGCAGGCGCGCATTGATGAGTCGATATACAGCATCACACCGAGTTCTACTCAGATACGTGTTTGATTATAATAGGAGTCAACGAACACTGTCGCACCCGCTAAAGGATGGCCGTGGAGCTCGAGGACCGCACTGCACGACTGACGATACTCATCGACCCTCGCAAGAAGAGTTTCTTCGAACGTCTTTGTGCCGAGGAGGACGCGACGCCCTCGCAGGTNNCGCGGCGCCGCGCGCCGCCGCGCGGCGTATCGCGAGGTCGTGAGGCTTTGCCGGGACGCCGTTAGGAAGATTAGGAAGATTAGGAAGATTATGAAGATTATGAAGAGAAGAGTTGGCCTTGGGTACTCAATGAGGCTTTTGAGCTAAGACGACACCTCTGCATTGACCCGCATCTGCAACAGGAGCGGTCAGCGTGATCGGCTTGACGTCGCAGCGAGACGCATACTCTAGTGTCTGTGCGGACTGGCTTAAGTCATTGCGCACGCACCCTGAGGCAAGGGGTGCTGCCCGCCGCGCAAGGCCCACGCATCATCTGATCCTGTACGTGCCAGGAACTCGCACTACGCATCTGCGCCCTACCGCCCCGTGTCCGGCGACCATGCGGATGTTGATCACGTCCCACGAGATCCGGTGCGGCGGTTGAGCAATGCGTTCGGCGTTCGCAAACCATTCGCGCACGCTGGTGGTCGATGCGAGCGCCGCCCAGGGCGGACAGCTTTCCGACCAGCTCAGCCACGCGGGATTCAAAGCAGAATTTGCCGTCAGCTGGCACGGGGCGCGCGCGTCGCTCCGCGCGAACCACTACCACTCGTGCATCGTCGTCGCGGACCTCAATCAGGCGGAGGATCTGAAGCAGCTCAGTGAGCTTCGCGGAGTGGCGATGAGTGTCTGGTTACTTGTCCTGTGCGATCTGCAAGCCGAAGGCACATTGCTCCTCGCACGACGTCAGGGCGTTGACGCAGTTCTGTCCGCGCCCTTTTCCATGCACGATCTCACATCGCGACTAGCAGCCTTTTCACTTCGATCAAGACCGATATTTTGAGCGCAGAGGGCTATGGGTGCTTTCCCGGGAAACTGTGGGGTGAGACGCCAGGGTGGGAACCTTCCATGCGGCACGCGGCCTTGCCTCATCACCCTCGCGAGGCCGCTTGGTTCGCCTTTCTCCGGTGCGGGTCGGGCGCGCGACTTTCCGGACCAACAGACGCGAGGCGAGTTGCTTGAGCGAGAGAACGCATCAAGTCGCAGTGAGTCGACCGCCTATGTTAGGTGGTATTGTCTTGCCGCGGCGGAGCCGCACGATCGCTGTATAGCGAGTAGACCCGTCCGATTGCTTGCGGACTTTGATATAGGGCATGGCGACCTCGGAGGCGACATGACATTCTTGTCGCCTATACGTCGCCTCTGCAACCGATAAACTCCCCCGAATGCCCCGAAATCCCGCAGAAACGCCCAATGCGGAAACGCCTAAGAATATAGGCATTTCCTCCGAGAAAGAGCCTGAAAAGATCGATCGGCGCATCTCAGTCGCACCGATGATGGATTGGACCGATGCATTTCATTTCGCTCGTTGAGTCAGATACTTAGGCGCACCGAAAAGGCTTGTCTCCTTTATGTCTCCTCGCGTTTTGCATGCCTCTCCAAGTCTGATATATACTATAAATATATACTTTTTCAGGAGCGCCCAATGAAAACCGCGAAACTGTTCAAGAACGGCGAGAGTCAGGCGGTGCGTTTGCCGAAGGAGTTTCGCTTTCCCGGCAAGGAGGTATTCATCAAGCGCATCGGGAGTGCTGTCGTCTTGTTGCCGAAGGCCAGGTCGTGGGACACATTGATAGAGAGTCTCGCCAAGTTCCCGCCGGACTTCATGGAGACTCGCGGACAGCCCGCTGACATCGACCGGCGGGAACCCTTGCAGTGAAGTGGATGCTCGACACCGATACCTGCATCGCAATCATCAAGGGCAAGCCGGCGAGCGTATTGAAGAAGTTGCGCGGCAAGTCAGTCGGACAGGTGGGGATCTCCTCAATAACCTTGGGCGAGCTTGCCTTTGGTGCGGCGAAGAGCGGCCGCCGTGATGAGGCCCACGCGGCGCTGGCCGAGTTCCTCCTGGCACTCGAGATCGCTAGCTTTGACAGCGACGCGGCGGCGAGCTACGGGCAACTGCGCGCATCGCTTGAAAAGCGCGGCGCCCCGATAGGTCCCCTCGATACTTTGATTGGCGCTCACGCGGCAGCCTTGGACGTCACTCTGGTGACCCACAACACGCGGGAATTCAGCCGAATCGACACCTTGCGGCTCGAAGACTGGGTGAGTTCTTGAGCTCGTTCGATCGTGTCTGAAGTAACCATCTTGGCAACGCCGCCGTGGCGGCAAAGGAGTTCGACATGACGTAGTGACTCAAAACCGGAGCGTTTTGATGAAACGTGCACTGCGTCGCCACGATGAACGCGTGGCGAAAGCCCGCCGCATTCGTATTCTGCTCAGCCATGGGGCTTGGTTCCCGCGGCATGCTTGGGGACCGAAAATCTGGCACAGCATGGGGCGCCACCTCATGAACGAGCCTGGCTGGTGGACCCACGCGACGGTCATTCGACCGGCGCGAATCAGGATTCATCGTCTCGAGCATCGCGTCTTGCGCGGATGCGATAGTGACCTCCTCCTTTGGCCCGACTGCAAGCGGCCACACGACTATTACTGGTGACGAATAGTCGGGTCAGCCTGAGTCCTGTGCCGCCTGGGTCCCGCGTTGGACGATGACTGTCTTACGACGGCATTTGCTCAATATGTTGAGTAAAAATACTCATTGCATTGAGTAAATAGTAAAGGCAGGCGATGAGCTTTATCAGATCTCAGGCTGCAGTTCTGAGTCGCCGGCTGCGTGAGGCTCGGCGCTTTGTCCAGGCCGTTACCCGCTTCTCCCAACCTGCTTCCAGGAACCCACGCAGATATTCCGGCCCAGAGCCGGAAAATCAATGTTCTCCCATTCCCGTCGCCGTTCCACGGGTCAGAATCGCGTTGCGGTCGTCGGGCCTTACCTCGCCATGGCCCCTGACCGCGACGGTGTCACCGTCAGCACCAGAACGAAGTGCGTGCTGCCGGCCAGGCTCTCCGCCGTGATCGTATAGGGCGCCACGCTCCTGTCTTCCGTTGGCGTACCCGAGAGGATCCCACTGGAACCATTGAGTACGATGCCAGGAGGCAAGGGTGGCGACACGGCGTAGCGATCAACGCTTCCTGCAATGCTCGGCCTCAGCGGTGCAAGTGCTGCACCTACGATCGCGCTGACCGGGCTGGCGTAGGAGAGGCCATGCGGCGGCTCGGTCACGCTGAGTACTAGCGGAAAACTGACGCGAACTCCCGCGCCAGTGGCGCTCACCACGAAAATCGCCGCAGCGCTGGGCTGCGTCGGTGTGCCCGATATGACTCCGGTCCGCGCATTGAGCGATAAGCCCGACGGTAATGCGGGAGTCACTGTGTACAGGTTCGCCTTTCCGGACATGGCGGGAGTCAGTGCGATCGCCTCGCCGACCACGGCTGGGAATGGCCTCAATCCGTTGTAGAAGAGTTGCGCCGCAGCTGGCGAACCGCCTCCGCCGTTGCCGCAAGCGGCCAGGGCGCACAGCGCCATGAGCATCCCGACACCTCGTCCATAAGACCTTCTGCAAAGCCAAGCTTGCGCCATACGTCCAGTTCGCTCGATAGCCGAGAAAGAGGCCAGTAACCATCGGCATCCGGGCCGGTGGGGTGCATTTATGCCGCAAAGCGCTTCGGCATGCATGAATACGACGCGAAGGAAGCTTCCTGTTTTCCGGAAGTTTTTCGTGCAACTACCGTCCGGTGTGTCCCCAACCCTCGGACGACGGGCTGGGACTCGATTCAAGAGCCCCAGCGCTCTACAGGGCTTGGGGCCTTGAGCCAAGTCCGAGCCCCCACACCAGGGCCTCTACCGGTTATCGGACGATAGTCGTTGGCAATTTTCTCTAAAACTTCCGGAAAACAGGAAGCTTCCTTCAGGCATCTCGAGGCGCTTTGCGTCACAAGTGAGCCCCACAGGAACTATCACCGGAGCGCACTCATGTACTCGCCGCCTAAGATCGGCCGCATCTTGGCCACTGTTGCAAGTAGTGTCGTATTAATCGCCGGCTGTGGGGGCGGAGGCGGAGGAGGAGGCGCGCCCGCCACGTACAGCATTGGCGGGACCCTCATGGGACTGGCGGCCTCAGGTCTGGTGCTGGCCAACGGGAGTGACACGGTGAGTCCTGCCGCTGGCGCGACGAGCTTTGTGTTTGCGACCGCGGTAGCGACTGGGTCGAGCTATGCAGTGACGATCAAGACGCAACCGGACAACGAGCCGTGTCAGGTCGCCAGTGGCAGCGGACAAGTAGCGAGTGCTGCGGTGACGAACGTGATGGTGACCTGCGGGCACCCCTGGACCTGGGTGAGCGGCGCGAACACGATCGGTGCGACGGGCGTGTACGGTACCCAAGGCACGGCGGCGGCGGGCACCGTGCCCGGTGCGCGGGCTTGGGCTGTCTCCTGGACCGACAGCACGGCAAACCTGTGGCTGTTCGGTGGCACCCCTACCCCTGGCAACGCAATTGACACATTTAACGATCTGTGGCGTTACAGTCCGGGCAGCGGCCAGTGGACTTGGGTCGGCGGTTCGAACGCCCTCAACGCAAGCGGCGTGTACGGCACGCTGGGCATAGCGGCGCCAGGCAACGTGCCCGGTGCGCGCAGTGGATCTGTCTCCTGGATCGACAGCGCCGGGGTGCTGTGGCTTTTCGGCGGCGCGGGATTCGATTCAGTCGGGACGTTCGGCCATCTCAATGACCTGTGGCGTTACAGTCCGGGCAGCGGCCAGTGGACCTGGGTCGCCGGTTCGAACACGGTCGAATCTAAGGGGGTGTACGGCACTCAAGGCGTGGCGGCGGCGGGCAATGTGCCCGGTGCGCGGTGGTTCTCTGTCTCCTGGATCGACAGTGCCGGGGATCTATGGCTGTTCGGAGGCGGCGAGGGATCCACCTCGGCCGGGATTTCAGGCGAACTCAACGATCTGTGGCGTTACAGTCCAAGCAGCGGCCAGTGGACCTGGGTGAGCGGTTCGAGCGCGTCTGACGCTCAAGGGGTATATGGCACTCAAGGTATGGCGGCCGCGGGCAATATGCCCGGTGCGCGCTTTGATTCTGTCTCCTGGACCGACAGCGCTGGAAATATGTGGCTCTTCGGAGGCAGTGGATTCTACTCGGCCGGGACTTCAGGCGCTCTCAACGACGTCTGGCGTTACAGTCCGGGCAGCGACCAGTGGACCTGGGTCAGCGGTTCTAACACGGTCAGCGCCACGGGGGTGTACGGCACGCTAGGCGTGGCGGCCGCGGGCAATGTGCCCGGTGCGCGCAGTGGTTCTGTCGCTTGGTTCGACAGCGCGGGAGACCTGTGGCTGTTGGGAGGCGTTGGATTGGACTCGGCCGGGACTTTAGGCTATCTCAATGACCTGTGGCGTTACACTCCGGGCGGAGGCCAGTGGACTTGGGTTGGCGGTTCGAACGCCCTCAACGCAAGCGGCGTGTACGGCACGCTGGGCATAGCGGCGCCAGGCAACGTGCCCGGTGCGCGCAGTGGTTCTGTCGTGTGGCTCGACAACGCGGGCAAGCTCAGGCTGTTCGGAGGATTAGGATACGACTCGACCGGGACCGGCGTGCTCAACGACTTGTGGGTGTATTGACGGGGATCCATCGTATCGAAACGCCATCGCGGGCCGAGGCTTCGAGAAGCAAGTCATATGGCCGGTGCTCGCGACAGCGATGACATCTGGATAGGGCGCTACAAGCAGGGTGGTCGCGGCATGCTCGAACAGCGCGCGTCAGTGCGACCACGTAGAGGCGGTGTTGATCGCGGAGACTGAGTCCGAACTCTGTCGGATGAAGCCATTGCGCCCGCCCGCGTGCAATGCGCGAGGAATTGCGCAAGCTGGAGAGCGGCAAGCAGGCGATTGAGTCATTCGCCATGAAGGAGAAGGTTTCAAAGCTCGACGCTCAGGTGGACAGGTTGCGCACGTTGCTCGGGAGTGGAGAGATTAACGAAGCCTGCCCGCCGTCGCCGCACGCGACCATGAGCAAAACCAAGGCAGCCACAGGTCCGAAAGAGCGCAACATGCCGATCCCCTGGTGTCGGTTTGCTCGGTGGGCATCATTTGTTACTCAAATCGCCGCGGCATGCATGAAAGCGGCGCGAAGGCGGCTTCCTGCTTTCCGGAAGTTTTCGGGAAAGGCGGCTGCAGCTGTGCTCCGGCGCGGCCCGAAACCACTCTATGAGGGGCTCGGACCGGGTTCAAAGCCCCCAGCGCTTCACGACCTGCAGACTGACCGCTCTGCCGAGCAGCGTGGCATTGGCCGGGTCGTATCCGAGAGTGCCGTTCAGATCAAACTGGTTGACGAAGGGCGGCCGCTGGTCGAAAACATTGATAATCCCAAGATTGGCTTGGGTATTGGCGAGCCAGCCCGAGCCGCCGTCCACGCGGTAGCCGATATTGAGGTCGACCGTCGTCCAGGAATCGACCTTTCGCGCCGGGGCCGAGCCAGGATCCCGGTAGGCGCCGGTATAGTTCACGGTGCTCTGGACAGTCCAGCCGCGCAGCGACCACGACAGGTTCCCGACCAGCCGCAAGCTCGGTGGGTTGCCGACGGTATCCACCAGGTCAACGACCGCCGCCGTAGGACCTATCTGCTGCTTGAGGTCGCTCATGTAGGTACCGTTGAGGCTGGCGCTCACCTTGCCCCATGCTGTGTGCAGCAGGTAATCCAGGGCCGCATCCACACCCCGAGTCTTGAGGCTGGCAAGATTGCGCCATCGGCCGTCGAGAATTGCCGCGATCGGTTGGTTGCAATCCCCGCCATNNCCCTGGTAGTCGATATCGAAGTACGTCAGCGACAGGGATAAGTTCGGGGTGGCCCGTGGGGTCAGGTCTACACCCACGGTCCAGGCACGCGCAGTCTCGGGCTTAAGATCCGGCAGCGGACCAACGATCAGGAGTGCGCGTGTGTACCCGGTAGGAGAGCGCGGATCGACCACGTCCGCGATTGAGGAATCACCCACCTGGTCGCGATTGCTCCAAAAGAACGGCGGTGCACGGAACGAGGTTCCCCAGTTCCCGCGCACCTTGATGAGCGCTAACGGTCGCCAGCTGAAGCCCACCTTGGGATTGAAAGTGCTGCCGACATCGCTGTAACTGTCGTAGCGACCCGCCAACGACAGGTCCAGCCGATCAGCGGTTGCGCTCGCGGGCGGACCCACCATCGGCACCGCCAGCTCGAAGAATCCCGAGCGCACAAGTCGTCCCCGATCCTCGGGGTTTTCTGAAATGTTAACCCCGGCGGAATGCTCATGGCGAAACTCGCCTCCGACCGCAAGTCGGATCACGCCGGCGCGCGAGTTCAAGATTGGTCCATCGGCAATCACGTTTGCCGATGAAGTGGTAAACACATTCAAATCATCAGTGGTGATGTTCTGCCTGCGGAGCGCAGCCAGGACGGTTGCATTCGTATGCGAGCCATCGCCGAAGAGATTGAGCGCGGTCGTCGGGTCGGAGCTCGCCAGCGCTGCATTGATGGCCGTGTAGTTGAGGGTGTAGTTGGTCTCGAGAAAATCGGCAGACGCCTTCGCATAGGCGCCGGCGAGGTTGATCTGCCACCCTTTCGGCAGCACACCTTTGACGGCCGCCGAGACGAAGGAATTCGTAGTCGGCCCACTGTCAGCCACGGGACCGAAATCCCGCGAAAAATCGTAGGCGACGAGCACCGGCCCCCCGAGGTGATTGAATGCGTTGGTCGCTGGCACCAGGAAGTCACCCGGGGGCACTGGGTAGGTGAACCTGAAATCCCGCGAGGAGTAGCGGCCGTCAGCGGATATCTCCCATTGTTCCGTCACCTTGTAGGAGGTACTCACAAAGGCGCTGCGCATGATCTGCTTGGGCAGGATATCGTTGTTGGTGACGTTGTCCGTGTAGTTGGCAGCTCCCGGGACAAGCTGCCCTGCGGTCAGCTGCGTTCCGTCCTGGCCGTGCGGGATTGCGGCGATGGGTGCCAGGGTTTTCGGATCGAGAATGGTGCCGGGATTACTGGCGAAGCCGCGTAAGTCAGTGCCGCCGAAGCGCCTGAAGTCAGCGTTGGCGGCGCAATACGCGCGTGCACTGCACCGCAGGGCATCGCTGTCGTTAAACTGGAAGCCGACGAGCACGTTGCCACGCGGTCCCGCATGGCCCAGTAGCAGCGCCGCCGACCGCTCCGTCGTGTCGCTGTCTGTCGCACTTCCGCGGACACGCGCTTCGATTCCCTCGAAGTTCCTGCGCAGGATGATATTCACGACGCCGCCAATGGCATCAGAACCGTAGAGCGCGGCGGTACCCTCGGGCAAGATCTCGATGCGCTCGATGGCCGATACGGGAATGGTCGATACGTCCGTGAACTGCCCCTGATAGCCACTGGCTCCCTGACGTTGGCCATTCACGAGCGTCAACGTCGTACCGACACCCAGGCCCCGCAATTGCACCTCAGCCCCGTGATTGAGGTTGAAGAACGCGTGCTCGGGCTGGCTAACTGCTGCGTTGGCCCGATTGAAGTTCTGCGTCACGGTCGCGAGCACGTCCTCGACCCGACCGTACCCGCTCGCGTCTATCTGCTCACGGCTGATGACGATCAACTTGGATCCTGCGCTCTCCGTGCCGCGGATGTGACTTCCGGTCACGACGACTTCCTCCAAATCGCTGACGTCCTGAGTTTTGGACCCAGACCATTCGGCAGGCTCGGATTGCGCGAGCGCCAGTCCGGATTGGTGCATGAGAAGCCCGAGGGCGGCGGCGCGGAGACGCATTGCGACTTTCCCCATCGACCGCGCCGTTCCTGCTCAGCGCGAAGCGGTTGGAAGGCCACGCCGCGGAACAAGGCCGTTTCGTCGCAGCGCTTCAAGTTCGCTGCGCTGCGCATCGATGTACCTCCGGACGTCCGCTTCGATGGCCTGGAACCGCGAGTCATTGTGCAGCGGCAGCCACAACGGATCGTAGTTTATGGTGTACCACCAATACACGTAGAACCCTGAGCGGAATGATTCTGCCAGCTCGATGAGCGCGGCGTCCGGCTTGCCGTCGAGCAGCAGAACCCCAGCGCGCAGGCGGCGTGAACCGCCGAGATACTTGGCCTCGTTGGCATCGTTCCACGAGGCCGCGGCACGCCGCAACGCCAGTGCTTGTTGCGGTTGCCCGGACGCAGCCAGGAGCTGCGAGAGATAGACGGCAGCACCGTGATTGCATACATCCAGGTGTGCCGCTGGAGCGTCGCCCAAATAGAACTTCAGTTTGATGAACGCAATCGCGCGGCTCAGCTCTCCGGTCTTCAACGCATAGTCGCGCAGCGCTTCGCCCTGCCATTGTTCGCAGTAGTCGGCGTCGCTGGTCCAACCCGCCGCATCGTATGCCCAGAGTCCCGCACGTCGCCAATCGCCTTCGTGCATCGAGAGCAGTCCCACTGCACGCGCGCTTTGCGGCATTCCGGCGACTACCGCGCGTGCCGCCTTCGCATCGCCCAGGTCGAGATACACCGCCATGGCACTGTGAAGCAACAATGAATTTTTCGGATCGAGCGCGATGGCATGCTCAATGATCTGGATGGCTTCCGCCAGCTTGCCGTCGATCAGCCAACGGAATTTTCCATAGCGCTGCAGCGCCGGAACGAAGTTCGGATCGAGCTCCAGCACCTGCAGTGTTTTTTGCTCGGAGGCCTTAGCGCCGCTATCGTCGAGACTAAACTCGGCATCCGTGAAACGCGCACTGGGTGACATCGGATCGACCCACAGGGCGTGCTTCAGAACGCTCCTGCCTTCCTCGAGTCGTCCTAGTATCCAATAAAGAAACTCGGCGTAAGCCCCGAGTCCGCGCCCGTTGCTGGGATCAAGTGCGGCACCCTGGCGAAAGTCGCGCTCGCGCGCAACGATCAACGGGTTACTCGATATCGCGCCCGCATCATGCGGCTCGTCTCCCCACATCGCGCGCGCAAAGTATGCGGACCCCAATTTGGGATCCAATTCAAGCGCCCGATCGATCAAATGACGGTAGCGCTGCCTGACCAGCCTCAAATCCTCCCGGCGTTGATCGGCCGCTTGCATCCTCGCGTCGTACAATGAAGCGTACGCGGCCGCGAAAGTGGGATCCAACGCAATCGCCCTTTCAAAATACGGCACCGCGGCTTCCGACTCGGCGACCGTGAAGCGACCCAGCAAGGTCCGACCCCGCAAGAAGGCGAGATAAGCCTCCAAATTCGCGCTGCGGGCACCGGCCGGGGGTTTGGGTTCAGGCTCCCCAAGGCGCACCGACAGCGCACCAGCGAGTTGGTCGGCAATCTCATCCTCGAGGCTGAAGATGTCGTGCAAACCGCGATCAAAATGTGCGGACCAAATCAGGGTGCCCGCGGCGCTATCCACGAGGTGCACCGCCACCCGCAACCGATCCGCCTCGCGTTGCACGCTGCCGCCGATCAGATATCCGGAATTGAGACGCCGGCCGATCTCGCGCGAATCGATGCTCTTGGTGGCAAGCGCGAACGAGGAATTGCGCGCGATGACCGAAAGCCCACTGACGCGAGACAGACGGTTGAGGATCATCTCCGGAAGGCCCAGCGCCAGATAGGCGTCGGCAGGATCGGCGCTGATGCTGTCGAAGGGCAGTACGGCTACAGTGCGCGGTAGTGCTCCAATGGCTGCGGTGGTCGTCGCGGGTGCTACGGGAGCCGGAATGGCCCCTTCAACCTGATGCCGTGCGGCCCATCGAACACCAATCGTGGCGGCGATGAGCAATCCTGCCGTGAGGACGGACAACGCGGCCCAGCGCCCCAATCGAGACCGTGACGTCGGTAATTCCGGTGGATGCGCGTCGATAGGGATTGGGGGAACGGGCAACTCGGCGGCGCGTGGGGAACCCTCCGGTATTGGCGTCGGCAGATTCGGTAGCAGCGCCCCCTCGGTGGCCCGAGAGACCGGGGCGATCAGCCGATAGCCCCGGCTGCGTACGCCCGTAATGTACCGGGGCTCGTGAGGGTCATCGCCGAGCGCCTCGCGGAGCAGATTGACGCGCTTGTTTACCGTCTCCGGGCTGACAACAAGGCCGGCCCAAACCTGCGTCATCAAAGACTCGTTGCCGAGCACATTCGGCGCAGCGCGAACTAATGCCACGAGAAGTTGGAACGACAGATTGGGCAAGGCGATGTCGCTTCCCGCGCGAGTGACGCGTTGCTGCCCGACATCAAGGTACAGGTCGCCGACAATGAATGCGGCCGATCTGGTTTCGGGCAAGTCGCCTGGCATATGGTTCATCCGTCTGAGCAGGCGCCCTTCACAAGACGGCTTGGGCGGATTCGGGCTTGACGGTAAAAAAGAACCGTTCTGTATTTGTGGTTGTTTTCGCGCTGAAACCGTGAGAGGGCGGGCCGGTTTCGCCTTTTGCCCTGTCCCGTCTCATCTTTTCCATGGATCGCGTCCCCGGAAGTGGTGTACGAGTCGTGAGTCTGGGTTCACTTGGACTCGTGCTCAGTTGACCACGGCGGACAACCGAGCCGGCTGATTGTCGACCAGAGCACGCAAGGGCTCAAGCGCCATGTAGCGACGCTGCAGCTGCCATTCGTCGTTTTGCTCTAGCAGCAACGCGCCGACGAGGCGCGTGACGGCGGCCTCATTTGGGGAACATCCCCACGACGTCGGTACGCCGCTTGATCTCGGCATTGAGTCTTTCCAAGGGGTTGGTGCTGTGGATCTGGGTGCGGTGAGCCTTGGGGAAGCTCACAAACGCCAGCACGTCGGCTTCCGCTTCCCCCATGAGATCCGCGAGCTCAGGGAACTTCGCGCGCAACTGATCGACGACGGCGGCGGGGAGCGGAGATCTTTGGAGATGGCGAACTCCAGGATGCTCTGCATTGGAATGTCTGAGCGTCGGTCCCGGCGCGCGAAATACTCTCGGAGTTGCGCGAGCTCGTCTGGTGTTGGGCGTCGAGCGCGCTTGCGCGGCTTTCCGATCAGGCGCAGTTCGCCGCATGCACTGCGGGCTTCCTGCACGATCTCAGGCCGTACCGGGAGCTCCTTCACGTTCTTGGCAGCTCTCAGGACCACACCGATCCAGACGAGATCGTTAGCGACGGTGGCCGGGCCCGCCCCGTCCGCACGGCGCGACCGCACGTGATCAATGAGAGCCGCGGATGTGAGTGTAAGCGCGTTGGTTTTTCCGACGGCGTGGCGCTCCAGGAACTCAAGATGCGTTTGTTTGCTGCGCTGCCATTTGGAAATCGTCTCGAACGTGTCGACGTACCAGCGCACAAGTTCGGCGAGCGTGGGTGCGCCGTGCTGGGCGCGAGTGAGTGCGCCGGGATTCTCGAGAGTGACTTCCCGGTGTTTAGCCCAACTCACGGCCACCGTGCGAAGGGCGAATGTCCTGTACTCCTGATGAACGATGGTTTTGCCTTTTCGAATGCGAACGATCGCGGTGTACCGCGTGGATTTGTCCGCCTGTTTGCGCGCTCGAATGGTTGCCATGCTGAGTTCCGAGAGGAGTCAAGCTATTCTTGACACCTATATGGCACCTCTGCAATCGATAAACTCCCCTGAATGCCCAGGAATCCCGCAGGAACGCCCGTGACGGAAACAGCTACAGAAGTAGGCATTTCGTCCGATAAATCGGCCGCAAAGATCGATCGGAGAATCTCAGTCGCTCCCATGATGGACTGGACCGACCGCCATTGCCGCTACTTCCTGCGTGGCTTCTCCGCTGACGTGTTGCTGTACACCGAGATGATCACCGCCGCCGCCATCCTGCGCGGGGATCGGGCGCGCCTCCTCGCCTTTGATCCCGAGGAGCACCCGCTGGCGCTGCAGCTCGGCGGCAATGAGCCGCGTGAGCTGGCCGGTGCGGCGCGTGCCGGGGAAGAGGCGGGCTACGACGAGATCAACCTCAACTGCGGCTGCCCGAGCGAGCGGGTGGCAAGCGGCGCGTTCGGCGCCTGCCTCATGCAGGACCCGGCACGCGTGGCGGAGTGCGTGGCGGCGATGCGCGCCGTGGTGCGGATACCCGTCACCGTAAAAATGCGTATCGGCGTCGTCACCGCGGCGGGCCGCGACGTGCACGAGGCGGTGGCGGATTTCAGCGCGCGTGATTTCGAGGCGTTGCATGATTTCGTACAACGGCTGCAGGTGGCGGGCTGTCAGGTTGCCATCGTGCACGCGCGCAAGGCGGTGCTCGGCGGCTTGTCGCCGAAGGACAATCGCGAGATACCGCCGCTGCGCTACGATGTCGTACGGCGCCTCAAACAGGCCTTTACATCGCTGCCCGTCGTCGTCAACGGCGGATTGCGGGAGCCGCGCCCGGTGCTCGACGCGCTCGCCTGGTGCGATGGGGTCATGCTCGGTCGCGAGGCGTATCACCGCCCGTTCGTGCTCGCCGAATTGCAGCAGGCGCTGCACCCCGGTACGGCGGCACTGCCGACCCGCGCGGCACTGATCGATCGTATGGCGAGCTATGCCGCCCGCGAGATCGCCGCCGGCGGCCGCCTGGCGCCGATCACGCGCCACATGCTCGGCCTTTATAACGGTGAGCCCGGCGCGCGTGACTACCGGCGCGCGCTGAGTGAGGGCGCGCGGACACCCGGTGCGGGGCCTGAGCTCTTGCGCCTGGCTATTCCCGCGGCCGCTTAGGACCGTCGTTGCTAGCGGCTCGGGACGCTTGCGTATAATCTCCTTGCACCCATGGGCAAAGACATAGAGCTCGCCATCCTGTTTGCGGACGTCGTGGGATCGACGCGGCTCTACGACGTTATGGGCGACCTGCGGGCGCGCGACATGGTATCGATCTGCATCGACGTCATGCGCAGTGCCACCGAAGGGCGCCAGGGCACAGTCATCAAGACCATGGGCGATGAGGTCATGGCGACATTTCCCAACGCCGATGCGGCGCTTAACGCCGCCGCGCAGATGCAGCAGCAGATCTCCAATCACGCCGGGCTCAAGGTGGACGGCCAGCCCGTTGCCATCCGCATCGGCTGCCACTACGGACCGGTGATGCTCGAGAACCGCGACGTGTTTGGCGCGGCGGTGCACACGGCGAACCGCATGACGAGCCAGGCCAAGGCCGGGCAGATCATCACGACCGCGGCGACGGTGGACAAACTCTCGCCGGACTGGCGCGCAGCGTGCCGCCAGATCGACGTAGCCACGCTCAAGGGCCAGGGCAACGAGGTCGTGCTCTACGAGGTCTTATGGCAGACCGAAGATATCACCAGCATGGTGCCGGGGATCGCTTCCGATTCACGTGCCGCACGCACCACGCGTCTGCGCCTGAAATGTGAAGACCAGGAGTTGCTGGTGGACGAGCGTCACTCGAGCGTCACCATCGGCCGGGCCGAGGACAACGACGTGGTGGTGAAGGGCAATCTGATTTCCAGGCTGCATGCGCGGATCGAGATCAGCCGCAACAAGTTCGTGCTCACCGACCAGAGCACCAACGGCACCTTCGTGCAGGCCTCGGACGGCGAGGAATCGTTCGTGCGCCGTGACAGCCTGCAGATCAAAGGCGAGGGGATGATCGGACTCGGGCGCCTGCCCGAGCGCGGCTCGCCGCAGACGATCCGCTTCGAGCTCGAGGAAAGCTAAAGCTACGTCGCGGCGCGCTCTCGAGCGGACGCGGACCGCTCAGCCAGCCAGCCCAGCCTCCGTCCGCGACAACTCCTGCAGCAACTCCTGCGGCAGGCGCTCACCGAATTGCCCCAGATACGCGCGTATTTCGGAAGTTTCCTTGCGCCACAGCGGGCCATCCACGGATAGGAGTGCCGCCAGCGCCTCGGCGCTCACGTTGAGTCCTGCCATATCGAGGCTCCTGGGCAGGCGTCCGATGGGCGAATCCACAGCGTCTGCCTTGCCGGCACAGCGATCGAGCATCCACGAGAGCACCCGCAGATTTTCGCCGAAGCCCGGCCACAGGAACTTGCCCTGCGCATCGCGCCGGAACCAGTTGACGTGGTAGATGCGCGGCGCATGCGTGAGCTTCGCGCCCACGTTCAGCCAGTGCTGCCAGTAGTCGCCGAAGTTGTAGCCGCAGAACGGCTTCATCGCCATGGGGTCACGGCGCGTGATGCCGACCTGACCGACCATCGCCGCGGTGGTCTCGGATGCAACCGAGGCGCCGACCAGCACGCCGTGCCGCCAGTCGCGCGCCTCGTAGACCAGCGGCGCCACTTCGCGGCGTCGTCCGCCAAAGACCAGCGCGGTGATCGGCACGCCGCGCGCATCTTCCGCGTGCGGTGAATAGCCCGGATTGCGCTTCGCCGCCACCGTGAAACGCGAGTTTGGGTGCGCGGCCGGACCGCGCGCCGGGTCGTAGGGTCGCCCCTGCCAGTCGAGGGCTGGCGTGCCCGTCTGCAGGCCTTCCCACCAGGGTTGGTTGTCCGCCGTCGCCGCGACGTTGGTGAACAGGGTGTCGCGGCGGATCATCTCGTAGGCGTTGCGGTTGGTCTGGGGGTTGGTGCCTGGCACGACGCCGAAGTAGCCCGCCTCCGGGTTGATCGCCCACAGACGCCCGTCCTTGCCCGGATGCAACCAGGCAATGTCGTCCCCGACCGTGAACACGCGCCAGCCGGGCATTGAATCCGGCGGAATGAGCATGGCGAGGTTGGTCTTGCCGCAGGCAGATGGAAAGGCGCAGGCGATGTAATGCGTCTCACCCTTTGGGTTCTGCAGCCCCACGATGAGCATGTGCTCGGCGAGCCACCCTTCGGTGCGCGCCTGCCAGCTGGCGATGCGCAGCGCGTGGCATTTCTTGCCCAGCAGCGCATTGCCGCCATAGCCCGAACCGAAGCTGTCGATCGCGAGCTCTTCCGGGAAATGCATGATGAAGCGCCGCTCGGGATCCAGTTCGCCGGTCGAATGCAGGCCGCGCACGAAAGTGCCGTCATGCACGATGCGCTCGAGCGCGGCGCGTCCGGCGCGCGTCATGATCAGCATGTTGAGTACGACGTAGGGGCTGTCGGTGAGCTCCACTCCGCAGCGCGACAGCGGTGAGTCGATGGGCCCCATGCAGTAGGGAATCACGTACAGGGTGCGCTCGCGCATGCAGCCACGGAACAGCTCGCGCATTTTCGTGTGCGCCGCCTGTGGTTCCATCCAATGGTTGTTGGGGCCCGCGTCCTGCTGCGAGCGGGTGCAGATGTAGGTGAGATGCTCGACGCGTGCGACGTCATTGGGCGCCGAACGGGCCAGGTGGCAGCCGGGGAAATACTGCGGATTAAGCGTCGTGAGTTCGCCGGCGCGCAGCAGCTGGTCGGTGAGCCCGTGCGCTTCTGCCTCGGTGCCTTCGCACCAGTGAATGGCGCGCGGCTGGGTCAGTTCGCGCACCGAGTTCACCCACTCGGCCACGTCGCGGCTTAACTCGGGAAGCGGGCTCATCATGTGTACGGCAGTAGCCATCCGCAGCTCCTGTCTTTTGTTAGGGGGCGCTTGCCGGAAGCGGCTAAGTATATCCCGGGCGGCTCCCGCGCCCTGATAAAATACCCGCGCACCGCACATTGTCGTCCAATCCCGCGGTGCGCACCAGTTTGCAGGAAATTCAGCAAGATACACGGCTCGACAGGCGCGGCGCGGACACCGCACGCTCTGCAGCCTGCATCCCGCACGGCGCCTTCACACATGTTGGATCTTGAAGACATATTCGGCCACGACGGCCCGCTGCAACGCGCACTGCCGGACTTCCGGGTGCGGCGCGAGCAGCTGCGCATGGCTGAGCGGGTGGCCGAGGCGCTGCGGGCGCGCGAATCGCTGGTCGTGGAAGCCGGCACGGGTACCGGCAAGACCTTCGCGTACCTGGTGCCGGCGTTGCTCTCGGGCAAGCGCGTGCTCATCTCCACCGGCACGCGCACGCTGCAGGACCAGCTGTTCGCGAAGGACCTGCCGCTGGTCAGCGCTGCGCTCGGGCGCCCCTCAAGGGTTGCGCTCCTGAAAGGGCGCGCCAATTACCTGTGCCGGGACGCGCTCGGGCGTCTGCAGGACGGGGGCGAACAGCTGGTGATGCTCGCCGGCGAGGCACGGCGCCCGCGCGCTCCGCACAGCATGCTCGCCCGCATCCAGCGCTGGGCGCACACCACTCGCAGCGGCGATCTGTCCGAGGTGCGCGGCCTGTCGGACACCAACCCGGTGTGGGCGCAGATCACCTCAACACGCGACAGTTGCTTAGGGCTGCGCTGCCCGGAAATCTCCCGCTGTCACGTGGCGAGCGCGCGCCGCGAGGCCCTGGATGCCGACATCGTTATCGTCAACCATCACCTGCTACTCGCGGACCTGGCGTTGAAGGAGGATGGCTTCGGTGACCTGCTCGGATCGGCCGACGCGGTGATCCTCGACGAGGCGCACCAGATTCCGGATCTCGCCACGCAATTCTTCGGCAGTCTTGTTGGCAGCCGCCAGCTGGAGAATCTGCTGAAGGATGTGCAGCGCGAACCTGCAGCGGGTGCCGCCGCTGAGGCGGTGCGGGAAGTGCAGGACGCACTGCTGCGATTGCGCGCCACCTGCCCGGCAACCGTCGGGCGTTTCCCGTGGACGCAGGTGCACTCGCCACTGGGTGAGGCGGCGCAGGGGCTCGCGCAGACGCTGCAGCAGCTGCAGGCGGCCCTGGCGGACGGTAATGCGCCGGGGCCACTCGCGCAACTGGGTGAACGCGTGGCGGAGCTGGCGGTAAATCTCGAGCGCATCGCCGCCGTCGACGCGGAGGACGGTGCGCGCACCGTGGAGGTGAGCGCGCGCGGAATAACCGTCAGCCTGATGCCATTCGACATCTCGGAACGCTTCCGCTCATTGGTGAGTTCACGCAGCGGCGCCTGGATCTTCACCTCCGCGACACTTTCGGTTGGCGAGGAGTTTGGGCATTTCACCGGCCGGCTTGGCCTTGACGAGACTGCGACGCTGCGCATCGACAGTCCCTTCGACCACGAGCGGCAGAGTCTTCTTTATCTGCCGGTGTCGATGCCCGAGCCCTCAGCCCCGGGCTTCGTGGCCGCGGTGATTGAAACCGCCGTGCCGCTGATCGAGGCCGCAGGCGGCGGCGCGTTCGTGCTTTTCACGAGCCACCGCGCGCTGGCGCAGGGCGCGGTGCTCCTGCGCGAGCGCTGGGGCAGCGAGCCGGCGTACCGGTTGCTGGTACAGGGCGAGGCGCCGCGTGAGCGGCTGCTGGAGGAGTTTCGCGCCGACGGCAACGCGGTGCTGCTCGGCACGGCGAGCTTCTGGGAAGGCGTTGATGTAAAGGGCGAAGCGCTGCGCCTGGTCGTCATCGAGAAGCTCCCCTTTGCCTCGCCGGACGATCCCCTGGTGCGCGCGCGAATCGAGCACCTCACGGCAAGCGGTGGCAACGCGTTCCGCGATTACCAGTTGCCGGAAGCGGCGCTGGCGCTGAAGCAGGGCGCCGGAAGGCTCATCCGCAGTGAAGACGATTATGGGGTCGTCGTGATCTGCGATCCGCGCATGACTGGCCGCAGTTATGGCCGGGTATTCCTCGCGGCGCTGCCTCCCATGAGCGTGACTCATAACCGGGATCAAACCCTGCGCTTCCTGCGCGCGCATGCGCCGCGCGTTGCGGTGCAGCGTGCGGCAGTGCCCGCGCCGTGAGGATTCTCGCGCTCGATACCGCGACCGAGAACTGTTCCGCGGCACTCCTTATAGAAGGGCAGCTGCGCGCCACCGAGGAATTGATTCTGCGCGGACACGCCGAGCGCATCCTTCCCATGGTCGACCAGCTGCTGCGCGATGCGAAGCTGCCACTCGCGGATCTCTCCGCCATCGCATTCGGGCGCGGACCGGGCTCATTCACCGGCGTGCGCCTGGCGGCCAGTATCACCCAGGGGTTGGCGCAGGGTGCGGGGCTGCGCGTGGTGCCGGTGTCGGATCTGCGCGCGGTGGCGCAACGCGCGTTCGAACTGCCCGCCGCGCCGCAGCGTGTGCTGGTGTGCAACGACGCGCGCATGCACGAGGTCTATTGGGCCTGCTTCGAGCGCGCGCCGGACGGATTTGCGGTGGCTGCGAGCGAGGAGCGGGTCGGCAGCCCGGCGCGGGTGACGCTGCCGGCGCACTGGCGAGGCGCGTCCGGCGGCGATTGTGCCGGTGAAGCCGTCGCCGGCCTGCTGGGCGTGGGAAGCGGCTTTTCAGCGTACCCGGAGCTCGCTGCAGCGATGTCCGGGAGGCTTACTGTAGTCAGCGACCCGTTGCTGCCACGCGCCACGGAAATTGCCCGCCTGGCGGTTGCAGAGGTGATGAACGGCCGCGTGTTCCGCCCGGAACAGGCGCTGCCGGTGTATTTGAGGGATGATGTCGCACGTCCCCCCGCAGGAAGTCATTAAACTGACATATCACGAGCGCGCCCTGTCATTAATCTGCAACACTGTACCTCTGTAATACGCGCGCCACACAGGGTGAACGCGAATGCCGGCCAAGCAGGTGTTGATCGTCGAAGACGAGCGTCCGATTCGCGAAATGATCGCGTTCGGACTGAAGCGCGCCGGATTCGAGGTCCGTGAAGCGGAGGACTGCCGCGCCGCACGAGCCGCACTCGCGGACGTTCGCCCGGACCTCGTGCTGGTCGACTGGATGCTTCCGGACATGAGCGGACTGGAACTGACGCGCGCGCTCAAGCGCGACCGCGAGACGCGCGAGTTGCCCATCATCATGCTGACGGCGCGCGCCGAGGAGGCCGACAAGGTCGCGGGCCTCGAGGGCGGCGCGGACGACTACGTCACGAAGCCGTTCTCGCCGCGGGAACTGCTGGCGCGAATCAATGCGGTACTTCGCCGCAGCGGTCCCAGCGGTGTGGATGAACTCCTGGATTTCGCCGGACTTGCGCTCGATCAGGGAAGCCATCGAGTCATGGTGGGCGAGCGGACCGTGGGGCTCGGGCCCACCGAGTACCGCATGCTCGAGTTCTTCATGACGCATCCGGAGCGGGTGTACACGCGCGATCAGTTGCTCGATCGCATTTGGGGCGGCAACGTGTACGTGGAAGAGCGGACCATTGATGTGCACATTCGTCGCTTGCGCAAGGCGCTCGAGGAATTCGGGTACGATCGCTTTGTACAGACCGTGCGCGGATCCGGCTACCGCTTTTCGGCNNGCTCGTCGGCGCCGGCGCTGGCTGGCTGGTGGGGCGGCCCTGGGCGGGACTCGCGTGCGCGCTGACGCTGCACCTGGCGTGGGTGCTCGCGAACCTCTTTCGACTGGAATGGTGGCTGCGCCACCGTAATTACGCCGACCCGCCCAACGCCGGCGGGGTATGGGGCGAGATCATTGCGCAGATCGTGCGGCTGCACCGCCGCAAGCGCTTTCACAAACAGCGCTTCGTGCAGCTCATGCGCCAGCTGCAGCGCTCCACCGCGGCGCTGCCTAACGGCGTCGTGATCCTCAACGCACAACGCGAGATTGTGTGGTTCAACCGCATGGCGGCGCAGCTGCTTAACCTGCGCCGCACTGCGGACTTGGGGATGCGCATCGAGAACCTGCTGCGCGAGCCGGAGTTCGTCCGCTATCTGGCGGGCACCGACTACTCCAATCCGGTCGTCATCCGCCCGATGAACGGCGAGTACTCTCACCTGTCGCTGCAGGTCGCACCCTACGGCGACGGTCAGCTGCTGCTGCTGGTGAGCGATGTGTCGCGCCAGATGCGTCTGGAGGCGGTGCGTCGCGACTTCGTCGCCAACGCCTCGCATGAGCTGCGCTCGCCGCTCACGGTCATCTCAGGGTACCTCGAGACCCTCGGGGGGGATCCGGCGCTGGATCCGGACCTGGAGGCGCCGGTGATGGAAATGCGCCGCCAGGCCGGGCGCATGACGGCCATCATCCGTGATCTCATCGAGCTGTCACGGCTCGAGGAAGGCAACGAGGCGGTCGTCGGCGAACCGCTGGATGTGGCGGCGCTCACGGGACTGCTGCGCAAGGATGTCGTGGCGAGAAGTGGTCACCCGCGCGATGTGCGGGTGCGAATCGACTCCACCGCGCGACTCCTCGGAAGCGAATCGGAGATCACTTCCGCGTTTTCGAACCTGGTGGACAACGCCGCCAAATATACCGGCGCCGAGGGCTCGCTGGAGATGCACTGGTGGACGGACCAGGAGGGCGGTCATTTCGCCGTCAGCGATACGGGCATCGGAATTCCGCCCGAACATATTCCGCGCCTTACCGAGCGCTTCTACCGGGTGGATCCGGGACGCTCGCGCGCCACCGGCGGCTCGGGTCTCGGGCTCGCGATCGTGAAGCATGTGCTGCAGCGACACGGCGGCACGCTCGAAGTGAAGAGTCGCCTCGGGGAGGGCAGCACTTTCACCTGCCATTTCCCCCCGACGCGCATCCTCCCGATGACGCAGGCCGCCAGCGCCGCAACGGCTTAACTTTTCTCCGCAACCTGCTAATTCGTAAGAAACCTTTAGCCGCACTGTCACAGAATCGACATTGCGGCGGGCGACCCTTGAGTTCGTGGCCAAACCCAAGGTCCGCACGCTGTTTCTTTCGGACATCCATTTAGGGTTCAGACACGCGCGCGTCAGGGAACTCAACGAGTTCCTGCACGGGATCGAGGCCGAGAACATCGTGCTGGTCGGGGATATCGTCGACGCACTGAGTCTCGCGCGCCGTGCGTTCTGGACCGCGCAGCACACCCAGGTCGTACGCACGCTCCTGGCGTGTCAGCGCGCCGGCACGCGCCTCGTCTACATCCCCGGCAACCACGACGCCAGCCTCGCGGTGCTTGCCGGGATGCTGCAGGGACAGTTCGAGGTGCACCGTGAATGGGTGCACCGTACGGCGCGCGGCGAGCGCCTGCTGGTGCTGCACGGCGATCAGTTCGATGGCGTCGTGCCCTGCTCGCGCTGGCTTGCGCGCCTGGGCGATGCGCTGCATGACGTTACGGTAGGCCTGAGCCACCGCGTCAACAACGTGCGGCGCATGTTTGGCAAACCCTACTGGGCGCTTGCCGAGAGCATGAAGCTGAGTATCGGTGCGAGCGTGCGCTACATCAGTCAGTTCGAGCAGCTCGCCGCCGGCCACGCGCGCGCCCAGGGCTACGACGGAGTGGTGTGCGGACATATCCACCGTGCGAATCTGTGCCGCATCGAAGGCACGCTGTACGCCAACACTGGCGACTGGGTGGAGAGCTGCTCGGCGCTGATTGAGACCGGCCGCGGTGAGCTCAAGCTGCTGCGCTGGCCGAACGTAACACAGTCCCTGCCGCAACCTGCCGACAGCCTTATCGCCGACGCGGCGTGAGGATCGCGCTCGCAAGCGATGCCTGGGCGCCGCAGACCAATGGCGTCGTCACCACCCTCAAGGCCACCGCCGACACGCTGGCGGCGTTTGGCCACGATGTGCGCGTCATCTCGCCCCAGGGGCTGCGCAGCATTGCCTGTCCGAGTTATCCGGAGATCCGCCTCGCGGTTGCGCCGGGCGCGCACGTGGCGCGGCAACTGCAGGCGTTCCGCCCGCACGCGATTCACGTGGCCACCGAGGGGCCGGTGGGACTTGCGGTTCGCAGCTACTGCCTGGCCCGCGGGGCGCCGTTCACCACTTCGTACCACACCCGCTACCCGGAGTACCTGCGGGCGCGCTGGCCCGTTCCCCTCGCGGCAAGCTACGCCTGGCTCAGGCGCTTTCATGGCGCCGCGGAACGCACTTTCGTCAGCAGCGCGAGTCTTGAGACCCAGTTGACCCGGCGCGGCTTTGAGCAGCTGCACCTGTGGCGCCGTGGCGTAGACCTCAAGCGCTTCCGCAACGTGGCAGCACACCGTGAACTCGCCGGCCTGCCGCGGCCCATTGTGGCGTGTGTTGGCAGGCTCGCAGTGGAGAAGAACCTGCACGCGTTCCTGGGGCTGGATGTGCCGGGTAGCAAGGTCATGATTGGCGATGGACCCGAGCGCGCTGCGCTGACGCGACGCTACCCGCGCGCGATCTTCACCGGCTATCGCTTCGGGGATGAGCTCGCGAGCCTGCTCGCGGGCGCGGATGTACTGGCATTCCCGAGTCTGACGGATACCTTTGGCCTGGTGATGATCGAGGCTCTGGCGTGCGGCGTCCCGGTCGCCGCCTTCCCGGTCCCGGGGCCCATCGATGTTATCGAGCCGGGTGTGACCGGCGTCCTGCACACGGACCTGGCGGTTGCGATAACTTCGGCCCTGGGGCTCGACCGGGGCGTGTGTGCACGCCGCGCCGCCGCCTTCAGCTGGCAGGCGGCGACCGCGCAGTTCCTCGCGGGACTTGCGCCGATCCCGCAGGCACTGCGCGCCACGGTGGCCGTGCGCCGCAGTTCCGCTATGATCGCGCCAGTTGTCGCACGCAGGCAGACGAGCGAAGCCGGAGACGTTTGATGGAAACCGCGGATCTCAGTCACCACATCTCGCGCCGGTTCAACGAGGACCTCGAGCGCGTGCGCAGCAAAGTGCTCGGCATGGGCGGGTTCGTCGAACAGCAGCTGCAGAAAGCTATCACCGCGCTGGTCGAGGGCGACAGCTCCCTCGGGGAGTCGGTCGCGCTCGATGATCAGCAGGTCAATAACATGGAGATCGCCATCGACGAGGACTGCAGCAAGATCCTCGCGACGCGCGCGCCGGCGGCCGGCGATCTGCGCGTCATCGTTGCGATCATCAAGACCATCACCGATCTGGAGCGCATCGGGGACGAGGGCGAGAAGATCGGCTACATCGCCTCCAGACTCGCGACCATGGAGCGCCCCGCCGATAAGTACCGGGAAATCAAGCATCTCGGCCGGGTGGTGTCGGAGATGGTGCATGACGCGCTCGACGCGTTCGCGCGCATGGACGTGGAGTCCGCGCTGCGCGTGGCGCGGCAGGACCGCCTGGTGGACGAGGAGTACGAGGCGATCCAGCGCCAGAGCATCACCTTCATGATGGAAGACCCGCGCACTATCCGCCGCGCGCTGGATGTGATGTGGGTGGTGCGCGCGCTCGAGCGCATCGGCGATCACGCCAAGAACATCAGCGAGTACGTCATCTACATGGTGCACGGCAAGGACATCCGCCATACCTCCCTCGACGACGTCGAGCGCGAGCTGCGCGGCGGTACCACCGAGGGCGCGGTGCCGCCGCCGGCGTCGGCCTAGGCAGTCGTAAGCACCCGCCACGTGTCCGAGCGGCGCCTGATCAATGCCGGTGGGTTCGCCGCGTGCGCGGCGTTGCTCGCTTACGCGCTGTACTCGCAATTTCACCTGGGGCTGGAGCCGTGTCCGCTATGCATCTTCCAGCGCATCGGCATCGCTGCCCTGGGGCTGGCGTTTCTCGCCGCGGCGCTGCACGAGGCGCGCGGTGGCGGCCGCTACGTGTACGCCGGCCTCATCGGACTTGCTGCACTGGCAACGCTCGGAGTTGCCGCGCGCCACCTGTACGTGCAGAGCCTGCCGCCCGGCGCCATTCCTTCCTGCGGCGCGCCGCTTGCCGTGCTGATGAAGTTCATGCCGGTGTGGCAGCTGATCCGCAAGGTACTCACGGGGAGCGGCGAGTGCGGCCTGGTCACCTGGCGGTTCTTGGGACTGGCGATGCCGGCGTGGGTGCTGTTATGGGCGCTGGCGCTGGGCACTGCCGGGGTGCTCGGCAACCTCAGGCGAGAAGCCTCCGCAGCACGTTGACGTACATGCGCTGCAGGGCGTCGATGTCAGCGACGCGCACCGATTCATTCACCTTGTGGATCGATGCACTGACCACGCCGAGTTCCACGATCTGCGCGCCGAGCGGCGCGATGAAACGTCCATCAGAGGTGCCGCCGCCGGTGGAGAGTTTCGGCTGCGCGCCGGTCACCTCTGCCACCGCATCGCCGACTGCGCGGCACAGAAGCCCCGGCGGCGTATAGAACGGCTCCCCTGACACGTACCACTCGAGCGTGTAGCGCACCTGGTGCCGGCGCAGAAGGTCTTCGACCGTCCTCTGCAGACCCGCAATGCTCTGCACGGGCGAATAGCGCAGGTTGAAACGCGCCTTGAGCTCGCCGGGAATGACATTCGGCGCACCGGTACCGGCGCTGATGTTGGAAACCTGGAAGGTGGTCGGCTGGAAGTGCTCCGTGCCCTTGTCCCACTCGCGGGTCGCGAGCTCCGCGAGCGCCGGCGCGAGGGTGTGTACCGGGTTCTCAGCGAGCTGCGGATAGGCAACGTGTCCCTGCACGCCATGCACGGTGAGCCGGCCGCTCAGGGAACCGCGGCGTCCGACCTTGATGGTGTCGCCGAGGGTGGTCTCGCTCGAGGGCTCACCGACGACACACCAGTCGATGCGCTCCGCGCGTGCGCGCAATAGCTCCACGACCCGGCGCGTGCCGTCCACCGACGGACCTTCCTCGTCACTGGTAATCAGAAAGGCGATCGACCCTTTGTGATCCGGGTGTGCAGCCACGAATTCCAGGGCCGCCGTGACCATGGCGGCAAGCCCGCTCTTCATGTCAGCGGCGCCCCGGCCGTAAAGAAACCCGTCGCGAATTTCGGGTTTGAAGGGATCGCTGTGCCATTCCCCGCGTGGGCCTGCGGGGACGACATCCGTGTGACCGGCGAAGCAGAACACGGGGCCGCCCTGACCACGCCGGGCCCAGAGGTTCGTGACCTCGCCGAACTGCAATGACTCAATGGCAAACCCGGCCTTCCCGAGCCGCTCGGCGATGAGCTGCTGGCAGCCCTCGTCGGCCGGCGTCACAGAGGCTCGCGTCAAGAGAGACTTAGTCAATTCAAGGGTTTGTGACATCAACGGGCCGCACCTCTGAAGGGTTCGCGTTTATACGGCCAGCACTGCGTGCGGGCAAGCCCGCCGTGAGTGTCACGCGCGTGCAAAGTCGCGCAGCAACACTGTGGCGCACGGTCACAGGGACGTGGCCGTGTAGACCGGCAGTGCCGCGGGGGAGAAGCGTCCGGGAGCTGCTGTCATGAGACCGTCATATCATTGTCATCTAATGCGCGCGACTTGCGCAGCGAATAATCAAAGGACCCCAGGAGTGGAATCATGAATGCATTCAATCCGAAGAGGACCTGCAGCAGGCGGGCCTGGTGCAGTTCCCGATGATCATCGGCGGGGTCGTGCCGGTGGTGAACGTCAAGGGAGTGCAGAGCGGCCAGATGGTGCTCGATGGTGCGACGGTCGCGCCCGTGTACCGCTCGGACGGTTCCGGAACGAACCTCCTGTTCTCGAACTGTCTCTCGAGTGCCTACCCGACAGCCTGATCAAGCTGGTGCGGGCACCCTGGAAAGCCGAAATCAAGTAACCTGCCCAGGGCGGCGCGTCCCGCATGGCATGTGGGCGCGCCGCGCGGCTGTGTGCGCTTGCGACGCCGCGGCGAGCCGTGCAGCTTTGAGCGCGGGGACGGGCCGCAGCTTGGGATTGTGGACACACAAGATAGGGCCACTGGTGACAGGTTGCCGTCCGCGATGAATTCGGTGCCCGCCATAAATCCCGCGCAGGCCGCTGGCCAGCGGCTGCGTGAGCGGATCTTCCGCGGGTCCACCTTGGCCGCGGCGCTGCTGGTGCTGCTGCTGCTCGGCGGCGTCGCCGTGTCGCTCGCGGTGGGATCGTGGCCGGCGTTCGCGCACTTCAAGTTCGCTTTTCTCACCCGCGAGATCTGGAATCCCGTGACCGACGAGTACGGCGCGCTGGCGCCGGTCTTCGGGACGCTCGTGACCTCGTTCCTCGCCTTGTTGCTCGCGATCCCGGTGAGCCTCGGCATCGCCATCTTTCTCACGGAGCTTGCGCCGGCGTGGCTGAAGCGCCCGGTCGGGACCGCGATTGAACTCCTGGCGGCGGTCCCGAGCATCATTTTCGGCATCTGGGGACTGTTCGTGCTTGCCCCGATCCTGCAGCGGCATGTGCAGCCCTGGCTGATCGACGTGCTCGGTCCCGTGCCTTTCATCGGCAAGCTGTTCCAGGGGCCACCGTTCGGCATCGGCGTGCTGACCGCGAGCTTCGTGCTTGCGATCATGGTCATCCCGTTCATATCGGCGGTGATGCGCGACGTGTTTGAGACGGTGCCGGATGTGCTGAAGGAGTCCGGCTACGGACTGGGCGCCACGACCTGGGAAGTCATCTGGCAGGTAGTGGTGCCTTACTCACGCACCGGCATGATCGGCGGCATCATGCTGGGCTTAGGCCGGGCGCTGGGTGAGACCATGGCGGTGACGTTCGTCATCGGCAACGCGCACCGCATAAACTCCTCGCTCCTCGCACCCGGTACCACCATCTCGGCCTCCATTGCCAACGAGTTCACCGAGGCCGTGGGCGACATGTATACCTCCTCGCTCATCGCACTCGGGGCGCTCCTGTTCCTCATCACCTTCACGGTGATCGCGGCCGCGCGCCTCATGCTGATGCGGCTCGACCGTCGCGCGCTGTCCTCCGTATGAGCCGCCGCGCGCTCCGCACCTTCTACAACCTGCTGGCCTTGAGCCTGTCGGGGCTCGCCACCGCCATCGGCCTGTTTTTTCTCGCTGCGATCCTGTGGACACTGATCAAGAACGGTATCGGCGGCATGTCGCTGAGGGTGTTCACCGAAATGACGCCGCCGCCCGGCAGCGCCGGCGGCCTGCTGAACGCCATTTACGGCAGCGTCGTCATGACGCTTATCGGCATTCTCATCGGCGGGCCCGTGGGCATGCTCGCGGGTACGTATCTGGCGGAGTACGGGCGCACTTCACGCCTCGCCACAGTGATCCGCTTCGTGAACGATGTGCTGCTGTCAGCGCCCTCGATCATCATCGGACTGTTTGTCTACGAGCTGCTCGTGATCCGCATGGGGCATTTCTCGGCGATCGCGGGAGCCGTGGCGCTGGCGATCATTGCCATCCCGGTGACCGTACGCACCACCGAGGACATGCTGTATCTCGTGCCGCAGGGCCTGAAGGACGCTTCCACCGCCATGGGCGCCTATCCCTGGCGCACCATCACCAGCGTCATCTATCCGGCGGCGCGCAGCGGCATTGTCACGGGGCTGCTGCTCGCCATCGCCCGTATCAGCGGCGAGACGGCGCCGCTGCTGTTCACCGCGCTCAACAACCAGTTCTGGAGCAGCAACCTCGGCGCCCCGATGGCCAATCTGCCGGTGGTGATTTTCCAGTTCGCGCTGAGTCCGTATCCGAACTGGCAACAGCTCGCCTGGTCCGGAGCGCTGCTGATCACGCTGAGCATCCTCGTCCTCAGCGTAGCCGCCCGAGTGGTGGTGTCCTCGCTCGCCCAGGGAGGCAAGCGCTGATGGGCGCCGCAGAATCGCTGCCCGGCACCGCCGCACCCGCGACCGCCGTGGTGAAGTACGAGGTGCGGCACCTGGATTTCTATTACGGCCAGGCGCAGGCGCTCAGGGACGTTAACCTCACCCTCCCGGACCGGCGGATCACGGCCTTTATCGGCCCGTCCGGTTGCGGCAAATCGACGCTGCTGCGGGTGTTCAACCGCATCTATGCCCTGTATCCCGGGCACCGCGCGACCGGCGACGTGCTGCTCGATGGCGAGGACATTCTCGCGGCGACCGTGGACGCGGCGAGTCTGCGATTCCGCGTCGGCATGGTGTTCCAGAAGGCCACGCCGTTTCCCATGTCGATTTTCGACAACGTGGCCTTCGGACTGCGCCTGTCGCGGCGCATATCGCGCAGCGAGCTTTCCGACCGGGTGGAGGAGGCGCTGCGCGCCGGGGCGATGTGGGAAGAGGTCAAGGACAAGCTGCACGAGGATGGCCGCAGTCTTTCCGGCGGTCAGCAGCAGCGCCTGTGCATCGCACGCACGCTCGCGCTGCGCCCGGAGGTCCTGCTCTTCGATGAGCCGACGGCAGCCCTCGATCCCATATCGACCCTGCGCGTCGAGGAGACGCTGCAGAGCCTGCGCGAGAGCTACTGCATCGCCGTCGTTACCCACAATCTGCAGCAGGCAGCGCGCGTGTCCAACTTCACCGCCTTCATGTACCTGGGGGAACTGGTGGAGATCGGGCCCACGGAACAGATCTTCACGGCACCGAAGAACCGGCGCACCGATGACTACGTCACCGGACGCTTCGGCTAAGGTCCTATGAGCGAATCAACCGAACCTGGTCAAGGAGATCCGCGCGCACCCGATACGACTGCTGCCGCGGGTGCCGTAGCGGGAGCTGCCACGAGGCAGGACAACGGCGACGTCGGCGTGCTGCGGCACCTGAAACCGAGCGGCCGCGTGCATGTGCCGGCCTCGGCCGAGGCGGGCGCGGGGAACGCGGCCAGTCAGGCCACGGTCGAAAATCCGGTGTTTTCCTGCCGCGGCGTGAGCGTCTTCTACGGCCCGAAGGAGGCGCTGAAGAGCGTGACCATCGACGTCGGCCGGCGCCAGGTGCTGGCGATGATCGGGCCTTCGGGATGCGGCAAATCGACCTTCCTGCGGTGTTTGAATCGCATGAATGACACCATTGCAGGCGCCCGTGTGACCGGAACCATCCTTCTCGACGGCCACAACATCCAGGATCCGGCCCAGGATGCCGCACAGCTGCGCGCGCGCATCGGCATGGTGTTCCAGAAGCCCAACCCCTTCCCCAAGTCCATCTACGACAACGTCGCCTACGGGCCGCGCATCCATGGCATGACGCGCAGCCGCGCGCAGCTGGATGACATCGTGTGCACGAGCCTGCAGCGCGCGGGGCTGTGGGATGAGGTGAAGGACCGCCTGACGAGCCCCGGCACCGGACTATCCGGCGGCCAGCAGCAGCGCCTGTGCATCGCGCGCACCATCGCCGTGCAGCCGGAGGTCATCCTTATGGACGAGCCCTGCTCGGCGCTCGACCCGGTCGCGACCGCGCGCATCGAGGACCTGATCGACGAGTTGCGCGAGTCGTACGCGATCGTGATCGTGACGCACTCCATGCAGCAGGCGGCGCGTGTTTCGCAGCGCACGGCGTATTTTCATCTCGGGGAGCTGATCGAGGTCGGCGAGACCGATCGGGTGTTCACCAATCCGCGCCACCGCCTCACCGAGGACTACATCACCGGACGCTTCGGCTAGTCCATCGCGAAATCGCCTAGAAGCGATTTCGCATTCCCTGTCCCTGGAAATGATCGGGCCCGCTTGCGCGGGCCCGGTCATCCGTCCGTCCGTAGACGGGCTTTCCGTAGCGCCTTGCGTTTTAGAACTTGTAGCGGACGCCGATCGTGGTGCTGATCGTGGAAGTGTTCAGGAGGTAGCCATTGGACAGGCCGCCCGCCACCGAGGTCCACAACCCGCCAACGTAGCCGTCGAAGCGTTTGCTGAAGTGGTAGTCGGCCAGCAGCCCGACCGCGGACTCCGTGCCACTGCAGGAGCCGGCGACGTTGCTCGAGCAGCCGGTGTCGGCTCCGGTCGCGTAGCTGTTCTGCTTGTAGCCGTAGTAGGCGGCGCCCAGATCGAACTGCGGCGTCACCGCGTACCTCAGGCCTGCCCAGTACACCTGCAGCACCTTTTCGCTGGTATAAGCGGTGTTGTTGACGAAAGCGAGCTTGTAGCCACCGATGATGTCCTGACCGGCGCTGTAGGGATCGGTCGGGTTCGCAAAGGTGATGTGCTCGTAGCCGCCGAAGAACTTCCACCCGTCGAGGGCGTACAGGCCCATGATCCCGTAGGTGGTGTTGTCCGAGACGGTACCGGAGAGCGAATTGGACACCGACAGACCCGAGCCGGCCAGCGAGCCGAGCATCGGGGGCGTCCCGGTAGCCGTGAGTTCCCCCACCTGCCCGGCGCTGAGTGCCGACACCGAAACCGCGTCGTACTTCTTGGCGTAGTACGCGTCCACCGAAAGACCGGCAAACTCCCCGCCGACCGCGAACTGGTAGGCCGTGTTGGTGCTGCCGCGCGAGCCGCCGAACTGGTACAGCGCCCCGATGTGCGCCCAGTCGTACTGGCCGACGTACTTCACCGCCTGATCGAGGCGCCGGTCTTCCGTTACACCTCCGCCTGCGGTCGTGCCCGAAAAGCCGATCAGCGAGAACGCATTCGAGGCATACAGCGGATCATATTTGCTGATGCCATCGGCGAGGGTTGTCAGCTGGCGCCCGAACGTGAAGCTGCCCACCGTCGGGGAGCTGAACCCGGCATAGGCAACCCCGAAGAGCTGTCCGGCGATGCTCGAGTCGACGTTGGTGGTCTGCGTGGCGGCCGCACGGCCGTTGTTCTGGACCAGGGACTTCAGCGCATCGGAGATGTCACCCGATTGCGGGTTGAAGTAGGTCTCGACGCGAAACACGCCCGCCCAGTCCCCGCCGATCGGCTCATTGCCCGAGAGCCCGATACGCGACTGGCTCAGGTTGTTCGGTGTCACGGCGGTGACCGAGTGGTTGCTGTTCTTCTGGATGATGTTTTCAATGCCGGCCGGGAAATAGTCATTCACCGGCGCGCCGTGCGTCTCGTAGCTCAGGCCCACATCCACGATTCCGTAGAGCGTGATGCCGTTCCAGGTAAGGCTGTCGGACTTCGCGGGTGCGCTTCCCGCGGTCTGCGCCTGCGCGAGACTCGCGCCGGCCAATGAAGCCAACAGAAGACAGGCACTCCCAAGACGAGCCGCGCCGTGGCGGGCTTTGGATGCACTCACATCGGTGGGGCGCGCGCGACGAAAGCGTTTGGGTCTGATAGGTATCATCTGCAGGTTTCCTGTGATTTATGGGGAAAAACCGCGAAGTGCCGAGGCGCGTATTCGCCCTTTAAGGGCGATGCGTGCATGCGACGCCACGCCCCCCAGAGGGGGCGCGCACACTCTGGTTCACTCATATGACAATCGGACTTCAGTCATGTGACAGTTTCGTGGCGGCCGCGGCGTAACCGCTTCGGCACGCGGGTCTAAATGTCTTTTAAATCACTGAGTTACTTTGACTTTAATTCTGAACGGTTTTTAATCGCGTGTTGGCGGCACGTTAATCCCGGCGTGTTTTCATGAGTCCCTCCTAGTGAGGGAAGTCAGCCCATGCGAATGCTGCTCGTCGAAGATGAAGCGAAGGTGTCCGAGCTCGTGGCGCGCGCGCTCAGGGCCGAGCGCTACGCCGTGGACGTCGCCGCAGACGGACCATCGGGATGGGAAATGGCCGATGCCTTTAACTACGACCTCATCATCCTTGACCTGATGCTGCCGGGGTTCAGCGGCGCGGAGCTGCTGCGCCGTATCCGCCGCAAGAACCAGCAGGTGCCGATTCTTATCCTCACGGCGCGCGATGCGACGGTCGAGAAAGTGGCCAACTTCGAAGCGGGCGCTGACGACTACCTCACCAAGCCGTTCGCATTCGCCGAACTGGTCATGCGGGTGAAGGTGCTGCTGAGGCGCGGGCCGATCACGCGCGCGAGCGTGCTGCGGGTTGCGGACCTTGAGATCGACCGGCTCACTCAACAGGTGAAGCGTGCCGGGCGCCGCATCGAACTCACGCCCAAGGAATACGCGCTGCTTGAGTACCTGGCGACCAATCCCGGACGGGTATTCTCACGCACCATGATCATCGAGCACGTCTGGGACCAGAGCTTCGAGGGCCTCACCAATATCGTGGATGTGTACGTGCGCCACCTGCGCAGCAAGATCGACGATCCGTTTCCTGCCAAGCTCATCCGCACGGTGCGCGGCGTGGGCTACGGGCTTGGCCAAAGCGCCGAGGCGTGAACACGCGTTCCTTGAGCTTCCGTCTGGTCGCCTGGTACGCAGGCGTGCTCACGGCTGTGTTCGTGTTGCTCGGCGCGCTGACCTTTTTCTTTCTGCAGCGCTATCTTGAGGCGAATCTGCTCGATACCCAGGCACGCCGCGCGCGCCAGATCGCCGGCACACTCATCCCGGCCGTGAGTCGCAGCGACGAAGGCGCGCTCCCCGGGGAGGTGGAGAAGCTCTATTCGCCCGAGGCCAGTGACCGCTTCATCCGCATCACGCGCGCGGACGGACAGGTCGTGTATGTCTCGGGGTTGCCCAAGGACGAGCGCTACGATCCGGCGCAGGTGCCGGCTGCCGCGGCCGGCGTGCCGACGCGCAAAGTGCGGCTGCCTGAGAGTGCGCTCCTGATTGCCGCGATCACCGCGTCCGGGGCCGACGGCACGCCCTACGTCGTGGAGGTTGGCGCCTCGGGCGCCGGTACGGACGCGACGCTGGCGCGGGTACTGCTCATGCTCGCAGCCGGCCTGTCCATCGCCGTGTGTGTGGCGGTCGCCGGCGGCTTCGTGCTGGTACGGCGCTCGCTCGCTCCCGTGGCGCGCATGGCGGCCACGGCCGAGGCGATCACGCAGCACAACCTCGGGAAGCGCCTGCCGGTGGTGGACAGCGGCGATGAGCTTGAGCGGCTGGCGGTGTCGTTGAATCTCATGATCAGCCGCCTGGAGGCGGCCATCAACGGCTCCAAGCAGTTCGTCGCCGATGCCTCCCATGAGCTGCGCACGCCGCTCACCGTGATGCGCGGGGAGCTGGAGAGTCTGGCCCAGGACGGGCAGGTGCCGCCCGCGGCTCGCGAAGCGCTCGGCAGCGTCCTGGAGGAGGTTGTGCGGCTGGCGGAGATCGTCGAGGGGCTGTTCGCACTGTCGCGACTGGACGCTGGCGAGGCGCGCGCCCCCTGGCAACGCTTCGATCTGGGCGAGCTCGCCGCCACGACCGCCGGACAGATGAGTCTGCTCGCCGAGGACAAGCACGTCAGCGTCGCCTGTGACTCCAGATCCGGTGTGATCGTGGAGGGCGACCGCGCGCGGCTGAAGCAGGTGATCGTCAACCTGCTCGACAACGCCATCAAGTACACACCCGGCGGTGGGCATGTGGGCCTGAGTGTGAAGCGCGACGGCGGCTTTGCAGTCCTCGAGGTTAGCGATGACGGCATCGGCATTCCCGCCGAGGCGTTGCCGCACGTGTTCAAGCGCTTCTACCGTGTCGATGGCTCGCGCTCGCGGGAGCAGGGCGGCGCCGGACTCGGGTTGTCGATTGTCGAGTCCATCTGCACGGCCCACGACGCCCGCGTGGAGGTGAGCAGCGTTGCGGGCAAGGGCAGCACCTTCCGCATGCTGGCGCCGCTTGCGCGCGAACCGCTGGCGGGCGAACCGCTCACGGGCGCGTAAGGCGCGCTAAGCAGCATGTTCCTCATCCGATATGTGCTGAAGCGCCCATATACCGTGGTGGCGGTGCTCATCCTGGTGGCGCTGCTGGGTATCGGTGAGGCACTGCGCATGCCGGTGGACATCTTTCCAGAGATGGACATACCGGTTTGCAGCGTGGTGTGGACCTACGCCGGCATGAGCGCCCAGGACATCCAGAACCGCATCCTCACCCTGCACGAGCGGCAGATGGCCTCGCTCGTGGATGACATCGCGCGCATCGAGGCCACGAGTTACGAAGGCGTCGGCGTCGAGAAGGTCTACCTGCACGAAGGTGCCGACGTGACGCGCGCCATCGCGCAGCTCGCCAGCAGCGCGCTGGTGGTACTCAAGTACATGCCACCCAACATCACCCCGCCGCTGGTCATCCGTTATGGCGCAACCGATGTGCCGATCATCCAGCTGTCGCTTGCCAGCGATTCCCTGCCCGACACCACGTTGAACGATCTCGGCCAGAACATCATCCGCCCGGCACTGGCGGTGGTGCACGGCGCCGAAGTGCCCTATCCCTATGGCGGCAAGCCGCGCGTGATCATGGCGGACCTCGACCAGCAGGCGTTGCAATCGCGCGGACTCACGCCCGCCGACGTCAGCAATGCGCTGCAGACCCAGAACGTCATTCTGCCGGCGGGTGATGTGAAGATCGGCACGCATGACTACCTGGTGGTGATGAACAACAGTCCGGACGTCATCGAGGCAATCAACTCCTTCCCCATCCGTCAGATCAATGGCCGCCAGGTGTTCATGCGTGACGTGGCGCACGTGCACGACGGCTTCCAGATCCAGACCAACTCCGTGTCGGTCGATGGCGTGCCGGGAGCACTGATGACCATCCGCAGCACCGGCGGCGTTTCGACGCTGGCGGTGATCAACGGCATCCGCGCGGTCCTCCCGGAAATCCGGCATATGCTGCCGGTGAGCGTCAGGATCAAGCCGATCTTCGATCAGTCGGTGTTCGTGCGCGCCGCGCTTAACAGCGTCGCTCTCGGGGGCGCCATGGCGGCGGCGCTCACCGCGCTGATGATCGTGCTGTTCCTCGGTAACTGGCGGCTGACGCTGATCATCCTGGCCGCGATCCCGCTGTCCATCATCGCCGCGGTGCTGGTGATGGGCGCGAGCGGCGAGACGCTCAACACCATGACCCTCGGGGGCTTCGCGCTGGCGGTGGGGATCCTGGTGGACAACGGCACGGTCGTGATCGAGAACATCGAGCGTCACGTCGGGCTGCACCAGCATCTGCACGATGCCATCGTGCACGGCGGCGGGGAGGTCGGCACGCCGACATTTCTGTCGACCCTGTGCATCTGCATCGTGTTCGTGCCGGTGTTCCTGCTGCAGGGCACGGCCAAGTACCTGTTTTCCCCCTTGTCGGTGTCGGTGATCGTGTCGCTGCTGGCGAGTCTCGTGCTGTCATTCACCATGGTGCCGGTGTTGTTCCTGTACCTGATGCGTTCCGTGGCGCACGGCGCGGCGCCGGCGGCTGCCGCGCCGGCGCTGCGGGCGCCGACAACACCGCTGGCGCGCGCGCTGCGCCTGCTGGTGGGCGTGCACCTTGAGTTCGAGGCGGGCTTCCAGCGCTTCCGCGCGGCGTATCGCAACGCGCTCGCATGGGCCCTGTCGCAGCCACGCGCGACGGTGCTGGCGTTTCTTGCGATCATGGTCGTCTCGCTCGCGCTCTTCCCGTTTCTCGGCCGGGACTTTTTCCCGCAAGTGGATGCGGGCGAGATGCGCCTGCACGTGCGCGCGCCGCCGGGAACCCGCATCGAAACGACGCAGCAGGATTTCGCGCAGGTCGAGGCCGCCATCCGCAAGCTCGTGGGCAACGGCCAGATCAGTGTCATCCTCGACAACATCGGCCTGCCGTACAGCGGCATCAACATCGCGCTCAGTGATTCGGCGACCGTGGGACCCATGGACGGGGAGATCCTGATCTCACTCAAGGGCAAACACTCACCCACGGCCGATCTCACCGCCATGCTGCGCCGGGAGCTGCCACGGCAGTTCCCCGGGCTGCAGTTCTTTTTCCAGCCGGCCGACATCGTCGACCAGGTGCTGAACTTCGGCCAGCCCGCGCCGATCGACATCCGCGTCAGCGCTGCGGATACCGCCAGCGCGTATACACTGGCGGCGAAGCTGGCGGGCCTCATCGGGCACCTGCCGGGCGTGGTCGACTCGCATGTGTTCCAGGTCCCCGACGCGCCGGCGCTGTCGGTCGACGTCGATCGGGCACTCGCCTCGCAGGTGGGGCTCACCCAGAGGGATGCGGCCAGCAACGTGCTCGTGACCACCAATTCCAGCGCCCAGACCGCGCCGAACTTCTGGGTCGATCCGCACAACGGCGTCAGTTACCCCCTGGTCGTGCAGCAGCCGCCCTACGACATCGCCTCCTCGCAGGACCTGCAGACGCTGCCGGTGAGCAGCGGCGCTGAGGGCACCCAGGGCCAGCTGCTGATGAACACCTCCTCGTTCGGGCGTCTCAAGGTGCCGATGGTCACCTCGCAGCTGAACATCCGCCCGGTGTTCGACGTGCACGCCAATGTCCAGGACCGCGACCTGTACTCGGCGGCACGCGCCATTGACCGGGTCATTGACGCCAACCGGCCGCCGCCGCAACAGGCCATGCAAGTGACGCTCAGCGGCCAGGTCCAGACCATGCGCGAGAGTTATGCGGGGCTGTTCTCCGGCATCGCGCTGGCGATCGTGCTGGTCTACCTGTTTCTGGTGATCAACTTCCAGAGCTGGATCGATCCGTTGATCGTGCTCATGGCAGTACCGTTCGCCTTGAGCGGCGTCATGTGGATCCTGTTTCTCACGCAGACACATCTGAGCGTGCCGGCGCTCATGGGGACACTGATGTGCATTGGGCTTACGACTGCCAACAGCATCCTGGTGGTGAGCTTCGCTAATCACCGCACGGGCGAGGGCGACACACCGCTGGTGGCAGCGGTTACTGCCGGTTTCACGCGTCTGCGCCCGGTGCTGATGACGGCCGGTGCAATGATCCTCGGCATGGTGCCGATGGCGATCGGCGTGGGCGAAGGTGGCGAGCAGAATGCACCGCTCGCGCGGGCGGTGATCGGCGGCCTGCTGTTTGCGACCTTCGCGACGCTGGTGTTCGTACCCACCATGTACGGGTTACTGCGACGCGCACCGGCTGCCGGCGACGCGCACGGCGGATGAGACTCAACACATGAATACAGCGGATACCAGGGACGACACGCGCAGCACCGACTATGGAACGGACGTGGCGGCGACCGAGTCGCAGGCGGCCTCCGTGCGCTTTGATCCTGACACCGGTCCGCGGCTGAAAAAGGTGGCGCTGATCGGCGCCATCGTTCTGGCTGTGCTGTTCGCGGCGGTATGCATCGACCGCTTCGCCAAGGCACGCGGACTCGCGCACGAGACGGCGGCCGCGGCCGGCGCGGCGCCGGTGGTCGACGTGGTGCGCGCGCAGCCGGTCGGGGCGACGGCGCGCCTGGTGTTGCCGGGGCAGACGGCCGCCTGGCACGCCAGCATCATCTACGCGCGCGTCAACGGCTACGTGGCGAAGTGGTTGGTCGACATCGGTGATCGCGTGCATCGTGGCCAGCTGCTGGCACGGATCGAAACGCCGGATCTGGATGCGCAGCTCGCCGCCGCCCACGCGCAGCTGCAGGCGGGAGTGGCTCAGGTGCAGGTGCGCCGGGCGGAAGCGGCCTTAAGCAAGACCACCTACGAGCGCTGGCGCGACTCGCCCCAGGGCGTGGTCTCGGACCAGGAGCGCGAAGAGAAGCGCGCGGACTACAACAGCGCCAATGCGCGGCTGCAATCGGCGCAGGCGGACGTCGCGCTGGACCAAGCGCGCGTCAACCAGTACGCCGCGCTGGCGCAGTTCAAGGATGTCACCGCGCCCTATGACGGGGCGATCACCAATCGTGACATCGATATTGGCAACCTCGTGACCGCCGGCAGCACCTCGGCCACGACGCCGCTGTACGTGATGACCCAGAACGACCCGATCCGCATTTTCGTCGACGTGCCGCAAAGTGCCGCCGCTGATCTGATGGAGGGTAACACCGCCGTGCAGGTCCAGACCCAGGGCGGCTCAGGCCGCGAGTACACCGGCAAGGTGACCCGCACGTCGCAGGCGCTGAACCCGCAGGCGCGCACCCTGCGCGTCGAGGTTGATATCCCGAATACCGACGCGCAGTTTGTCCCGGGAATGTACGTGCAGGTGGCGTTCAGCCTGCCGCCGAAGGGCCTGGTGCAGGTGCCGGCGGCGGCGCTGCTGTTCCGCGCCAACGGTCCGCAGGTGGCGCTGGTTGAGCCTTCCGGGCACATCACATTTCGCGCCGTCACCATCGGTCGCGACGATGGCAGCGTGGTCGAACTGGGTTCCGGCGTCGCCGCCGGCGACCTGCTGGCGCTCAACGTCAGCAGCCAGATCGGCGACGGCGATGCGGTGCAGGTGCATCGGCTCGATTCGGCGGCTGCGCTGCCGGCGCCGGCGCCGACGGTGCGGCGCTAAAGGAGTCGCGCGTGAACCGCCAGCGGATTGTTCCCCTCGCGCTCGGCACCGCCATTGCTCTCGCGGGCTGCGTCGCCGGGCCGAACTACCACACGCCGCAGATCCCCACCCCCGCGCACTACGCAGCGGCCGCATCTGCAAGTGGCAGCGCTACGCCCGCGCCCGCAGCGGCGGCGGCGGTCGATCAGGCGCTGTGGTGGCATGCGCTGCACGACCCGGAACTCGATTCGCTCATCGAGCGGGCGATCTCCGGCAACCCGGATCTCGCGATCGCGCTGGATCGCCTGCAGGCCGCGCGCACCTTCGAGGCCGCGATCGTTGGCACCGTGCTGCCGGTGGCGGGCGCCTCCGCGGGTGCGGGCCGCGGTACCGGCAGCGATCTGACGCGGGGGCGCGCCGACCAGAGCCTGGTGTCCGCCGACAATGGCGCGGGCCTTAAGCGCATCAACGAAATCGGCGGATTCGATGCGTTCTGGGAGCTGGATATCTTCGGCAAGTACCGGCGCGAGATTGAAGCCGCCCGCTACGACACCCAGGCGAGTCTCGCGGCGCGCAACGCGGTGCTGATTGCAGTCGTGGCCGACGTGGCGCGCGCCTACGTGGACATGCGCGGGCTGCAGATGCGCGCCGCCGTGCTCGCTGCCGCGACCGGCACGCTGCGTGAGTCGCTGCGCATCGTTCGCATCCGTTATGAGCGCGGAATCACCAACGAGCTGGACGTGACGCTTGCGAGCCGCGAACTCGCGACGCTCGAGGCCCAGAACGCGCCTGTCGACGCGCAGGTGCGTGCCGCGCAGTATACGATCGCCACGCTGTTGGGACGCTACCCGGAGGAGCTGGTACAGGAGCTGAGCGCGAAACAGATGGTTCCGCAGGTGTCCGGTGCGGTCGAGGCGGGCTTGCCGCTGGATCTGCTGCGGCGCCGGCCGGACATCCGCCAGGCAGAGCGCGAGCTTGCCGGGGCCAACGCGCGCATTGGTATCGCCACCGCGAACCTCTTTCCGTCGCTGGCGATCACCGCCGGCATAGGCGAGCAGCGCCAGGCGTTCGGCACGACTCCGAGCGTGAGCCAGCACATCTGGTCGGTGGGGCCGTCGCTGCTGTGGCCGCTGCTGGATTTCGGTGCGCTGGATGCGCAGGTGGAGATTGCCGACCTGCAGACGCGGGCGCTGCTCATTAACTACAAGCAGACCATCCAGGGCGCCGTGCGTGAGGTCGACACCAGTCTCGATGGCTTCCAGGCGCAGCAGCTAAGTCTCGGCAAGCTCGGGACGGCGCTGGTGGCGAGCCAGCGGGCCGTCACGCTCGCCAACGAGCGCTACCAGCGCGGGCTCACCGACTTCCTCAACGTGGTCGACGCGGAGCGCCAGGAATACGAGATTGAGGAGCAGTACGCCGACGCCCAGGTCGCGGTCGCCGAGCAGTTCATCGCACTCTATCGCAGCCTCGGCGGCGGCTGGGAAAACTACCAGGCGCTGCCGCCGATCCACCGGCCGGAGCCGGCGATCATCGCAGCCTTCCAGCGCGTATTGAGTCGCGACGACTCCGCGCGGATCCCCGCGCCCTAGTTTATTGGCGAAAATCGCTTGGCAGCGATTTTCGCGGACATCAGCTTCGTTTCCGCCGGCGAAAGGCGTGGCTTTCGCCGGCTGCGGCGGAGCCCACGCGGCTGCTGCCAGGCAACCACTTTGTGACCGCACCACGACTGACCGCGTAACCCCGGCCCGTTGACACTCACCGCGGCGCTGATACGGCACCGTATGGGAGATCGGTCAAATGGTCGGGATGATTCCACGGAGGCTCGCCTGGCTCGGGCTGCTGCTGGTTGCACTTGCGGCCGCCGTGCCAGTGGCCGGCCAGCAGAAGACCGGCCCGGGTGTTGATGCCGAGGACAGCTTGACGTGGAAGGGCATAACCCTCTACGGCGTCGTCGACATAGGCTTCCAATACGACACCCACAGCGCGCCGTTTACCCCTTACCGGCCGGCGGCCAGCGGCAACATCGTGCGGCAGAACAGCTACCAGTCTGTCTCCGGGCTGACACCGAGCAACATGGGCCAGTCGCGAATCGGACTGCAGGGTGTCGAGCCGCTCAGCGGCGATTGGGCAGCTGTGTTCCAGATCGAGACATTCTTCAATCCGCAGTCGGGGCAAATCGCCGATTCGCTCAGATCATTGACGGCCAACAACGGCAAGCCACTCACCCAGCAGAACGTCGGCGTCGATGGCAGTTCCGCCGGGCAGGCATTTCAGACCGCATTTGTTGGTTTCCGATCCGAACAGTTCGGTGCCCTGACCTTCGGTCGGCAGGTGACCTTGCTTTCCGAGTGGGCGATCAAATACGACCCGAACTACATGTCGACGGCTTTTGGCTTGCTAGGCGCCTCCAACACCTACGTCGGCGGCGGCAGCAGTGAGGACAACCGGCTCGACTCGACGGCCAAGTATGTGCTGCACATCGGGGATCTGCTGCACGTCAGCGGTCTGTACAAGTTCAATGGGTCCAATGGCGCAGGGCGCACCGCCGTGCAGGCGGATGTGGGTGGCAGCTTCGCCGGTGCGGATGTCGACGCCTATTACTCCAAGGTAAGAAGCTCGATAACAGCGAGTTCTTTGAGCGCACCGCAGGCGGCAACGCTGCCCGCCGCATACACGCTGTCGAACACGCTCGCCGCTACGGTATCCGACAACACGGCCTACGCGCTCATGGCACGCTACCAGCGCAGCTCCTTCAAACTCTTCGGCGGATACGAGTACATCAAGTACGTCAATCCCGCCACGCCCCTCAGTGCCGGGTTCAGCGACATCGGCGATTACGTGCTGGCGTACGTCAACAATACGGCCTACAACAACCCAAAGATTCTTCAGGTCTATTGGACCGGCGTCCGGTACAGCGTCATTCCGCAGCTGGAGCTGACCGCTGCCTACTACGGCGTGCATCAGAGCGGCTACGGCTCGGGCAATCAGGCCGGCTGCTCGACGAACGCGCACAGCGCCTGCAGCGGCAATCTGCAAACCTTTTCCTTCGACGCCGACTACCGGTTCAATGCGCACTTCGATGTCTACGCGGGCGCAATGTACAGCGGTGTGCACGATGGGCTCGCCTTCAGCTACATCAACACCACCAACATCAACCCCACCATCGGTGTGCGCTACAAGTTCTGACGGCGCCGGCGCCGGCGCTCAGGGGGTGCTGGAATCCGCGCTGCGCAGCAGTTCATTGACGGAGGTCTTGGCGCGCGTCTGTGCATCGACACGCTTGACGATCACGGCGCAGTAGAGGCTGTAACGGCCGTCAGCCGCGGGTAGGGTGCCGGATACCACCACCGAGCCCGCGGGCACGCGTCCCTGCAGTATGGTGCCGGTGGTGCGGTCGTAGATGCGGGTGCTCTGGCCGATGAACACGCCCATGGAGATCACCGAGCCGGCCTCGACGATCACGCCTTCCACGACCTCGGAGCGCGCGCCGATGAAACAGTCATCCTCGAT
>PLEC01000029.1:0-133 GCA_003136935.1 Gammaproteobacteria bacterium
TGGCCCCGGAAGAACTTCAGGGGCGAAGCCATCTTCTCTCGCTGTGGCAGCTTGGTGATGGAGGTGCGCCAGACAGGCTGGCCATCGCTGACGGCCAGCTTTTGGATATAGCCGTCGGGCGAGGCGGCATAGA
>PLEC01000029.1:222-18396 GCA_003136935.1 Gammaproteobacteria bacterium
TTCCCACAAAACGCCGCCGCTATCGGCATCGAGCGCCAGAGTTTTGCCGTAGGTAGTGGTGACGAAGATGGCATTGTGGCGGGCGCCGTGGACGGGGACGCCCTGCAGGTAAATGGCGCTGGCATCCACGGTGCCATCCAGCTTTATCTGCCGGCGCGTGAGTTGGGCGACGTTGGCAGCAGTGATGCCGGTGGGGCTCGGNNTTGGGCGGCGGCCGCGACGGTCACGCTCGCGCCAAGCAGCAGGGAAATCACAACCCGGTGTCTCATACCGAAAGTATCTCACCAAGCAGCTGCACTCTGGAGTGCCGTTCGCTTTCCTCGGCGCGCTCGGGGTGCGCGAGCTCGGCGCGCAGGGACTCGATATAGGACTTTATGGCCGTGCGAAAGTTGCCGGTCAAGTAGCGTCAATGTGAGGCTTGGCGACGCTGCTTGAGCAGCCAGTCGTAGAGCTCCGGGTTCCCGTAGACCGTGCTCCAGTACGGGTCGTCATGGTCGCCCTCGGGGTCAACGGTGATCCGCGCATGTCCCCCACAGGCATTGATTGCCTTGATCATCCCGTCCTCGCGCTCGACCTGAACCGAATGATCCTTCGCGCCATGGAATGCCCATACGGGGAGATCCTTCAGCCGGCAGGCATCTTCCGGGTTCCCGGATCCCGATACCGGCACGACGGCGGCAAAGCGCGTGGGATTCTCGCTCGCCCACCTGTAGCTCATAATTCCACCCATGCTGATGCCGGTGAGGTACACCCGGTTCCGGTCTATCGGCAGCCGGTCGAGCAGCTCGTCTAGCATCGCATTCAGGGTCACGGGATCGTGGGGCCAGAAGGGAGCAGGCGTCTGCGGAGAGGCAACGACAAAGGGAAAGTCGCTGCGCGTCGCGACGATCTTTGGAAGTCCGTGGGCCTTGAGCTTCTCCAGGTCCGTGCCGGATTCTCCCGAGCCGTGCAGGAACACGAGCAAGGGGTAGCGTTTGGCGCCGTGTACGCGAAAGCCGGCCGGGAGATAGAGCAACATCTGCCCTTCCGCTTCGACGACGACTCGCCGTTGGAAGGTTTCCGGATGCTGGCCCTCAGCGAGATTCCACGATTCACCCGCGGCGCAACCCGCCAGCGCGCCGCAGCCGACAAGAAGCGTCAGAACCAAGAGTGCGCGTGTCATGAGCCCAACGCAGCGAATACCCTCGAGTCCGCATGCTAGCCCATCTAATGGGACAGTGGCTGGTCGGTGCGCGACACTTGGCGTTCGGGACGCGGGAGCGCAAGCTTATGAGCGAAGCGGCACCTGCGGACAGTCTGCAGCTAGTGAGCACGCGCGCCCGAGGCAGCCCACGATGTTGTTTCTACGCGGATTGTTCGATCGCCTGTTTCTGGCGGGCGCTGTCGTGGCCGGGGGTCTGGCACCGGGCTTCATCGCGCAATATCGCCAGCGGTTGGGGGGGCGACTCGATCAAGCCCGACTCGACCTCGAACCTTGGCAGAGAATCGCCGACCAGTTCTATCATGGTGATCTCGACAAGCTGATCCAATATCACCTGAACAGCAATGATGCGACGTTTCACGCGGAAGGCAGCGTCATCCAGTCTCTCATCGTCACCGTGCAGCGCCTGCAAGGCGCCGTCGACGCACTGCACAGCGACTTATTTCATCAGCTCGGCTACTTGACGCTGCACGCCGACGCCGGCCTCCTGCGCGCCACCGTCACTGACTGGGTGCCGACGTTCGCGCTCTCCATCGAAGGGGTACTGTTCGCACTGCTATTTGCCGTTGCCGTCTGGTTGCTGTTTCACGTCTTGTGGTGGCTGCTAGCGCTAAGCGGCAGTTGGTTGCTCGGCGCGGTCCAAGCATTACGCCTGAACAAGGAGACTCGCGCCTAGGCGCCACGACGAGGCTCGCTGAATCGATCCTGTGGTTTGCTGGTCGGGTCTGCCGTTCGCCGTTGACGTCAGATGTTGCGCGGACGCGAATCGTCAGGTGCTGGGCTTTGGCGCCTGCGCCCTGGGCCACGGGTGCTCGGACTTACCATTGAAGATCGCCTCCGGCTCGGCACGCTTGAGAGTCCAGTCGCCGTTGGCGATCTCGGCCTCAAGTTGACCCGGTGCCCAACCAGCGTGGCCGACGAAGATCCGCAGACCGTCCATGGGCTTGTCGCGGCCGAGCAGCTGGAGCAGCAGCTTCCGATCCGCGCTCAAGTAGACGCCGTCACAAGCTTCGATCGCATGCTCGGGCGGCGTGGTGGTGCGAAACAGGAACCACACGGACCCGAATTCAACGGGTCCGCCGAAGTACACCTTGTCGCGCACCTGCACGAGGCGAGTGAGATCCGGAAAGAGACGCGAGACAGGAATTCGCATCGGCCTGTTGATGNNACGAGCACAACCGAGTCCGCAAAATCGGAATCGGGCAGGGCGTCTCCCGCCATGAGGAGGATTGCCCTTAAGGGCTTCGCGTCGGCGGCGGATGTTGGCCACGACGACCCGGGAAGGAGCAGGAGAGCGCAGAGTGCTCCTGGCACGTAACGCATTAGGCAGAAACCGCTTGTCACTGGCGAGGCTCTCCTCCGCGTCATCGCACGGTGTTCGACCGCTCTGAAGAGAATTTTACGCCGTCGACGCTACCGGCGCGCGCCCACAAATTTACGGGCGCCAGCTCCCGGCACAGCACCGCCATCTTCTCCCCGTCCAGAGTGTAGCCACCAGGGCTGTGGCGTGTGACTCGTTATCGAGCCACGCCGTACAGGTGCTACCAGGGGCGCTTCCCAATAGCCTGGTTTTTCGCCGGCACGACGCGGCAACTTCCGAGCCACCGCTTAGTTGCTAAGAGCTCAGCACCTCGAGTGTCTTAAGCTGGCCGCTCAGCGACTGCGCGAGCCGCTGATCGGCCCACGCGCGGGTCGGTCGCCTCTAGGCTCCGCTCACTCGCTGCAGCTTGACCCTGATCACTTCACCGGTGGGCGCTTCGATGCGGCCGTTCCTGAGTGTCTTCGCCTGCGGATTCACGCCATCGAAATCGAGCGGCACACCTAGCTCCTTGGGATAGTGCGGACTGCAGCCCTCGGGACTCAGCTGCAGCCGCTGATCGGCGGCCGAATAGGTGCTGCCACGCGGGTGGAGCGTGCACTCGCCATCTCCCGAGGCCGCTTCGTACTGCAACGTGCCTTCTATGCCGCCGTCGTCGTGCACGCGGCTGATGCTCAGACTGACGACGCGCAGCAGCTGCTTGCCCGAGGCATCGACATATGCGCCGCGCCAGGTGCCCGCCAGATCCGGCGCGGGCACAGTGGTCGTGGCGAGCGGTGTGGCCGTCGCGGGCACCGCTGCCGCGGCGGTTACGTCTGCCGACGGCGCCGCCGGTGCGTCGGCGCCCGAACTCGGGACCGCGGGCGGCGCAGCAGGTTCCGTGGAGGACGGCGCCTGCGTCGCCGTCGACGCTTGCGCGTGCGTGAAACGAGGGCCGCTGGAGGCGGGGGAGGCATCCGGCAACATCGCATGCAGCCGGTCGGGGTGGCGGAGCAGCGTGCCGAGCACGAGTGTCGCGACGAGCACCGCCGCGATGGCAGCGCGGTGGGCTCGCAGGAGTTGCATGAGACCCGTAAACGCCCCACGCAACCCTTGCACCCCAGCGGAGGCAGTGGCTGCCGGCGACGGCGCGGGCCGGCGCGGGTACGACTCTTGCCGCAGCGTCCCTGCGGAGTAGTCGAACGCCATCGTGTCGTGTGGGTCGCGGCGCGCCGACGGCGCGTATTCGAACGTCGTCGTGCCGCTGGGCTCGCAAGTGGCGACCGAATCCCCACTCATCGGCGGTGAGTACTCGATCGCCACCGTGCCGCTCGGACTCGCCCGCGGTATCGCTACCGTGCCGCTCGGACCCATCCGCGGTATCGCCACCGTGTCGCTCGGATCCACCTGCGGTGCGCCCGCATTGGGTGTACGTATATCCGGCAGCGCGCGCATGAAGTCATCCGCGCTCTGGAAGCGCGCGTCGGGCTCCTTGGCGAGCGAGCGCATCACGGCGTCCACGATCGGCTGCGGAATATCGCGACAGTGGATCGTCGGCGGCTCCGGCAGATCGTTCACATGGGCGTTCAAGACACTGTATTCGGTCTTGCCGCGAGGATTGAATGGCGGCTGCCCGCTCAAGAGCTGGTAGAGCGTGATCCCGAGGGCGTACACATCGGTGCGGCAATCGACGGCTCGACCGAGGATCTGCTCGGGCGCCATGTACAACGGACTGCCGATGCTGGTGCTGGCCTTGGTTGCGCCCGTCGTGCCCTGGCGCTTGGCAATGCCGAAATCCATCACCTTGACGATGTCGTCCTTGGTGATCATCAGGTTGCTCGCCTTGAGATCGCGATGGATGATGCCGGCGCGATGCGCAGCTGCGACCCCGCGCAACGCCTGCTTGAAGATCGGTATGCTCTCGTGCGCCGGGATCGGCCCGCGCCGCCGGGTCAACTGCTCCAGGCTCTCGCCGTCGATGAACTCCATCACTGCGACGGGTACGCCGTTGTGGATGAAGTAGTCGAAGAGCAGCGCAACGTTCGGGTGATTGAGCGCGCCTTGCATGCGCGCTTCCTGACGGAAGCGCTCGACGAAGTCAGGGTCGTTGCGGGCCTCGACGCTCATCACCTTGATCGCGACCTGGCGGTCGAGATTCACGTCGAGCGCTTTGTAAACGACACCCATCGCGCCGCGACCGACGAGTTCCAAAACGCGGTAGTGGTCTATGAGCTCGCCGATCATGGTCGATACCGGAGACGCGCCTGCGGCAGCAGCAGGCGCTCCCTCACTGCGCCTGTCGGATTGCATCCAGCGCCATCAGATCCGGAGCCGCGCTGCCGTCGGCAATCAAGGTCGGGTGCGCCCCGGGGCCGCTCGGCGGTCCATTCGGCCCCATGCTCTTGGAGGCCGCTTGCATCGCCTCCAGGACCTGGGCCTCCTGCTCGTTCTCCATGGCGTTGAGATCGTTGAGCCCGATATGCGTCTGCAAGCCCTCGGGGCAGTCGGATGGTCCGCTCAGCTCGACCACCACTGGGATCATCCAATCGTCTTGGCTCATTCCGCCGGTGCGCTTGATGTAATCATTGGCGCTCAACGAGCAGTGGCGGTTGGCGGTGCCTGACGGAACGTCGAGCGGCTGTGCGACCTGAAAGAACACGTGATTGGGTCTGAGCGCCGGCGGAGTGCTTTGAGTCGTTAAGGTCGCCGGCGTCGCCGCGGCGGATTGCTGCTCCTGCAGCCGAACTTTGATCTGGGCGTTGAGCTGCGCCTTGACTTGCGGCGTGATGGCCGGCGGCAGGGCTGCCGGCGCGGACGGCGTATCGCTCGGTTGCGGAGCGAGCGCCGCGTCGCTGGGTTGTGCAGCGGGCGCCGCAACGCTCGAATCCGGCGCTGGCGCCGCACGAGTGCCCTGTGGTGCCGGCTCCGATGCCGGCGCGACGGTCTGCGCCTGATAGGCCGTTTGCATGCTCTGGGCAATGATGTAGTCGGTCATCCACAGATCCGGGCTCGTGTACACCGGATACGGCGTGAATAGAGAGCCGTACATCGGGTACCACGGTTGCACCTGCCAACCCCAGGTATAGGTGACCGGACGCGGCCATGCGCCGAGCGCCCAGGCGTAGTAGACCCCGGGGTATCGCACCGCCGGCACGAACGTCTGGTACGCGAACGCTCTGCCGAATTGGTGCCAGACATGGCGTTGGTAGACGTGCGTATACAGGACGTGTCCGCCGCTGACGAAGGTGCGGCTCATGAGGCCCGGCCGAATAGTGCGCTCGACCGTGCCGCTGAGGGTGTTGCCGTAACGAACGACGCGGACCTGGCCCCCAGCGAGGCCGCGGGAGACCTCGCGCACTCGGCCGCCACCGGCGAGACGGGTTTCGCGCATGACGCTACCGTCCGCCAGTCGCCGCTCGTTGGTACTGCGACCGTCCATCTTCTGGTGATAGGTTGCGACCGGGTGCTCGCGCGCATGAGACGCCTCCCGGCGTGCAGCGGCATGGACGCCCTGCGCGCGCGCCGGATGAGTACGGCGGCTGTGTCGCGCCTCGGCCTCCCGCCGCGCGGCCTGCCGCTCCCCCTGGCAGGGCCGGTGATCATGCCTCTGCCGCGAGTTTGCGCCCTGCGCATCGACCGAGGCGATGCCGGCAAGGCTGGCGAGGGCGATCAAAGCGAGAGCCGCATGGGCCCTGCGATCCAAAATCCACATGTTGTCACTCCAGACGCCGCCGGCAAGGGTGGGGCTGCCCTGCAAGGATGTAGCGAATAACTCTAGCGCGCGGCGTACGCCGCGGTGCGAACTGTGTCGCGGAACGGGGGCAGCTGCGGAGCTTTGAGAACCGCAGCACACTCCCGCCGGGCAGCAGCCTGCGTGGTTGCGTGACGATTACTATCGCGACCTCCCCCCAAGCCAGTCAGTGACAGGCAGCTATGGAGCGAATCGAGGCGCACGCTCGAGTAGCAGCTCCTGGCCGGGAACCACCGTCCGTGCGGCTATAGGGGCGCGGCGGGGATCGGTGCCAACGTTATTTTCGGCGTCGTATTAGGCGCACGTCTAGTAGATCAATAGGCAGCACGCCCCCGCTACCACTCGAAATAACAATGACTTAAGCGTTAGCTCGCTACCAACCTGCCTGTACGAGACGGGCTCGCGGCCGCGCTGTTGGTCTATATACTCCCTACCTGACCCTGAGCTGCCAATTGCGGGCGGCCGCTTTGGTCCAAGGCGGCTTCGACAAAATCCTGTGTTGAGGCAAAATTGAAGCGTCGTCCCGACTGATTCCGTCCAGGAGTTATTGCGATGCGCAATGTCTTGATCGCTATTGTCGTAACGGCTCTGGGCATTCCACTCGCGGCCAAGGCGACGGGAGACGCTAATCACGCTGCCGATGAGGCGGCCATTAACGCCGTGATCACCGACCGCTTCCTCGCGGGCTGGAATGCGCACGACGCACACCTTTTCGCTTCGGCATTCGCTCCGGATGCCGACTTGACCAATGTTCGCGGCGTGAGTGCCTCGGGCCGCGAGAACATCGAGCAATTCCACGCACAAGCGTTCCAGAGAATGTTCATGCAGAGCCACCAAACTGCCGAAGTGAAGAAGATCCGGTTCTTGAAACCTGACGTCGCGGTTGTTGACGTGCGGTGGGAGATGACAGGCGCGCTGACTCCTGACGGCGTTTCACGCCCTGTCCGCACTGGTCTTCTTGATCTGGTGTTCACGTCCTCAAGCGGGAGCTGGCTCATCACCGTTATGCACAACGTTGATCTCACGCCCGCCGCGGCGGCGTCACCAGCTAGCAAGTAGACGATTGGTCTCAGCCTTGCGCGGTGGGCGGACGAACCTCGCTACGCCGCCGTGCTATCAATCCCTGCAATCACGAACTTGAGAAACGATGAAATGATGTATTTGTCCCCGGACCTGGGAATCTCACCGCAGTGCATGTGGGTCCAGAACGGCGGGAAAAACAATGCATCTCCAGGACGGCGTATACCCGTCCGTACGGCTGCAGTGTGAAGTACGCAGACTAGACTCTCCGTGCTAAGGGCTAGGGGCCGTTGCCGAGGCTGATGCGGGCGGTCTCGCCCGTGACCTCGATCGAGGTGCCGAATGGCGCCGAAAGCGCCGCCAGGCGCTCGAGAATGTAGCGCGCCTTGGCGCCCGCCGCGACCGCTGGCAGCCCGCGCGTGTGCAGGAATTCATTGTTTGCGTGCGGGTCGTGCGTATCCGGCTGCCCCTCCCCGATCGCATTCAGGACGATCGGACTGAGGGTGATCGCGTGCAGAGCCCTGCCGCGATACTCAAGGCGCGCCACCACACTCTCCCAGGCCATGGGCTCATCGATGTAGGTAATCGTCGGCGGCAGGTTGTAGATGAAGTTGCCGAGATCGTAAAAGATCGGCCGGCCGTGGTAGATCTCTATTCCATGCAGGAGCGGCGCGCCGTGCAGCACCACGACATCCGCGCCGGCGTCCACCTCCGCATGCGTCCAGGCGCGCAGCCACTCGTTCGGGGCCAGCCGCTCCGTCATCCCCTCGGAGAAGATCGTCGCGAAGGAGCGGTTCCCAAACACGTGGTTGTGCTGGTACACGATGACGAGGTCGGACTGACGCCGCGCCGCGCGGATGCTCGCCAGGATGCGCTGCGCGTCCTCCGGATCGGGCGTATTGGCGCCCGCCCCCGCCAGATCCGCGGTGGCCTCGTTGGCCTGCCCGCCCGCGCGGATCCGCAGTTCGTTGACGCCCGGCCGGTCCGCAGTCGCGTTGCCGTCCGGGGCGATGAGACCCGAGGCGCACGCCACCAGCGCGACGGTGAGCTTCGGCAGGTGCAGGTAGGCAGGGGCGGCCGCCTCGGCCAGGCTGGCGCCGGTGCCGGCGTGCACGATGCCGCGCCGATGAGTCTCGGCGAGTGTGTTGGTGATTCCCGGTGCCTTTAGGTCGAAGGCGTGATTGTCGGCGAGCGCCAGCAGGTTGAACCCAAGCGCCTGGAGCGCATCGAGCGCCTGCGACGGGGTGAGAAACCCGCGGCCCTCCGCGGCGGATTCACCCGGCTCGGCAACCGTGCCTTCGAGATTGGTAAAGATGACGTCGCCGCCCTGCAGCAGCGGCCGCATTCTCTCGACCGCCGCCGGAGCGCTCGCGCGCAGGTCCGACCGGATCATCGACTGGCCGGTGAGGATCACGGTCAGCTGCGACTGGGCCCCGGTCGGCGCCCCCGCCGACATGGTCACCGCGACCACGACCCTCGTCAAAAGCCTTAGGGCTGCTGCAAATCCCGGCGTTGCCTTCATGCGTCTCCCTCCGGCACCCACTCTATAAGAGTGGGTGCGGCGAGCGTTACCGCGAGGCGGCCCCGGAACCGGTTCTCAGCGCCGGCGGGTATGGAATACGGCGACGGCTCACGGTCCAAATGAGAACTGCTCACTCGCGCGGCTCACAGTTCTGAACGGCGCAGGCACCGCCCGCTGAATGTGCGACCTACTGCCGCGATCGAAGCCGCTGCCTGGCTGAGTCTCACCGTAACGCGCTCGACCTTGGGGGGCGGCTCATGTACCTGCTGGCCTTGGCTGTATTCGCGACGATCGACGAGACGGCGATTGATGCGCTCAAGCACGCCGCGGAGGTCTGCAGCCCACGCTACGAGTGTGGTGGGGTGGTGCGGCGGGTCGCCGGCGGCTTCGAGGCCTCGCCTCTCATTACGTCAAGTAAGCCCTTCGGCGTGGATGTCGGCGAGGTCTACGGGCCGGATGTAGTGGCCGACTTTCACACCCACATCTGCTCAGTGCACAACCGGCCCTTCGCCGATTTCTTCTCGCCCGCGGACGCCTCCGTCAACCAGGGTCTGCACACCGTGGGCTATATGCTGAGCCTGTGCGACCGCAATATCCGCCGCTACGACCCGTTCCAGGACGAGCGCGATGACGAGGAAGTGGATTTCCAAAGCGGCCGGGTCATCTACCTAACCAGCGGGCACATCGTCGGCTGGGCCCTTCCGACCCCGTTCGATTCGCCCCTGCTGCGCGTGCGGGCAAGCAGAATGCGTGCCCCGACTGCCGCGCCTTCGACCACGCTCACCTCGTTTCATCTCGGCGGCGCCGAAGCACTCAGCCGCCGCCGCATTCCGCTGCGCAACTAGAAGCCCCCGAGAAACCCCGGCCAGGCGTAGAAGCGATTCGTGGCGTTCACCGAGCCGGCGTGACGCGGGCGGGCGCTCTCAACGCCCGCCCGCGCCTAACTTGCCTGCAGCGCTAACTAATACACGAACACCAAGACCGGCTGCGACGCGATCCCTTGCGCGACCACCTGCAGGAGGCTAAGGCCCCGCTCCTGTACCGCAGGCACGTCGAAATGCGTCGATACTGGCTCGTCCGATGCGACCGCCATGCTGCTGTGATCATGCGTGCGGCTGTAGAACACATGGGATGTCTTCAAGTTCGTGATGCGCACCAGGGGGAAGTTCGTCGCAGCCTGCACGTCATCGCCGTAGGCAGCTCCCTGGGTCACACCATTGAAACCGATACCATAGATTTGATAGGACCCGCGCCGAGCCAGCAGCCGGGGCGCATTGAAGACCACCGGCGCGATCCTGCGCTGGAATTCGCGATCCTCTGCGCCGATAGTTGGATTATAGAGCTCGATGTCGCCTGAAAAATCCGTGAACAGTATCTGTCCGGTAGGCAGCACGAGCATGTTGCCGTAGTAGGATCCATCCGTCGGTGCGTTCGGAGGTCCCGGCACCTGCTTCAGATGCGTTCCGTCCCATTCGAAGAAGAATGAGGGAGGGCTCCCAAAGTTCGGGCTCGCCATCATGAGCACCTTGTCGTTGGGCTCCCACGAAGCCGGACCGTCGGCAATGTTGATGTCGGTCACGCCGTCGATTTCCGGGAACATCGGACCTGGGCGCCACCGTCCGGTACGCGAATTGTAGATCGCCGTGTTGCCCGTCTCGTTCGCACACGTATTCGAGCCGGTGTAAAACACCGTACCGTCCGAGCGCAGCACGGCAGGGCCGAGTTCGAACGTTGGACTCAACTCGCCGCACGTGAGACCTGAATCCCAGAGCTGCACGATGGTGCTCCCGGCGCTGTGCCACCTGCCGGTTGCCGGATTGTAGAGTTCCGAGTTGGTGCCGGACGGTATATAGGGAAAGGGGGATATCGGCACGTACGCGTCTACCGCGAGCACTTTTCGGTTGGGCAGAAGAGTCCAGCCCTCCTCATCGTTCGGGTCGTACTTGCCAGCTCCGGTCGGAGTCCAGGTTAGAGTTTTCGCATCGAGCAAAGCGGACTGAGTCGTGCAGCAATCCGCCTGCATGTAGGTCCCGTTCGCCAGCACGACGCTCTGAGCATCCCCGATCGTCTGCCCGAAAACGCCAGCAACGACTTCGATGACGCTGAAAAACGGTGGTGGGGCTACCGACGTCCATGCGTCCGTCAGCGGGTCGTAGATGGCCCCTTGTGCCGTCCAGATTGCGTTAAAGAAATTGTATTCACCGCCCATGATGATCACGCGCCCGTCGGGCAGGACGGCGGAAGAGTGATAGAGTGGGGCGTAACCGGGCGGCAGCGAGCCGATCTGGGTCCATGTTCCGTTGACGTAGCTGCCCGTATTGTCCGGCGTCAACCGCCACCAATCCTGACAACCTGCATCCTGCACGATGACCGTGCCATCGGTGAGCAGGAGCGGGTTGGCGGCTCCCGGGACACCACCACCAATAGTATTACAGCTGTTGAGGGTAAACGGAGGCTGGTTGTTGAGTGGTTGCCATGGCGACGCAGTCGATGAATTCGCCGAATTCGCCGCAATGGCAAGCGCTGGAGCCTCGGCGATCCGCGGCCCACGCGGCGGAATGGGCGTGAGTCGGGGGAACGTCTGCGCGTTGGCAAGTCCGAAACAGGTGAGTGCCACAAACGAACAGATAACCTTGATCCACGTTAAGGATCTCATGGAGGCCTCCCTTATTATCGGTGTTGGAATCGAGACCAGTGGTTTTTCGATTGTGAACGAGGCGAGATAAAAGCCGAGGCGTTTACCTTACCGGCTACGAGTATACGCATTGCAACCCCTGTCGATCTACAGGCATAGGTGACAGATCGGTGACAGCCACGTTCGCGGTCCAGCTGCACTTTATTGCAAACTGCAAGTGGAAAATACTGACGGGAAACAGAGGCAATTTGCGATGCGAAATACGCGGCGCTCGGGGTGCCCGATCAACCTTACTCTGGAGATGCTCGGCGACCGGTGGAGTTTGATTGTCATCCGCGACGTTATGTTTGGAAATCGTCGGCATTTCGGCGACCTCATAAGACTCTCCGAGGAGGGAATCGCTTCGAACATCCTGGCGAGTCGGCTGACGCGCCTGGTCTCTGCCGGGCTGTTGTCGCGAGCGGACGATCCAACTCACAAGCAAAAGGCGATTTACAGCCTCACCGAGCGGTCCATACAACTTGTCCTGTTACTGGCTCATATGGGAGCCTGGGGGCGACGACACACGCCTGCTTCCAAAGAGCTCTCAATCCGGGCGCAGCTGCTCGAAGACGGTGGCGCACGGATGTGGAACGCCTTCATGGCGGAGCTGCGAGGCATTCATCTTGGCGCACCTGCGCCCAGACGCTCGGTATTTGCCGAGTTCCAGGCGGCGTTCGAGTCTGCAGTCAAACGGCAAACCGCCAGCCGTCGGGCCGTGACTGACGCCTGACAGGTGGCCTGCCCTACGCGACCTTGATGGCCTCACTGCGCTGGTGGGCGCGGCTGCTTCTAGCAGCCTGCCCCCGCGCCCGGCGTCCACAGTTTTTCCGGTCAATTGAAGTCGCTCCGGGTATCAACATTGTGTCTATCGTTACAGTTGACGCAGTCGAAGAGTTGAGCTTGTCCGCGGGTAAGCGCGCCTACGCCGTCATCAAGGCGACGAGCGTCATGGTGGGGGTGGACTCCTGAAACGGGCGCCAGGGCGGATCACCGGTTATCGATGGCGCTGAGCGCTTCAAAGCGCACATTCTGAATTGCATACGACTTCCAGTCGCGATAATCGAAATGCCACCACTCGTATTCGTACACGGTAAAACCTTCGGCTTCCATGTGCCGGCGCAACAAATCGCGCAACCGGCGTTGTTCCGCTGTGCCGCCGGCATAGGCCGGATAGGCGCGCGGAGACATCTCGTCATACAGGCTGGGCATCTCGACCGCACGTCCTGTCTTCAAGTCGTACAGCGTGAGATCCACCGCGCAGCCGCGATTGTGGCGTGAGCCCACGGCCGGATCCGCGACGAACTCGTGCTTGTCCGCCGGCGTCGCGTCCCAGAAGACTTTCGTCACGTACCACGGCCGATACGCATCGTGCACCAGCAGCCCGTAGCCCTCGCGCGCGAGCGCACGTTGGACGCGCACCACGGCTTGCGCCGCGGGTCGTTGCATGAAGGCGCGCGCCTCGCTGTAGAGCGGTGTGCCGAGAAAATTGCGCGTCGTCGCATAGCGAATATCGAGCCTGATGGTCGGATCAAGACTCGTCAGCTCGATTAGGTCGGCCGGCCGAAACTCGCCCGGCTCGACCGGTGGCGTCGCTGCAAGCGCGAGCGGCAGCAGATCAGCGACCGGTCGCACCGGAGTGATGTGGAAAAACTGCGGAGCGTCAGCAACATGGTCGGGTGACGGTGACGTCGACGTGCATGCGACGAGGGCGAGTACAGCCAGCACCGCTGCGCATCGATGCCTGGCTCGAATTTCAGAGTCATGCAGTGTGCATGCGGCCATTATGGCAACGCGTGCAAGGTCGTGTTGAACAGGTACTGATCGCGGAAGTCGGTCATCTCCCCTGCCTTCTTGCCCGTCACCGGCTGCAGCCGCGCCGACAGCGGCTTGTGCCATTTCCAGGCAAGGGAGGCCACGTCGCCGTAAATACGCGCCAGCTGATCGACACTCATGTCTCCGGGATACGGGACCGTATCAAGCCCCGTGCCGCACACGGCGGAGTACGCGAGCAGTGAATCGGTATTGAACGCGCCCTCTGCCCAGCGCTGCGCCAGCACCTTGTCTTCCATCACCGGCACCATGAGCCCGGCGTAACCGATCTGCCTCACCGGCACAGCCTTCACCGCCGTAGTGATGATCAGCGCCGCCGTCATGGTGCCGCTCGAGCCAAACCGCGACCCGGTATAGGCCTCGATCGCTGATCCGATAGACACGTCCGCGAGCGGCGCGGGCGTGGGATCGACTCCCATGAAGCTCCAGTGCTTGTCGGCCGCCACCTTCAAGCCGATCGCCTCCGCCACCTTCGCATGCACCGTCAGCTGCCGGGTGAGTTCTGCGACCGAGCCTGCGAAATCGCCGTGGGTGCGCGTGAATACCTCGCGCACGACGTTGGCGCCCTCGAAGCCGATCGAGAACTGCCCGCCCGCCCCGGTGTGGTACGCGCCCGGGTAGAACGGGCCGTAGGGCTTGAGCATCGCGGTCGCCGTGAAGTTGAAAGTGCCCTGGCTGTGCGGGCTGTGGTCTGCCACGTAATGCACCAGCACCGCACTCTCGTGGATCACTTTCCAGTGAATCCCGTCGTCAGCGGCGATGATCGCACTCGACTCGATGTTGGGAAGTGTGGCAAGTGCCTTGCCCAGCAACGCCATGGTGCGCGGGTCGTCCGCGTCACCCCTCATTGCCGGCCCCACGTTGGGCAGGAAGTTCTCCTTCACTGACAGGTCATCGAAGGCCTTGAGGAACGCGAGCGCCTGCGTTTCAGATTGCCCGCTCACCAGTTCCCCGAGCGGCTGCGTCACGATGCGCAGGGTTTGAACCTCGTAGCCCTGCTTCTCGAACTCGCCTTTGGCCGCGCGCAATACCGCCAGCGCCGCGCTCACCTGTTGGGTGTAGGTGGCGCGATCGAGGCGCACGAATGCGGTGATCGCGCGAACCTTCGGCCGTGTGTAATCCCCGGCGTGCGCGGCGCCGCACGAGACGACGGCAAGCAGCAGTGCGCATAGCATTCTTTGTGGCCGACCCGCAAGCATGACGCCCTCAGTGCGCGCCGGTGAGCGCGCTGTAACCGTTCCAGATGATCTCGATTCCAATACACATGAGAATGAATGCCGACAGCCGCACCATCACTTCCAGTCCGGTCTCACCAAGCAGTCGCCCGATCTTCTCCGCAAAGCGGTAGGCGAGATAAATGGTGACCGCGATGCCGAGGACCCCCAGCACTGCCCCGCTGGCGTGTTCCGCCAGCTGCGAGAAGCGCGGGACGCCGGCCGGCTTGCGGCTGCCAATGGTGATCGCGACCGACATCGAGCCCGGACCCACCGTGAGCGGCATGGTGAGCGGATAGAAGCTGCCGACCTTGCTTCCCGTGCCGCCCTGCAGGCCCGCGCCGGAGTGATCCGACCACTGCTCCTGCGTCAGCAGCTTCCAGCCCAGGGCTGCCACGACGAGGCCGCCCGCGATGCGCACCACCGGCAGCTCGATACCGAAGAATTCCAGCAACCAGGGACCCAATGCCATGGAACCGAGCAGCAGCAGGAAGCCGTTGACAGCCGCCTTGCGGGCCAGTACGCGGCGCTCGGCGCTGGGGAGACTCGCCGTGAGACCGAGGAAGAACGGGGCGGCCTCGATGGGATTGACGATAGGAAAGAGCCCGGCGAAGGTCAGGAGGAATGCGCTCGCAACACCGTTCACGGTGTGAGCGCCGGCGACGCGATGCGCGCAGACTCTTTCATATACCATCCCATCGGGAGCCTCTGCTAACGAGTATGAACGGCAGGATTCGCATTGTCACCGGAGCCGCGGCGTCATGAGCCGGGCGTTCGTGCGCGAATCGGACGAGGATCCGTCAGCACTTCCGGAGCGGGCCGTGAGTCCTCATCCCAACTTCGTCACGCCGCGGGGGCTCGCGGCCATCGAGACGCGCGTGCGTGCGCTCGAGGCCGAGCGGCAGGCCGCGCGCGCTGCTAACGATGCCGCACTGCGCGCGCGGGTGGAGCGCGATCTGCGTTACTGGAGCGCGCGGCGTGCGAGCGCCCGTGTCGTCGGGCCAGCGGCCTTGACCGACCGCGTGCGCTTCGGCATGCGCGTCACCCTCGAGCTGGACACTGGTGCCCGGCAGGTGTTCCGCCTGGTGGGGGAAGACGAAGCGGATGCAGCGCAGGGGCTCCTGAGCTGGATGGCGCCACTCGCACAGTCCTTGCTCGGTAAGGAGGCCGGCGAAAGCGTGCCCTATCAGGGCAGCGAGGCCGGGATCGTCAACATCGAGCGGTGAGGCGGCCCAATCGGTGCGCGCACACCTTCATTTGGAGTCACGCAGCTTTAGTGCCGTGGCCCTGGCAATCGGCAAGTCCACCTTGTCGCACCGCGACACAAGGATTTTCATATCGTCGAGGCGTTTGTTTGCAGCTGCGCAGCCATCAGGGTGGTGTCGTTAGCGTACTCAATGCCCAGTTGCGCTTGTGTGTGCCTGCTCGCGCGCCAGCGGCGCCGGCGATGAAACGAGAACCGGCGCACACTTGCAGTCGCTAACGCCCAACACCTGCCCGGCGGATCAGTGGTTTAGCGCAGAGCAGCAGCGCACATGCGACATAGTTCGCTGTGCACGGGCGCGTCCCGTGTTGCAATTCGCGCCGGTTTGTCAAGTGGCCGCTACCCCAGTGAGCACGCTGTTACACGCGAATTTCCCCCTGATGGGCGCCGGAGCCGCCGGATGAAGCGAGCAAGCGCCGCAAGCCTTGAGGGCGAAAGCTCCGAGGTCACCGGGCTGTTTCGCATATCGGCCGACGTGCGGCCGGTTGAGACGCTGTTTCGTAACACCATCGAGCAGGCGCCCGTTGGAATTGGCTTCGCGAACCGCGACGGCAGCTTCCGTCACGGCAATCGCGCCTTCTGCGCGCTGCTCGGTTTCACCGCCGAGGAACTCAAGAGCGAGTCCATCGGAAGCCTCACGCACGGCGCGGATCTTGAGTCCACCACGGCGGGACTTGCGCGGCTGTGGAGCGGTGAAATCGCACACCTGGACGTCGAGAAGCGCTACCTGCGCAAAGACGGCACCGCGCTGTGGGTGCGTGCGACCCTCTCACTCGTCAGCGGCGGAGGCCCGGAAGCTGAGTGCTCGGTCGAGTTTCTGCGCGACATCTCTGCGCGCAAGGAAATGGCGGCCGCCCTGCTGCAAAACCAGAAACTGCTTGGCACCGTCATCGCCGAACTGCCGCTCGCGCTCGTCGCCTGCGATGTCAGAGGTCAGGTGACCCATTACAATCCGGCGGCGGCACTGCTGTTCGGAATTCCTGCAGATACCGCCGCCGCGGTCCCCCGCAACCCCTATCCCCTCACCTCCCAGGTCTATCTGCCGGATGGCACGACACCGGCGGCGCGCGAGGATCGTCCGCTCGCGCGGGCCCTGCGCGGTGAGAAGGTGAGCAACGCCGAATACGTTATCGTCCGCCCGGACGGCATGCGCCGCACGGCGCTCTCGAGCGCCCAGCGGCTGATGGGTGCGGCCGGCCAGCCCTTGGGCGCGCTGGCGGTCGTCGAGGACATCACCGAGCGGCGACTCAATGAAGATGAGCTCGAGCGCGCGCACAAGCAGCTCCTGGTCGCGTCGCGCCAGGCCGGCATGGCGGAAGTAGCGACCAACGTGCTGCACAACGTCGGCAATGTACTTAACAGCGTCAACGTCTCGGCCAGTGTGGTCGCGGAGCGCATCCGCAAGTCCAAGTGCGTCGGGCTGACGCGGGTCGCCGATCTTCTTAATCAACACGCCAGCGAGCTCGCCACGTTTCTCGCGGGCGCGCAAGGCAGGCATTTGCCGGTCTACGTGCAGGAGCTCGCGAGCGAACTGATCGCCGAGCGCGATGCCGCGGTCACGGAGCTCGAGGCGGTGCGCAGCAACATCGAGCACATCAAGGAAATCGTCGCGATGCAGCAAGGCTATGCCAGGCGTGGCGGCATAACCGACACGCTGGATGTTCGCCTGCTGGTCGAGGACAGCCTGCGGATGAATGAGGGCGCGTTCAGCCGCCATGGGGTCACGATCGTGCGCGACTTCGCCGACGTGCCGCTGATGCAGGTCGACAAGCACCGGGTGCTGCAGGTGCTGGTAAACGTGATCCGCAACGCCAAATACGCCTGCGCGGAAGCAGCCGGCGGCCCCAAGCGCGTGACCGTCCGTACCCGCGCGGCAGCCGGCGCCGTCATGATCTCGGTCATCGATACCGGCGTCGGCATCCCGAAAGAGAACCTCGATCGGATATTCAACCACGGCTTCACGACGCGCCCCGATGGACACGGCTTCGGTCTGCACAGCGCAGCGCTTGCAGCCAAGGAGCTGGGCGGTGCGCTGCTGGCCGAAAGCGCCGGTCCCGGCAAAGGCGCCTCCTTCACCCTGACGCTGCCGTTGACGCCGCCGGAGTCGGGCCATGCCGATTGAAGCTGACCTGCTCACCCATCGCATTCTCGTGATCGATGACAACGAGGCCATTCACGAGGACTACCGAAAAATTCTCTCCGGCAGCGAGGACGGCAAGATGTCGGCGGCGGAGGCCGCGCTCTTTGGCAAGCAGCAACCCGTCAGCGGCCGCCCCAGTTTCGACGTCGATTCGGCAATGCAGGGACGCGACGGAGTGGAATGCGCCCGGGCAGCACTCGCCGAGGGTCGTCCGTATTCGGTCGCCTTTGTCGACATGCGCATGCCGCCCGGCTGGGA
>PLEC01000144.1 GCA_003136935.1 Gammaproteobacteria bacterium
GACAATCAACACGTCGCAATCAGCGAACTCCCGTACTCTTGACGATCCGCGACTGCCCGGTGCACGCTTGCGGCGCATTGATCCCCGCCTTCGGAGTCTTTCAACCCAGCGAGCGAACGCTTACCGGTTTGTTCAGTTTTGCGGAGAGTCCGGCAGCCTCAGCGAGCGCTAGCGCCGCCACGGCATCCTTGTAACCGACGGCAGGCGAAGTTTCATCGCGGAGGATCGCGGCAAAATGCGCCATCTCCCGCCGATAGGCTTGCGCGTACCGGTCAAGAAAGAAACCCTGAAGCGCATCGCTCGCGCAGCCTCGTTCCCGCCACGTGGAGACCGTGCTTTCCATGACGTTGTCGGCGCGTAGCGAGCCGGCAGCACCGTAGGCTTCGATCCGCTGATCATAGCCGTAGGCCGAGCGACGGCTGTTGCTGATGACGCACAATCTGCCGGTCGCGGTACGCAGAATAGTCTTCGCCGTGTCCACGTCGCCGGCGTCTGCAATGGCGGGATCGATCAGGCAGCTCGCGCTGGTGAACACCTCCTCGGGCTCCTCGCCCATGAGCCAACGTGCCGTGTCGAAGTCATGAATAGCCATGTCCTTGAACAGTCCGCCCGAGATCCGAACGTACTCGATGGGTGGCGGCGCCGGATCGTGGCTGACGATGCTGAGGCTCTCGAGGCGCCCGATCGCTCCCTCATCGAGGCGCGTTTTCAACGCCTGAAAGTGGGGGTCGAAGCGGCGGTTGAAGCCCATCAGCATCGCGGCTCTCTCGAGCTGCGTTGCCGCATTCCGCGCACGCTCGAGGTCGAGATCGAGCGGCTTCTCGCAGAAAATCGTTTTGCCCGCTGCAGCGGCTCGCAATGCCTGATCGAGATGGACATTCGTCGCGCTCGCGATGATGACCCCCGAAATAGACGCATCTCCCAACGCTGCGTCGGAGTCCACCGCCACGGCCCCGGTCCGGTGGGCCAGCGGGTCAGCCGCCTCGCGGTTGGGATCCACTATGTATTTCAGTTTGAGGTCAGAACGTGCGGCCGCGTTTCTGGCATGGATCTGGCCGATGCGGCCGGCACCGAACAGTGCGACGTTGAACATTGAACGCTCCGATTGTGATCGAGTATGACGCTCGAGCGGCAGCGCGAGGCGGACGCGGCCCAAGCGCCTATGAAACCAGAATTTACAATGGAATAAAGATTATAGTCTGTTCCATCTTCGCGACAGTGAGTAACATCGTGCCTGGAACAGACACAGCTCTGGATTTGATCGCAGTCGGACGATCGAGCGTCGATCTCTACGGCGAGCAGATCGGCGGACGGTTGGAAGATATGGGCTCGTTCGCGAAATACGTCGGCGGGAGCCCGACGAATACGGCTGTGGCCGCCGCTAGACTCGGCCTGAATACAGGTCTGTTGACGCGCGTCGGCGCTGATCACATGGGACGCTTCATCCGTGAGCAACTCGTGCGCGAGGGCGTCGACGTTCGCGGAGTTCTTGCCGATTCTGAGCGGCTGACTGCCCTGGTCATTCTGGGAATCCGCGATCGTGAGACCTTTCCGCTCATTTTCTACCGGGAAAACTGTGCCGACATGGCGCTATGCGAGCAGGATCTCGACGACAGGTGGCTGGCATCGGCCCGTGCCGTGCTCATAAACGGCACTCACTTGTCCACGCCCGGCGTTTTTGAGGCAAGTGTGGGCGCGGCGCGGCGCGTGAAGGCTGCCGGCGGCAGGGTCGTGTTTGATATTGATTACCGGCCCGTACTCTGGGGGCTAGCCGCCAGAGACCTCGGCGAAAACCGCTTCGTGGCGCACGAAGCGGTCACCCAGCGTCTGCAGAATGTGTTGCCGCTTTGCGATCTGGTCGTAGGTACGGAAGAGGAAATCCGCATTCTGGGCGGCGTTGANNTCGAACAAGGTGTCGTCGCACCCGGCTTTCAGGTCGAGGTGTACAACGTTCTCGGCGCGGGCGATGCCTTCATGGGGGGCTTTTTGCGAGGCTGGCTGCGAGACGCGCCGATCGAGCAGTGCTGTCGTCTCGGCAACGCGTGCGGGGCAATCGTGGTCTCGCGGCATGGTTGCGCGCCCGCAATGCCGACGTGGCCGGAACTGGAGCTTTTTCTCGCGGCGGGCGCCCGCAAATTTCGCTTGCGCGAGGATGCGGAGCTGGAGCATCTCCATTGGGCCACGACGCGCTCACGCGCTCGCCAAGAGTTGACCGTTCTTGCAATCGATCATCGTAGCCAGTTCGAGGATCTCGCCGCAGAGACAGGCGTCGACCGGGAGCGTATCTCCAGGTTCAAGATGCTGGGGCTGCGCGCCGTCGACGTAGTAGCGCAAGGCGACGCTCGATTCGGCGTGCTGCTCGACGGGCGTTATGGATTCAAGGCGCTGGCCCAGGCAGCCGATGGTCGGTATTGGGTGGGCCGCCCCATCGAACTTCCGGGTTCGCGTCCGCTGGAATTCGAGAGCTCGGCGGACGTTGCCACCGAACTGACGACCTGGCCTCTGAATCACGTCGTGAAGTGTCTGGTCTTATACCATCCCGATGATGAGGCCAATTTGCGCGANNGCCTGCCGCAAGACCCGGCATGAGTTGCTGCTTGAAATCATCGTTCCCCGCGGCATGGCAGTCGATGCGCGCACCGTCGCGCGTGCGATCTCGCGGATCTACGAGATCGGGGTGCGCCCGGACTGGTGGAAACTCGAGCCGAGTGCGAGTTCGGCGACCTGGGAGAATATCGAGGGAGCAATCACTCTAGGCGATCCGCTCTGCCGAGGCGTGGTGTTGCTGGGTTTGTCGGCGCCGGAGGGCGAACTGGTCGGCTCGTTCGTCGCCGCGGCCCCGTTCAAAATCGTGAAGGGGTTTGCCGTCGGGCGCACCATCTTCGATGCGGTCGCGCGTGGGTGGTTTTGTGGAGAGATGACCGATGAGGCAGCCGTGAACGGTATGGCCGAGAAACTGACCGCGCTCGTCAGCGCGTGGCGACGCGCGCGCACGGCGGCGGCGGCGTGAGCACGGTCAGACAGACGGCGGCCCAGGCTGCCGTTCGCTATCTCGCGAACCAGTACGTGGCGCGTCCGGCCGGCGAGATCCGCTATTTCGCGGGGGTGTGGGCGATCTTCGGCCACGGCAACGTTGCGGGACTCGGCGAAGCCCTGCACGCCGCGCGGGACGTGCTTCCCACCTATCGCGCGCATAGTGAACAGGGCATGGCCCATGCCGCCATCGCCTACGCGAAGCAGATGCGGCGTCAACGCGCCATGATTTGCACCAGTTCCATCGGCCCCGGCGCAACCAACATGGTCACTGCGGCAGCCCTGGCTCACGTGAACCGCCTCCCGGTGCTGTTCCTGCCGGGCGATGTTTTTGCCGGCCGCGCGCCCGCTCCGGTACTGCAGCAGATAGAGGATTTTACGGATGGCACGGTCTCTGCCAACGACTGCTTCCGGCCGGTGTCGCGCTATTTCGATCGAATCACGCGGCCCGAGCAGATCCTCGATGCGCTGCCCCGGGCTATGGCGACACTGCTCGACCCCGCCTCCTGTGGGCCGGTGACCCTGGCGTTTTGTCAGGACGTACAGGCGGAGGCTTTCGATTTCCCGCAAGCGTTTTTCCGCAGGCATGTATGGACAGTTCGAGCGCAGCCCCCTGACCCCCGCGAGGAGGACGAACTGGTCCGACTGTTGCAGGCCGCGCAGTCGCCCTTGCTGGTCTGCGGGGGCGGTGTCCTCTACAGTGGAGCCGACGCGGCGCTCGCCGCATTCGCCGAGGCCACCGACATTCCGGTCGCTGAAACTCAAGGCGGCAAGGGCGCGCTCAAGTGGAACCACCCCTGCAATCTCGGCAGCATCGGCGTGACGGGATCGAGTGCGGCCAACGCCGCCGCCGCCGCGTCCGATCTGGTGGTGGGCCTCGGTACTCGGCTCCAGGATTTCACCACAGGATCGCGCGCTTTGTTTCGCGCTCCGGGTCGGCGGCTCGTGCAAGTCAACGTCGCGGCTTACGATGCTGCAAAACACGGCGCAATTCCGCTGGTTGGGGATGCCGGTGCGGTACTGCGGCGACTGCACGAGCGCCTCTCCGGTTGGCGGGCGCCGCGCGGCACCCGAACGATGGCCGCGGCCGTCGCAGAGTGGAACGCTGCTTGGGAGAAAGCCACCGCTCCTCCTGAACAATCCCTGCCGTCCGACGCGCAGGTCATCGGAGCCGTGTGGCGAATGGCTGGTGAGGATTCCGTAGTGGTTTGCGCTGCCGGCGGTCTGCCCGGCGAGTTGCACAAGCTGTGGCGCTGCCGGCATGCCGGTGACTACCATGTCGAATACGGCTACTCCTGCATGGGTTACGAGATTGCGGGCGGACTGGGAGTGAAGTTGGCGGAGCCGCACCGCGACGTCCATGTGCTGCTCGGCGACGGCAGTTACCTGATGTTGAATTCGGAACTCGCGACTTCCGTGATGTTGGCGCAGAAGCTGATCGTGACGGTACTCGACAATCGCGGTTTCGCCTGCATCAACCGTCTGCAGAAGGCGGCGGGTGGTGCGGCCTTCAATACGATGTGGGCGGACTCGCGCCGCGAAATTCTCCCCGAGATCGATTTCGCCGCTCATGCTGCGAGTCTCGGAGCGATCGCGGAACATGTCTCTACCATCGCGGAACTCGAGCAGGCGCTGGGCCGAGCAAAGATCTCCGCTCGGACCCACGTCATCGTCATTCAAACCGATCCGCTGGCAGTGACCGAGGCGGGTGGGGCATGGTGGGACGTCGCAATACCTGAAGTCTCTGTGCGTCCCGAGGTGGCGGCCGCAAGAGCGATGTACATCGAGCGGCTCAAAAAACGGACTTAAGGGAGAGTCAGGGGTGAGTATTCGCTTCGGCGTCAGTCCCATCGCGTGGATTAACGACGACATGCCCGAACTCGGCGCTGACACTTCGCTCGAGCAGGTACTCGCCGAGTCCCGCGATATCGGCTTTGCCGGCATCGAACTCGGCGGAAGATTTCCCCGCGATGCAGCGACACTGGGCACCCTGCTCGCCCGCTTCCAACTGGTCCTGGTCGGAGGGTGGTACAGCGCCAGCCTGCTGACCCGTTCAGCCCGCGAAGAGATCGCGGCCCTGCAGGCACACCTTGGCCTGCTGAAGGCTCTGGGTTGCACGGTGTTCATCATCGCCGAGACCAGCAATGCGATACACGGCAATCGGAACCGCGCGCTGTCGGCTTCCCCGCGGCTTGATCGCGCAGGCTGGGCGCGCTTCGGTGAGAAACTGACGGAGGTTGCCGATCACGTAGCCGCGGCGAGTATGCGCCTCGCGTATCACCATCATCTGGGCACGGTTGTCGAGTCGGGCGAGGATCTCGAACGGTTTCTGGAATCCACCGGACCATCGGTGGGGATGACAATCGATACCGGGCATGCCGCACTGGGTGGGGTGGATGCTGTTTCGCTGATCCGAACCCATCCGCAACGCGTGGCGCACGTGCACTGCAAGGACATTCGCGGCGAAATCTTTCGCAAGACCAAGGCAGAGGGAGGAAGCTTCCTGAGCGGCGTACTGGCTGGCATGTTCACCGTGCCCGGCGACGGCGACATCGACTTCAGGAAGGTGCTGCAGGCGCTCGCCGAGATCGGCTATTCCGGATGGATCATCGTCGAGGCGGAGCAAGATCCGACCATCGCCGACCCGCGGCGCTACGGGGAACTCGGGCTGACAACTTTGCGGCGCGAGGCGGCTGCGGCGGGATTGAGGGTGGTGGAGTAGCGATGCCCAATCTTATTCGACATTCCCATGCACCCGATACCGATGGGTGTGTTCTGGAAATCACACCGCAGGACGCGGGCTGGCAGCATGTGGGATTTCGGGTGAATCGCCTTTCCGCCGGGCAAGCCGCAAGCGGCGGAGAAACCGGCCGCGAAACCTGTGTCGTTGTGCTGGCGGGCACTGCCGACATCGCTGTCGAGAGCCGTCGCTTCGAACGGATCGGCGGTCGCTCGAGCGTGTTTGATGACGCGTCGCCCGGTGCGGTGTATGTGCCGGCCGGCATGCGGTTCACGGCGACTGCCCGGAACGAGGTCGAGCTGGCGGTGTGCTCCGCGCCGGGGAAGCCGGGCCGCACGCCGCGCGCAATTGACGCGGGCAACATGCCCAAGGTAGTGCGGGGCAAGGGCACCAATACCCGTTATGTCCGCAACATTCTTCCTGAAGACCAAAGTGCGGACAGTCTTATCGTGGTCGAGGTCATCACGCCGGGCGGTCACTGGTCGAGCTATCCGCCGCACAAGCACGACACGGCGACCCTGGGAGGGGAAACCGCCCTCGAGGAAACCTACTACCATCGAATCAATCCTTCCCAGGGCTTCGCGTTCCAACGCGTGTACACGGATGATCGTGATCTCGATGAGACGATGTGCGTGCACGACGGCGACCTCGTGTTGGTGCCTCGCGGATACCATCCCGTGGGTGCCGCACACGGCTATGATCTCTACTATCTGAATGTGATGGCCGGACCGCGTCGCGCCTGGGTCTTCCGCAATGATCCCGAGCACGAGTGGATGCTGCGCGAGCCCAGGCCGGAAAGCTGACCTCAAGTCACGGCCCAAGAGAATCAACATGATGGAAGTCGCAGTCTTTGGCGCAGGCCGGATCGGCAAAATCCACGCGGGAAACCTGGTCCGGCAACCGGGCGTACGACTCAAATACGTGAGCGATGTGAATGCGCAGGCTGCGCAGGAACTGGCGGCGCGGTATGGCGCGCAAGTGACCGCCATCGATACTGCGCTGGCCGACCGGGCCATAGGTGCCGTGTTGATCGCGTCCAGCACCGACACCCATGCCGATTTGCTTTTGCGTGCGGTTGCGGCCGGCAAAGCCATATTTTGCGAGAAACCGGTCGATCTCGATCTGTCACGCGCCAGGGCGTGCGCAATGGCGGTAGCCCGGGCTCGAGTGACCTGCATGCTCGGCTTTCAGCGCCGTTTTGATCCAACCTTTGAGGCGTTGAAGACACGGCTGGTGGCGGGTGAAATTGGCGATCCGGAGATGCTCGTGGTGACCAGCCGCGATCCCGGCGCGCCGCCGGTTTCCTACCTGAAAAGTTCGGGCGGTATTTTCAAGGACATGCTGATTCACGACTTCGATATTTTTCGCTGGATACTCGATGATGAAGCCGACAGCATTTCAGCGACCGGCAGCTGCTTGAGCGACCCGGCGATTGCGGAAGCCGGCGACATCGATTCGGCGGCCGTGACCATACGCACCCGTCGCGGCCGTTTATGCCAGATCAACACCAGCCGCCGCGCCGCCTATGGCTACGATCAGCGCTTTGAAGTGCTGGGCAGCAAAGGCATGCTGCAGGCGGCCAATCACAAGCCGACCGAAGTGGTGTCGTCGACGGTGCACGGCGTCAGCCAAGATAAGCCCGAGCATTTCTTCCTGGAACGCTATCGCGCCGCATACGCACGCGAGATCACGCATTTCTTTGATGCGCTGCTCAACGGTGTCGGGCTGCGTACCACCATCGATGACGGCGTCAAGGCACTGGAGTTGGCCGAGGCGGCGACCTCGTCATGGCGTGAAAATCGCACCATAAACTTGTCCAAATGAGCGCCGTGGGCGGAGGCGACACGCATTGGCATCGCTTTGCGTGAATCCTTGCAGTCGAAGTTGCCGGTGGCGCGATAACGGGTACTTGAGTCAAAGCGGGAGCGGCGCGCGACGCCGTGACGTTGAGGGGGTGTATTGAATGAGCTTTTCTCGCGAGGCGAAGAAAATTGTTGGGGATAGTCACTTCTGGGTGCCTTTCTCCGTGCTCCTGATTGGCATAGCTCTTTTGGTTGCATTGAGTTAGCCGAATTTTGACGCCGCGCCGCAGGGCGGTGTTTCGTTTGTGGAGAGCGCATGCCTGTTGAGGTCATGAGGATGCAAAAGAAGGGGCTATCGCTGCATGGGCTTGGGGTGATCTGCGGACTGACGGCCGGGGTTTGGCTGGGTGCGGCCGAGGCTCCGACCAAGCTGGTGACGGCGGGGTACTCTCCTTTTGCCATTTCGCTTTGCATGGTCGCGGGGGTGTTTACGGCGCGCTGGACCTTTCCTGCGCTGCTCAAGGGAACGAGTTACGTCTTTACCGACCTGTTCGAGCGCAAGCACCTGATCGTCTGGGCGCTGCTGGCGGGAGCGCTGTGGGCCGTGGCGAACACGCTGACCGTGTTCGCAATCCGCGAGGTGGGGCTGGCGGTGGCGTTTCCCTTGTGGAACATGAATTCGCTGATCGGCCTGTTCTGGGGCCGGGTGCTGTTCTGCGAGTTGAAGGGAGCGAGCGCGAGGAACATCGGTAAGGTGGTGGTGGGTGCGGTGTGCATCGTCATTGCAGCCGTGATGCTCGGCTTCAGTACGCTCAATGACGGAATGGCGTTGGGGCACAGAGCCTTGAGCGGAATCATTGCCGCAATCGGCGCGAGCCTGATGTGGGGGACGATGTATGTTCCGTACCGGAAGGCTTATCTGAGCGGGATGAATCCGCTATCGTTCGTCACGGTGTTTACGGTGGGAGAGCTGGGCACCGTGCTGGCCCTGACGCTGGTGCTCGATGGCGGATGGAACTCGTCGGCGTTCCAGTTACTGCATGTTCGCGGCGCGGTGTTCTGGCTGTTCCTGGGCGGGTTTATGTGGGTGATCGGCGACCTGTTTCAGCAGTTCGCAACGAAGTACCTGGGGATTGGGCGAGGGATTCCGCTCTCCAACACAAATCAGTTGTGGGGGCTGGCGTGGGGTGCGCTGGTCTTTGGTGAGCTGGCGACGGTGGATCATGCACACGAGCTGCTGGTCGTGGCCGGGTCGATTGTGATGATCCTGGGGGCGCTGGCGATCAGTACGGCGGTGGCTTCGGCACGGGAGATGTCGTTGACGAACGAGGCAGTGCTGCGGGAGTGCAGCCGTTACGGGTTGGATCATGACCGGACGATCGCCTCGATGGAGGGGGAAGATTTCTCGGACCGCGGCGAGCGGCGTCACTGGTGGGACTATGCGATTGTTGCCTCCGCAACGGGCGTCTTTGTGTGGCTGGGTGTGCGGGCGGTGGTGCCGCCACTCGGGATGGATATGCGCTGGATTGCGGTTCTGAGTGGTGTCCTGCTGCTGAGCTTGATTGCGGGCACGTGGAGCTTGTGGGAGAGGACGCGATTTTCGTAAACGCGTGACTGGACGCATTTTTTGCGGAGCACAGGTAGTCGATGAACGGTACGAGAAAGCTGACTATTGTTCTGGCAATTGCAGTGTCACTGCGTGTCGGGGTGGACCCAAAACCGGTAAACGCGCAAGCGAATCCGACAGTCAACGCATCACGCTCGATCACGTCGTACGCGGGGCGCTGGGACTTGACCATAAGAACTCCGACCCGCGAGCAGCCGTCGTGGATCCTGGTGTCTGAGGATAAGGGTCGGCTGGAAGGCTTGATGGTCGGACTTTGGGGCCATGCCACTCCGACGGGGGAGATTCAAATCAAAGACGGGGCAATTGAGTTCTCCATGCCCAAAGGCGAAGGCTTCCCGGAGGGTACGCTTTTCAATGGAAGGATCGCGGGCGGTGAACTCGTGGGCACTGCGACAACGCTCAACGGCGCTTCATGGCGATGGACCGGCCGCAGAGCGCCGTCCCTCGCACGCAGGAGCACGCCGAGATGGGGCGAACCCATCCGGTTGTTCGACGGCAGGGACCTTGCCGGCTGGACGTTCGCCGATCCGACTCAGGCGAGCATTTGGAGCGTCGAAGACGGCACGCTCGTCAAGCACGGCCGGGGCTCTGAACTCGTTACGACTTCCAGGTTTCGGGACTTCAGGTTGCACGTCGAGTTCAATTGCGGGCCCATGGCCAACAGCGGCGTCTTTCTCCGCGGCCGCTACGAGGTGCAAATCGAGACCAACGCGGCGCAGGAGGCGCCGAACCGCCGCATGGGTGCGGTGTACGGATTCATCGCGCCGGAGCCCGCGTTCCCGCGCACGCCGAACGTCTGGCAAAGCTACGACATCACGCTGGTCGGGCGAACGGTCACGGTAGTCAACGACGGCCGGACGGTCATCGACCACCGGGAGATTCCCGGGCTCACCGGCGGTGCTATCGACAGCAACGAAGCTTCGCCGGGCCCCATATACCTTCAGGGCACTGAAGACGGACGGGTGGCATTTCGTAATATCGTCATCACGCCCGCGCAATAGCTAGCCCGAATCCTAAGGATGTGAGCGAAGGCTCGTCATACAGTTCATCGCAAGCAGGAGATCCATATGGCTAAGGACGAAATTTCCCGCCGTGAATTCGTGCGACGCTCGACGGGAGCCGGTATCGCGCTGGCAGCGTCGCCTTTCTTCCTGGAGCCCCGTCGAGCGGGCGCGGCGATGCAAACGGTTTCCGCGAGCGACCGAGTCCGCTTCGGCATGATCGGAATCGGAATGCAAGGCTCCGGCGTATTAGCCGCTTCAGTGCGCCTCCCTGGCGCTGAATGTGTGGCTGCGTGTGATCTTTATGACGACCGCCATACACTCGCCAACCAGATCATCAGCGGAGCGACGGGCAAGACGGTGGCCACGACGCGTCGCTACCGGGAGCTGCTCGACAACAAGGAGATTGATTGCGTGGTCGTCGCCGTCCCCGACCACTGGCATAAGCAAATCATCGTGGACGCCTGCAACGCCGGCAAGGACGTCTATTGCGAAAAGCCGATGACGCACCAGGTGGAGGAAGGATTCGAGATCATCGAGGCGGCGCGGCGGAATAACCGCATCGTTCAGATCGGTAGCCAGCGCAGGAGCTCTATCACCTTCGCGAAGGCCAAGGAATTGATCGCGCAAGGCACTATCGGCGAGGTCAACTCCGTCGAAGCAGTCCTGGGACGGAATTCGCCGTGCGGCTCGTGGGTGTATGTGCCTCCGACCGACCTCTCACCGGAAAACCTCGACTGGGAAACGTGGCTCGGCGATGCGCCCAAGCGACCCTTTGATCCCGTCCGTTTCGCGCGCTGGCGCGCTTTTAAGGACTACGGCGAAGGTTTGGCGGGAGATCTCTTCGTTCATGCTCTCACGGGCATTCACTATGTCATGGGTGTGCACGCGCCGCCGCAACGTGCCCAAAGTGCGGGCGGGCTTTTCTACTGGAAGGACGGACGCGAATTCCCCGACGTGATGAGCACGCTCTATGATTATCCGAACCTGTGCGTCGCCGTTTTGATGACACAGTGCACTCGTCGAGAAGGAGCTACCCGCTTCCTCGGCACGCGAGGGATCATAGAAATCCGCGACGGCGGGCAGATGACGGTAACGCGGCAGGACGGCCAGGATGACGCACCGTGTTATTACGATACGAGTTATCCAAACAAGACGCGGGACGCCTATGAGAAATCGTGGCACGAGAAGAATGATCCGAAGCCGGGAGCGGCCAAGCCGATTGAGGGTGAAACCTACATCTTCCCGGCCAATTACAGCGAGCTCGTCGACCATTTGTGGGGTTTCTTCGAGTCTGTGAAAACCCGGCAGCCCTCGGTGGAGGATGCGGTCTTTGGAAATAACACTTCGATTGCCTGTCACATGGCCAACTACTCCCACTTTCACAACAGCGCCGCGGTCTGGGATGCAAGCCGCAGGCGGATAACGGCGTAGCAAAATCAGCCTCCGACGGGTTCTGGTGCAAGTACGGCCACGCGGGACGATCGGGGAGCGCCCGTCCTATATGCTCGGAGGGTACTATCATGGACTTCGAGCCATTACGTGATGCCGCTCATCCCGCCGGGCCTCGTTGGGCGCCGGTAGAGCTGGATAGGGAAGATGCGCTTAACGCCGCGCGACACCTCATCATCGCACGCTTACCTGGTATCCCGATTGAGCCGCGCTCGCGCTCGCTACTGTACAAGCGCCGATCTAATGCGGTCCCGCTCCTTCTCTATCCTCGTCGAGCGCGTTCACCGAGACCCCGGTAACTGAGTCTTGGCCTCCGAGGGCTGAGCCGGTGGTGTTGAGCAGGTCAACGAGGGTTGCCCGATCTGGCGGCGCTTTCAGGTACTCGATCACGGTGGGCTCGACGCCGGCGTTGCGAATGAGCGCCAGTGTGTTGCGGGAAGTCCCGCAAGCCGGACTGTGGTAGATCGTGACGGAAACGGGCTCCCGGCTCACGAGCTGACTCCGGCGCGTGCCGACTCGGCAGGCGATTCTTCGGCCTGTGCGGTGATCACCACGCGGTCCATGTCAAACAGCGACCTCGCCACCGCCAGTGCGAGGAGCGTACCGACGAGTTGCGCCGCGATGAACCCGGGCGCATCAGCCGGCCGAATGCCTGCGAAGGTATCCGAAAGCGAACGTGCGATCGTGATCGCCGGATTTGCGAAGGACGTCGAGGCGGTGAACCAGTACGCGCCGCCGATCCATGCCGCGATCATCCACGGCGCATCCTGAGGTCGCCGATGTCCCAGCACGACCAGTAGCAAGCCGAACGTCGCGACAGCCTCGGCGAGCCATTGCGATAGACCTGTGCGCACGTGAGCTGAGGATTGCAGCCACGGCAGCTCGAACATCGCATGAGCGAGGATCACTCCGGCGCAGCAGCCGACTATCTGAACGACGGCATAGGCCCCCGCATCTCGCCAGGGTAAGGCACTGCGCACCGCCTGGATCAACGAGACCGCCGGATTGAAATGCGCGCCGCTTATGGGTCCCAAGAGTGCGACCAGCGTGGCCAGGACTGCCATCGTGGCAGCGGTGTTCGCCAGCAACGCGATGGCGGCATTTCCACTGGCTAGTCGCTCGGCCATGACTCCGGAGCCGACGACGGTCGCGGCCAACAGCAGCGACCCAATCCCTTCGGCGCTCAAACGCTTCGCGAGGTTCATTCGCCGTCCTGAGGAGTCCGAGTTTTGCCAATCGCATCCAGACGCTCCTGCAGCTTGATCCGATCGAGCGAAGCGAGCGGGAGGCTGGTAAAGATCTTGATGCGGTTGTCGAGAGCCTTAAAGGCACACCGGAAGGCAAGCCATTTGTCCGCGTCCGTGCCTTCGACGGCCGCGGGGTCCGGCACGCCCCAATGCGCGCTCATGGGTTGACCGGGCCAGTAGGGGCAGACCTCCTGGGCTGCGTTGTCGCAGACGGTGAACACGAAGTCGAGCTGAGGGCCGTCCGGGACTGCGAACTCCTCCCAGCCCTTGCTTCGCAAACCCTCTGTGGGAAGGTTCATGCGCTTAAGCAAGGTGAGCGCGATCGGATGGACAGCGCCTTTGGGGTGGCTGCCGGCGCTGAAGCCCCTGAACTTGCCGCGACCCCACTGGTTCATCAGGGCTTCCGCCATGATGCTCCGCGCGGAGTTCCCCGTGCACAGGAAAAGCACGTTGTAGAGTCGATCCGCCACGTTTGCTTCCTAGGCTTCCGCCAGAAACTTGGCCATGCAAATGGCCGAAACGGGGCACAGCGAGCGAAACTCTTCGGTCTGCTGCAGAACCTCGGGCGCGGCCTGCCGTGCGATGACGCGATAGCCTTGCCGTTCGAAGAATTGCCTTGCGCTCTGTGTCAGCAACGCTAGCTGTTTCACCTGAGCAATCCGTGCGATCCGTTCCAGCTCCTGCACAACGCGCTGGCCCAACCCCGTGCCGCGCACCGCGCGAGCCACAACGACAGAGCGCAGCAACGCCGAATCTCCATGCGTCTCAAGTGCACCCGCTGCAACAATCGTGTTTGCATCATCGAATGCCACGATGAATTGCGGAGATGACCTCGACAAATCAGCCGTCGGAAGATCCTCAGCCGCGAGAAGTGCGCGGATGCTCGACGTGTCCTGCGTCGTACCGGCTCGCAGTTGCACGCAAAACGCCTCTAGGCGGCTTCCGGCGTGCAGCACGTTGGCGCGCAACAAGCCGACTTAGTCTCTTCAACCGCCGGGGTCGCGCGATCGGTGCCGTATACCGTACTTTTGCCTGTCGTGAGAAACGTCTCCCACTGAATTCCCTGCGGGTCCTGGATCCAGGTCTTTTCACCCTGCGCGTAACAACAAGTGGTCTGGCCCTCCTCGATAATCGGCCCTTCGGCCTTCTTTAACCGTCCGTAGACCTCCTGCAGTTCCACTCGATCATCGGCCTGGATGCCCAGGTGCTCAATGCCGGGCGTCGCACCGCGCTCACTGATCGCGAAGTTGACGCGCGGATCTTCGAGCATCCATTTCGCATAGTCCGGCTTTCGCACACTCGGCTCGGCGGCGAACAGCTGCGAGTAGAAACCAATCGAGGCGTCAAGATTCTTGACTGCGACGTGAACGTGGAAGCGCTTCATGCTCTTTTCCTCTGCGTGGCAGCCGCGAGCGGCTGACAGGTTGAATCACAAGGCTCTTTGGCGAGGCTGCAGCAGTTCTGGGTGAGAAACGCAACGAGGTCATTCATGTGCTCGATGCTCGGGCTGTAATACAGATTGCGGCCTTCGCGGCGACTCACCACTAGTTTCGAGCGCACGAGTTCCTTAAGGTGAAAGGAGAGCGTGGGGCCCGGGACGTCAAGGCGTGCGCCGAGCTCCGAGGGCGTATAGCCATCCGGTCCACGCTTAACCAGTAAGCGGTACACGGCGAGTCGCGCTTCCGATGCGAGTGCGCTCAGGGCCTCAATGACTTCAGGTGCTTTCATAGTTTCAACTCTATCAAACTAATGGAGGCCGCGCAAACTTTCAAAGAAAGCTCGTGTTCGGGGCTCGCATCGGTCCTTGTGTAATCCAACTGTCACATGATAAGAAGACACTGCCGAGGTTGTTGTACGTCCACAACGGACCAGGCGCGGCGAAGGCGTTGATCCTCACACATTCAAGTTTGTGGGGAGACTGCTCAAGCTGCTCCGCAACTCAACTATCAAACCTCCTCAATAATTGCGGACTACATCTTATGAATCCCAAAGCAGCTCGTATCTGTCGCGCCCTTGTTCCCGCGTTGACCGCTGCGGCGGTTTTCGTGAGTGCGGAGGCCTCCGCCGAGACCATCGTCACTGGCGCAGGTTCCACGTTCGTTTATCCGATTCTTGCGAAATGGAGTGACAGCTACAAGACAAAGTCGGGGTTGTCGATCAACTATCAGTCGATCGGCTCTGGCGGCGGCATTGCCCAGATCAAGAAGGGCACAGTCGATTTCGGGGCGTCCGATATGCCGCTGAAGCCGGAGGATTTGCAATCTTCCGCGCTCACTCAGTTTCCGGTGGTGATCGGTGGTGATGTTCCAGTGGTCAATCTGCCCGGCATCAACGCTGGACAGCTCAAACTCACCGGCCCGGTCCTGGCAAACATCTTTTTGGGCAAGATCACCAAGTGGAACGATCCAGCAATCACGGCCTTGAACAAGGGAGTGACGCTCCCCGCCTCCGACATCTCAGTCGTGCATCGTTCGGATGGCTCGGGCACCACTTTCATTTGGACCAATTACCTGTCGAAGGTGAGCCCGGAGTGGAAGTCCAAGGTCGGCGAAGGCACCGCGGTGGATTGGCCGACCGGTGTGGGTGGCAAAGGTAACGAGGGAGTGTCCGCAACCCTGCAGCAGATCAGAGGCGGGATCGGCTACGTGGAATATGCGTACGCGCTCCAAAACAAACTGACGGACGTTCAGGTTCAGAACCGGAACGCCGAGTTCGTTCATGCCAACGCACAAAGCTTCGCGGCCGCGGCGCTCGGCGCCGACTGGGCTCACGCGCCCGGCTTTTACCTCATCCTCACGGATCAGGCGGGCAAGGGTGCCTGGCCCGTCACCGGCTCGGTATTTGTCCTAATGCACAAGACGCAGGACAAGCCGGCCACGGCCAAAGAGATTCTGACCTTCTTTGACTGGGCCTATTCAGCGGAAGGCGCGAAACTCGCGGGGACGTTGGACTACGTGCCAATGCCTCCCGCGGTGGTCAAACAGGTCGAGGCCTCCTGGAAGACGCAGATGAAGGATTCGGCGGCCAAGCCGATCTGGCAGTAGTGCCCCTTATTCCCTCGGCGCGCCTTGCAGGACACTACCCGCGAGGCGCGCCGAGGCGATCCAAGCCGCCGGACGCCTATCGAAGCCGATGGTGTCAGATAGGAAAGACTTCCGCCTGGGTAGAGCGACCTGCGCACTTACTTTGGCCGCGCTGTTTCTTTCCACCCGCACATGGGCACAGGTCCCTGTAACGGGCCGATGGCACACTCGACAATGAGCAGCCGAAACGGAGGCGCAAATGATTGATTTTGGTGGAAAGGGAGGGACTCGAACCCTCGACCCCGGCATTATGAGTGCCGTGCTCTAACCAGCTGAGCTACCTTTCCACGAAGGGGCGCGCATTGTCCTCACCCGCGCCCCGGGGTGTCAAACCAGGCCTGTCGGTCAGACGTTAAACCTGAAGTGCATGACGTCCGCCTCCTGGATGATGTACTCCTTGCCCTCAAGCCGCAGCTTGCCGGCGTCCTTGGCTCCCGCCTCACCGTTGCCGGCGATGTAGTCCGCGAACGCGATGACTTCCGCGCGGATGAACCCGCGCTCGAAGTCCGTGTGGATCACGCCTGCCGCCTGCGGCGCAGTCGAGCCGCTGTGTACCGTCCAGGCGCGCACTTCCTTGGGTCCGGCGGTGAAGAAAGTCTGCAATCCGAGCAGGGTATATGCGGCGCGGATCACGCGGTTGAGCCCCGGCTCGGCGAGGCCCAGCTCGGTAAGGAAATCCGCGCGGTCGGCATCTTCCAGCTGCGCGATCTCCGCTTCGATCGCCGCACACACGGCAACCACTGCCGCGCCCTCTGAGGCGGCACGCTTATCGAGCACCGTGAGCAGCGGGTTGTTGGTGAAACCGTTCTCGGCGACATTGGCGACGTACATCACCGGCTTCGCGGTGAGCAGCTGCAGCTCGCGCAGATCGCGGCGCTCCTCCTCGGTGAGCGTGAGGGCGCGCACCGGCTTCACCGCATCAAGCTGCACCTTGACGCGTTCGAAGAGCGCGCGGCGGCGGACAGCATCCTTGTCGCCGCCCTTGGCCGCCTTGGTGGCGCGGTCGAGTCCCTTGTCGAGCGTGGCGAGATCCGCGAGTGCCAGCTCCGTATCGATGATCTCCACATCCGACAGGGGATCGATGCGGCCGGTGACGTGAATGATGTCGGTGCTCTCGAAGCAGCGCACCACGTGTGCAATCGCATCCACCTCGCGGATGTGTGACAGGAACTGGTTGCCGAGTCCCTCGCCCTGGGAGGCGCCGGCGACGAGTCCTGCGATGTCGACGAACTCCACCGTCGTCGGCATGATCTTTTCGGGCTTGGCAATTGCAGCCAGTTGTACGAGTCGCGGGTCGGGCACCGGCACCACACCCACGTTCGGATCGATGGTGCAGAACGGATAGTTCTCGGCGGCGATCTGCGCGCGCGTCAGGGCGTTGAACAGCGTCGACTTGCCGACGTTGGGAAGACCGACGATGCCACAGCGGATGGGCATGTCAGCCCTTAGCCGCCGGCGCGACGCCCGGCCCGGCAGCATCAGGTGCCGGGTCGCGGCCGTGCAGGCGATTCATCGCCGGCTGCGCGCCGTCCTGCATGAGCACCGGCACGATGTCAGCGGCCGCCGCGATCGCTTCCTGTATGAGCTGAGCATCGGCGGCACCGGCGCGACCCAGCACGTAATCCAACACCTGCGAGCGATCGCCCGGATGGCCGATACCGATCCGCAGGCGCCAGAAGCCATCGCCCATCTGGCCGATTACATCGCGCATGCCGTTGTGGCCGGCGGCACCACCGCCCTGCTTCAGCCGCACGACGCCGGCCGGGAAATCCAGCTCGTCATACGCGACCAGCAGCGATTCCATCGGCACCTTGTAGAAGCCCGCGACGCTGCGCACCGGATCACCACTGTGGTTCATGTAGCTCATGGGCTTCAGCAGCCATAGCTCCGTGTCAGCAATGCGCACACGCGCCACTTCCCCGCGGTGCCGAGGCTCGCTGCGGAACGTGGCCCCATGGCGGCGCGCCAGCTCGTCGGCGAACTGGAACCCGGCGTTGTGCCGGGTGCGCGCGTACTCGGTGCCCGGATTTCCGAGTCCGACGATCAGCTTGAGCGGCTCGCCTGTCATGTCGTTAACTCACCCCGGAAACGCCGCCGGCCGCATCGGAAATGCCGAAGCGGCCGGCGGACGATCTGCCTCAGGGCTTAAGTGCGGCGGCTACTTCTTGCCGCCCTCCTTCATGGCGGGCGCGGCTTCCTTTTTCTCCTCCTTCTTGCCCTCGGCAGCGGCGGGCGCCGCACCGGCGGCAGCTGCGGGTGCGCCCTCGACGGCGGGCACAGCGGTGGCGGCGACGGCCGCTTCGACAGCAACGGGCTCTGGCTCTGCCGCACGCGGGCTATGGATTGAGACGACGGGAGCGTTCCTTCCATGTCCGAGCTCAGGAATGAGCACGCCCTCAGGCAGAGGGATGTCGGACAGGAAAAGTGTGTCGTTGAG
>PLEC01000082.1 GCA_003136935.1 Gammaproteobacteria bacterium
CAATGCGTGTAAAGGCCAGAACTCCTGCAAGGGTCATGGCTTCCTGGAAATGAGCAAGGCTCAGTGCAAGGACGCGACCGACAAGATGAAGGCCGAGGCCGCGAAGTAAGGGGCTCATCCCTTAGAACAAGCAGCTGGTGCGGCGGCCCGGGGCCGTCGCACCGGTTGCTGGCTGTAGATCGGCTGCGTCCGCTTCAGGCCGGGGCGGGAACGCCGTCGAAGAAATCCACAACGCCGGTCTCGAGCGAATACTCCGCGCCGACGACCACCAGTCCATCCTGGTGGATCAACTGTTCCAGAACCGCCGATCCGTGGCGCAGATGGTCAGCCGCCATGCGAATGTTGGCGCGCACCGCCAGGAGTTCGAGGGTCTGCGCATCGCGCTGCGGCCCTTGCTCGAGCAATCCCTCCACCGCCGGCCGGATCCGATCCACGATTGAACTCAGGTTCCGGGACTGCTCGCGCCGTGGCCGCGCGAGCTGCTGCACTGTCGCGTGCACCGCCCCACAGTTGGAATGGCCCAGCACCACCACCAGGCGGGTATGAAACGCTTCGGCGGCGAACTCGACGCTGCCGATCTGTGAGGGTGCGACGATATTGCCCGCGACGCGAATGACGAACAGGTCCCCGAGGCCCTGATCGAACACGATCTCGGCCGGCACGCGGGCATCGGAACAACCCAGGATGATCGCCAGCGGCTCCTGCCCCACCGGCAGCTCGCGCCGGCGCGCGTGGCTCGCGCCCGCGGTTCCCAGTTCACTGACGAAACGGCGATTGCCTTCACGCAGTGCTTCGAATGCCGTTCGGGCCGAAATCATGGTGCGAATATACCCGGAAAAGCGCTAGCGCTTGCGGCGCACGCCGCGTACCGGCTCTGCCTGCAATGGGTCGTCCGGCCAGTAGTGCCGCGGGTAGCGGCCCCGCAGGTCCTTGCGCACTTCGGCGTAGGCACCCCGCCAGAAGCTGGCGAGATCGCGCGTCACCTGCACCGGACGCTGCGCGGGAGACAGCAGTTTGAACGTCACCGGCACGCGTCCAGACCCCAGGCGTGGGGTGGTGGCGAGTCCGAACACTTCCTGCAGCCTCACCGATACAGCCGGCGCGCTGGCGTCGAGGTAGTCGACGCGCGCCCGCGAACCGCTCGGCATGCTGAGGTGCGTCGGCGCCCATTCATACAGATCGCGCCGCTGCTCCCATGTCAGAAGCGCAAGCAAGGCCTCGGTGAGCGGCACCCGCGCCAGGTGCTCGCGCCGTGTCATACCGTCGAGCCACGGTGCCAGCCACGCGTGCAGAGTCCGCTCAAGCGCCGCATCCGACACCGCAGGCCACGCCACGCCGACGTCCGCACCCGCACCCGCACCCGCACCCGCACCCGCACCCGCACCAGATGCGCCCTCCATCGCGGCGCGCACAAACTCAATCCGCGCCTGCAGATCGCGCGCCTCCCGGTCCCATGGCAGGGCTGCAATTCCAAGCTCGCGCACGCCCGTGAGCAGCGCCTCGCGTGCGGCCTCCGCGGGAACCGGCACGAGCGGCTTGTCTTCCAGCACGATGGCATCGAGCGTCATACGACGGCGGGCAATGACGGCCTGCTCACGCGAATTCCATTCCACGAGTTCGGTGCGCCGGATGTGGTCGGCGAAGTGTTCGATTAACTCGCCCCGCCCGAGCGGTGCCGCCAGCAGGATGCGCGCGTCGCGTTCGCGATCATCCAGGTCCACGGCGACGATCAGCTCCTGTCGGGCGAGCCCCTGGGGTTCGGCAAACTGCGCGCCGCGCCCGTTGGCGAGCGTGAACCTGCCGTCGCCCGCTTCACGCCTGCGGCCAATGCGGTCCGGATAGGCGAATGCCAGCAGCAGACCGGCGTTGCCATCGGCAGCGACACCGGGCGCCGCGGCATCCAGCTGCCGCACGAGGTCGCTCGCCATGCGACGGCTGCGCTGTAACGCCCCGCGATCCAGCCCGCCCGGAGTTTCTTCGCCGCGCAGGATCTCAAGACGCGCGCGTATGTCCGCATCGCGCACCCCGGCACCGCCGCGCAACAAGTCACGCTCGGACAACAGCGCCGCGAGGTTCGCGGCAAGTCGCAGTTCGCCGAGCTCGCGCGCGCGTAGCAGCATGTGCGCCAGCCGCGGATGCACGGCAACAGCGGCGATCTGCCGTCCGTGAGCGGTGATCCTGCCGTTCACATCGAGCGCGCCCAGCCGCGAGAGCAGGTCGCGCGCACTCGCGAGCATTGCCGGTGGCGGCGCGTCAAGCCAGCGCAGCTCGTGCGCATCACGCGCGCCCCAGTTGGCCAGCTCGAGGGCCAGTGGCGCGAGATCGGCATCGAGGATCTCGGGCGGTGTGAACGCCGCCAGGCTCGGCTGCGCGCCCTCGCTCCAGGCGCGATAACACACGCCGGCCTCCAGGCGTCCGGCGCGTCCCTGGCGCTGATCGGCCGAAGCGCGTGAGATGCGCTCGGTTTCAAGCCGGCTCATACCGGTCACCGGATCAAAGCGCGCGCGCCGCACCAGACCGCAATCCACCACGACGCGCACCCCCGGAATGGTGAGGCTGGTTTCCGCAATGTTGGTGGCGAGCACCACCTTGCGTGCGCCGGCCACCGGTGCGAGTGCGGCGTCCTGCTGCGCGGCTGTCAGATCGCCGAATAGCGGCAGCACGGTGACGCCTTCACCCGCGGCAAGGGTCGCCTGCACGCGGCGGATCTCACGCGCGCCGGGCAGGAACACCAGAACGTCGCCGTGCTCCTCGCGCAGGGCGCGCTGTGTCAGCTGCACAATGAGCCGCTCCGGCGAATCCTGCGGCCGTGACGCGGACGAGCCCGCCAGTGGCAAAAGCGGCAGCCCCTTACCGGCATAGCGTGTTTCCACCGGGAACACGCGCCCCGCCGCCGTGATCACCGGTGCGTCACCCAACAGGCGTGCCACGGCGGCTCCGTCCAGCGTTGCCGACATGACGAGCACACGCAGCTGCGGGGCAAGATTCACCCGCGCGTCGAGAGTCAGCGCGAGTCCCAGGTCCGCCTGCAGACTGCGCTCGTGGAACTCATCGAAAATGACCGCACCGACGCCGTCGAGCCCAGGGTCGTTCTGCAGCATCCGCGTCAGCACGCCCTCGGTGACCACCTCAATGCGGGTCGCGGCCGAGACCCTGGTGTCCTGTCGCATGCGGTAGCCGACCGTGCGGCCCACACTCTCCCCGAGTGTCTGTGCCATGCGCTGCGCGACCGCCCGCGCGGCCAGCCGCCGCGGTTCGAGCATGAGCAGGCGCTTGCCGCGCAGCCACGGCTCATCGCGCAACGCCAACGGCACGATGGTGCTCTTGCCGGCACCGGGCGGAGCCTGCAGCACGGCGGAAGTGTGGGTCGCAAGCGCCTGGCGCAGCGGCGCGAGCGCCACATCGATCGGCAACCCGGACTTCACCAGATATGCACGCGCTCCTCCGGGGGCAGATACAACTTCTCGCCGGGCTGCACGTTGAATGCCGGATACCAGGCGTCGACGTTGCGCACCACCCCGTTGACCCGGAATTTCGCCGGGCTGTGCGGATTGCTCGTGACCTGCGAGCGCAGGTCCTCGTCGCGCTGCTTTTCCCGCCAGACCTGTGCCCACGACAGGAAAAAGCGCTGGTCGCCGGTGAGGCCGTCCAGTACCGGCGCGGCCGCGCCCCGCAGCGAGCGGTGATAGGCCTCGTACGCCACCGACACACCGCCGAGATCGCCGATGTTCTCGCCCAGCGTCAGACGGCCGTTGACCTTCAGCCCCGGGAGCGGCTCGAAGGACGCGTACTGCCCGTCGAGCCGATCGACGCGCTGATGGAACGCCTGCTCGTCCGCCGGCTGCCACCAGTTGCGCAGCACCCCGCGGGCATCGGACTTGGCGCCCTGGTCATCGAAACCGTGACCCATCTCGTGCCCGATGACGCCGCCGATGGCGCCGTAGTTGACGGCCGCATCCGCATTTGGATCGAAAAAAGGCGCCTGCAGAATAGCTGCGGGAAAAACCACTTCGTTGAAGGTGGGGTTGTAGTAAGCATTGATGGTCTGCGGTGTCATTCCCCATTCACCGCGGTCGGTGGGTCCACCCAGACGTTTGACCTCGCGCTGCCACTCGAACGCCACCGCGCGGGATACGTTGCCGAAGGCATCGCCGGGCTTAACTTCCAGGGCCGAGTAGTCACGCCACTTGTCCGGATAGCCGATCTTGGGATGAAACGCCGCGAGCTTCTGCAGCGCCAGCTTGCGGGTATCCGCGCCCATCCACGGCAGATGCTCGATGCGCTGCCGGTAGGCGGCACGCAGGTTCTCAACCAGCTCCAGCATCTGTTGCCTGGAGGACGGCGGGAAGTAGCGCTTGACGTACAGCTCGCCGGCGGCTTCCCCTAAGCCCTGGTCGACCGCGCGCACGGCCCGCTTCCAGCGCGCCCGCTGTTCCTGCTGGCCGTGCAGAGTGCGGCCGTAGAAGTCGAACACCTCGTCATCGAACGCCTTCGGCAGCACGTCGGCGTTGCCCACCAGGTAGTGATAGCGCAGGTAGGTCTGCCAGCGCTGCACCGTCACCTCGTTAAAGAGGACGGCCAGTTTCTGCACCGCATCGCTCTCGCGCACGATGAAGCGCGGCTGCGTTTCCAGCCCCGCGCCGGCGAGCAGCGCCGGCCATGGCAACCCCGGCGCGAAGCTCGCCAGCTCCTCGCGCGTGTGCGGGTTGTAGGTGAGGTCACGCTCGCGGCGCTTGGCGCGCGGCCAGTGTGCCGCGGCGATCTGGCTTTCGAGCTCGACGATGGACTTCGCGCCCGCTGCCGCGTCACTGTCGCCGGCGAGTTTCAGCAGCCGCTCGATGTGCGCCGCGTACTTCTCGCGCAGTTCCTTGTAGACCGGCTCGTCTTTCAGGTAGTAGTCGCGATCAGGGAGGCCCAGGCCACTCTGGGTAATCGTCACCATGTAGTGGTCCGGATCCCGCTCATCGGAAGTGGTGAGCAACTCGAGCGGCGCGGTGAGCCGCAGCTCCTGCCGTCCCATGAGCCGCGCGATGTCAGCGGGTGTCCTGGCGGCCGCAATCGCATCAAGGCCTGCGCGCGCGGGCGTGAGGCCGAGCCGGTCAACGGCAGCGGTGTCGAGATAGGCCTGGTAGTAGTCGTTGAGCTTCTGCCCGTTGCTGCCCGGTGAGGCGTCCTTCGGCAGGCCCTCGAGGATCCCGCGCAGCTGCTGCAGGGAGCGCTCCTGCAACTCATCGAAACTGCCCCAGCGGGTGCGGTCAGCCGGAATTTCGTGACTCGCAAGCCAATGACTGTTGGCATATCGATAGAAGTCATCGCCGGGCTTCAGCGCCGGGTCGCGTGCGGTCAGATCGATGCCCCACGGGGCGATCTCGGCGTGCGCGCCGCTCTGCACGGCGGCCGCGAGCACGGGTGACTTCGCCAGTGAGCCGGCTGCCAGAACCGCCAGTGCCGCGGCGCCGGCCAACACTGCGGGTGCGAAAAGGCGCTTCAACATTTGTCTACCCCCCATAACGACGTGACTCAACAGTGCTCAATGGCGCCACGCGCCCCACGCGAACAACAGCCAGCCGCCGATCCAGGCGAGCCCGCCGAGCGGGGTAACCACCCCGAGAGCACCGGGTGCGCCGAGGCTCAGTGCGTACAGGCTGCCGCAGAACAGCACGACGCCGACCACGATCAGCGCCGCCGCGGCGCGCAGCGCGCCGCTATCGAGACTGCGCAGCGTAAGTCCAATGCCGATGAGACCCAGAGACTGGAAAAACTGATAGCGCACGGCCGTGTCCCACACCTGCAGCCGTTCGGGCTGGAGGTGGCTGCGCAGCGCGTGCGCCCCGAAGGCGCCGCACACGGTCGCCAGTGCCAGCAGTAGTCCGGCTATGGCGAGCGTGCGCCCGCTATTCACCGTGCGAGCCGAGGAACGGCTTGATGAGATCGATGGGCAGCGGGAAGACCACGATCTGGGTCTTTTCGTGGGCAATGTCGGCGAGCGTCTGCAGGTAACGCAGCTGCAGTGCCGCCGGCTGCTTCGACAGCTCCGCGGCGGCTTCGACCAGCTGCTGGGCGGCCTGCGCCTCGCCCTCCGCGTGAATGATCTTGGCGCGGCGCGTGCGTTCGGCTTCCGCCTGCTTGGCCATGGCGCGGATCATGGTCTCGTCGAGATCGACGTCCTTGATCTCCACGGTGGAGACCTTGATGCCCCAGGTCTCGGTGGCCTGGTCGAGAATCCGCTGCAGGTCGACATTGAGCTTGTCGCGCTGCGCCAGCAGATCGTCCATTTCGTGCTGGCCGACGACCGAACGCAGCGTCGTCTGCGCGACCTGGCTGGTGGCATCGAAGGCGTTCGCCACCTGGATGATGGCCCTGCCGGGGTCGACGATGCGGAAGTAGACGACCGCATTCACTTTCACGGAAACGTTGTCGCGCGTAATCACATCCTGCTTCGGCACGTTGAGTACGATGACGCGCAGGTCCACCCTGCGCATCTGCTGCAGGACGGGCCACACGAGGATGAGTCCCGGGCCTTTGATGCCGGTGAAGCGACCCAGCGTGAACATAACGCCGCGCTCGTACTCGTTCAGCACCTTGATGGAGCTGAAGATGAGCACAACGATGATGACGAGGATGGCAATCCCGAACGGCATGCGATTCTCCGCGGTGTCAGACCGCGCTCAACGCGGCTCGACCCATAATGTTAGACCTTCCACTCTCACAATACGCGCTGCGTCGCCGGCGTGCAGGGGTGCCTCGCTCCTGGCGTTCCACAGTTCCCCTGCGTAGCGCACCCGGCCCTTACCCGTAAAGTCCGTGAGCACCTCGGCGCTGGCGCCGATCATGGCCTGCGTTCCGGTCGCCACCGGATGCAGCCGCGAGCGGCTCGCTACGTAGACAATGCCCGCGATCATGAGGCCACCGGCGGTGGCGATGCCAGCGATCAGCGAGCGCGCGACGTTCATGCCCGGCACGTCGGTGTCGAACAGGATGAGCGAGCCGACGACGAATGCGATCAGGCCTCCTATCCCCAGCGAGCCGTAGGCCGGAAAGAAGAACTCCGCGATGATCATGGCCGTGCCGACGGCGACCAGCGCGAGTCCCGCGTAGTTGACCGACAGGATCTGGAACGCGAACAGAGCGACCAGGAGACAGATCGAGCCCACCACACCCGGCAGCACCGCGCCCGGATTGTAGCCCTCGAGCAAAAGCCCCCAGATACCGATCAGCATGAGCCCATAGGCCACGGTGGGATTGGCGATGACGGCCAGCAGCTGCGTGCGCCAGTCCGGCTTCTCGCGCACCACGACGAGGTTGCGGGTGGCGAGGTGCACGGTGTCAGCGCCGATGCGGACCTCGCGCCCGTCGAGGCGCACGAGCAGTTCCGGCAGATCCCGAGCGACGATGTCGATCACTTTTTCCTGCAGCGCGGCGTTGGCAGACAGGCTCGCCGCTCCGCGCACCGCAGCTTCCGCCCAGTCGGCGTTACGGCCTCGCAGTTCCGCGAGCCCGCGGATATATGCCACCGCGTCGTTGACCACCTTGCGTTCCATCGCCGTAGTGGGCTCGCTGGCGGGCGCCGCGTTTCCTGGCGCGCCTGGCTTCGTGCTGTCCGGGCCGGCATCGGGCTTGCCGAGCGGCGCGGGCACCGGGGCGGACGGCGACTCGCCGCCGATTGAAACCGGCGTCGCCGCGCCGAGGTTGGTGGCCGGCGCCATGGCGGCCACGTGACAGGCGTAAAGAATATAAGTGCCGGCGCTCGCCGCGCGCGCACCCGGCGGGCTCACGTAACCCACCACCGGGACCGGGGAAGCGAGGATCGCGCGAATGATGTCGCGCATGGCGCTGTCGAGACCCCCGGGGGTGTCGATCTCGAGGATCACCAGGCGCGCCCCGTTGTCGCGGGCCTGCTCGAGCCCGTGCACCACATAGTGCGAGGTCGCCGGTCCGATCGGTCCGTTGATTTCGAGCAGCGCGGCAACACCCGCTGTGGAAGTGCCCGTAGCGCCGGCTGCCGGGAGGGCGGCGGCACGCGCCAGGTCCCCTGCGGCATAGCCGGGCGCCGCGGCCAGCGCCAGTACCAGGAACGCGGCGAAGCGGGAACGCGCGATGGGCTGCGGAAGAAGTGTCACATTCGGCACCCTACTCTCGCGCTGGCCGCGTCCGCAATCGCGCCTCAGGCCAGGGCCCGCAACCCCTGGTAGCCGACGTAGAACCCAACCAGCACGATCACGGCTGCGGAAAAGTACGGTGCATTGCGGGCGAGTTCACCGAAGCCACTGAAGCGCTTAGAGACGTGTTTGACGCCGAGCGCGGCGATGGCGCCCGAGGTCACCATCGTAAGCGCCAGGCCTATGCCGAAGCACAGCACCAGCGTGGCGCCGAGGGCGAACTTCTTCAGCTGCAGACACAGGAGCAGCACGGTGATGGAAGCCGGGCAGGGAATGAGGCCGCCGGTGAGTCCGAACATCACGATCTGCCCGGTCGTGACCTCGCGGTTGGCAAAACGGCGGCGGATATCGTTGGCGTGCGCCAGCTCATGCGGGTCCTGGTAGCCCGGCGCGCTCACATCGAGCTGGTCGTAGGCGCCAACGGCGTGGTGGTGACCGTGCTCGACAAACTCCAGATCGTAGTCGTGACTGTGCTGAGTTTCCCCAAGGCGCAGCCGCGCCACGAACTCATGCGGCTCGGGAATTTCCTGCACCGACTCGAGGTAGCCCCCCTGCCGCCGGAAGCTGAAGATTTCGCGGCTGCCGCCCCGACGCTCGGTCTCGATCTGCACCTGGTCTGCGGGCCAGTCAGCGCCGCTCTCGGAGGACAGGCGGAATCGTGGCGGCACGCCCTGCTCGAAGATCTGCAGCCGTACGACGCCGTGGTGGCCCGTTTCGATGCGCCGTACGTCATCGTGCCCGTGACCGTGGTCGTCCCTGTGGTGGTCATGCCCGTGGTCATGCCCGTGGTCGTCGAAGGCGGCGCGATGTCGCCAGGTGCGCCACACCATCCACAACGCCACCGCGATGATGAGTACCGCGGAGGCGACCTGGAAGTAAGGTTCGGTGGTTTCGGTGTTCCATTGCTTGCCGAAATACAGGCCGCCGAGCGCGATCGCCCACACGACGGCGGTGTGCGACAGCGTGGCGCTGAGCCCGAGCAGTACCGCCTGGCCGAGCGTACCGCGGATGGCGACGATGAACGCCGCCATCATGGTCTTGGAGTGCCCGGGCTCGAGCCCATGCAAAGCGCCGAGGAGAATCGCGCTCGGCACGAACAGCCACGAATTGCCCTGTTGCAGCAGGGTGGTGAAGTTGGTCATTGCAGGGACGCGGAGAATTCTACGTATACCGTAGGGGGTATAGTATAGCGCGGCCGTTTACGGACGGCGCTGGTCGACTTCAGGCCGGTTTCGGAGCGCGCCGCGCACGCGGTGGGCGCGGCACCTGGGGCAGTCCGGTGTGCTGGGTGCGGAAGGGCCGTGCCGGCACGGTCCGCCTGCCTTCCGCGCCTAAGCCGGTGCCCGCCGGCTGGTAAGCCGGGATGAGCTGCTGGCGGCCGTTACCGATGAGGTCGGCGCGGCCCATGCGCCGCAGCGCCTCGCGCAGCAGCGGCCAGTTATTCGCGTCATGGTAGCGCAGGAATGCCTTGTGCAGGCGGCGTATTTTCAGCCCCCTGGGGATCAGCACTTCCTCGCTGCTGCGCGTGATGCGCTTCAGCGGATTCTTCCCCGAGTGATACATGGCGGTCGCGGTCGCCATCGGGCCAGGCAGGAACGCCTGCACCTGATCGGCACGCAAGCTGTTTCTCTTCAGCCACAGCGCGAGTTCCAGCATGTCCTGGTCCGAGGTACCCGGATGCGCGGCGATGAAGTACGGGATCAGGTACTGCTCCTTGCCCGCTTCCTTCGAATAACGATCGAACAACTCCTTGAAGCGATCGTAGGCGCCCACTCCGGGCTTCATCATTTTCGACAACGGACCCTCGGCGAGCGCCTCCGGGGCAATCTTCAGATAGCCGCCGGTGTGATGCTGCGCGAGTTCCTTCACGTATTCGGGAGACTCGATCGCCAGGTCATAGCGCACGCCGGAGGCGATGAGGATTTTCTTGATTCCCGGCAGTGCGCGGGCGCGCCGGTAGAGGCGGATGAGCGGCGCGTGGTCGGTGTTGAGGTTCGGGCACACTCCCGGATATAAGCACGAGGGCCGGCGGAAGGCACTCTCGATCTCGCGGCTCTTGCAGGCGAGCCGATACATGTTGGCGGTCGGCCCGCCGAGAACG
>PLEC01000103.1 GCA_003136935.1 Gammaproteobacteria bacterium
AGTACGGCGACGAGCGGCGCACCAAGATCATCGAGCGCGAAGCCGCGCAGGCGATCGATGAGACGACGCTGATCCCGAACGAGCCGGTTACGGTGGTGTTGTCCACCGGCGGCTGGGTGCGCTCAGCCAAGGGCCATGAGGTCGAGCCCGGTGCGCTGTCTTACAAGGATGGGGACGCCTTTCAGGCGCTCGCGCGCGGGCGCAGCCTGCAGAGCGCGGTGTTCATCGACAGCACCGGACGCACCTACACGCTGCCGGCGCATTCGCTGCCGTCAGCCCGCGGCTATGGCGAGCCGCTTTCGGGGCGCCTGGATCCGCCGGACGGCGCGAAGTTCGCCGGGGTCATGATTGGCGAGCCCGAAGACCTGTGGTTACTCGCGAGCGATGCGGGGTATGGCTTCACTGCACGCCTGAAGGACCTGGTGAGCGACCGGCGCGCCGGCAAAACCGTCCTCAACGTTCCTGAGAACGCCCATGTGCTGGCGCCAGCGCCAGTGCTATCGGCGGATTCACTGGTCGCGGTTGTCAGCAGCGAAGGCAAGCTGCTTACNNAACAAGCTCTACGACATTCCGGGCAAGAAAGCCGCGGCGCGCGCCGAACTCATGACGGCGGTGGCGGTGATCCCGCCGAAGGCCAGTCTCGTGCTGTGGGCCGGGGAACAGAAGAAAGTGCTCGAGTGGGGCGATCTGCGCGACTACCTCGGCGAGCGCGCGCAGCGCGNNTGCACGCCGAGCTGCCAGAGCACCGCCATGGTGTTGGCATCCTCGACACGCTCGCCGATGGTCTGGATCGACAGTCGGGTCGCCGCTTCGATCAGCAGGCGCGCGCGCAACTGCAGTTTCGGATCACCGCGCAGTCCCTGCACCAGAGTGCCGTCTATCTTTACAAAATCGAGCGGCACCGCCTCGAGCAGGCCGCCACTGTCGCGGCCAGAGCCGAAGCTGTCGAGCGCGAAGCGGAAGCGCCGCTCGCGCAGCCGTGCGGCGAGCGTCTTGATCTCGCTCAAGTGGCTCGCCGCGCTCTCTTCACTCACCTGGAAGCACAGCCGCCGCGGCTCGGCGCGGCTCGAGCGCAGATGATTGTCGAGCCATTCGAGGAAGCCCGGATCGCGCGCCGTCTCGCGCGACAGGCGCACGAACAGACATTCGGGTTTCTTTTGCGCCGCGAACGATAGCGAGGCGCCCACCACCCAGCGGTCGATGTTTTTCATCAGGTCATTGCGCCCGGCGGCCGCCATGAACTCCGAAGGCAGCACTTCCTTCCCCTGGTGGTCGATCATGCGCACCAGCACGTCGAACATGCCGGGGTTGTCGCCCTGCAGGCTCGCAATTGGCTGCTGCACGAGCCGGAAGCGGTTCTCCATGAGAGCCGCCTTGATGTGCTTCACCCACACCTTGTCGTACGACATGACGCGGTTTTCAGTGTCGGCGCGGTCCGACATCAGGCTCTGGTTGCCGCCGCGGGTGACGCCCTTGCGGCAGCACTCGAGCGCGTCAAGGATCACCGCGTCGAGCCTGGTTTGACCCGGCGTCACCACCGACAGCCCGATACTGCAGGTGACCAAGACCTCCTTTTCATCGACCCGCATGAGGTGCTTCTGCACCCGTTCCAGCAGCTGCTCGGCCCAGGCCGTGATGTCGTTNNTCCTTCGGATGCAGCGACTCGCGGATGAGGCGCGCCTGCTCGATGAAGACTTCCTCACTCGCCGTGACGCCGACGAGGCGCTCGAGCGCCGCGAAGTTGTCGGGGCGGATGACGGCGAGGCAGCGCATGCCACCGGGCGCGGGGTGCGACAGCCGCTCCGCCAGCGCGGCCAGCAGCTCAGCCCGTGGCAGGAGGCCATCGTTCACCGCCTGGGCCTGGACGCGTGCCGCGGGCGCTGCCTTGAGCTCCTCGCGCCGGCGCGACGGCGCGACGAGGCGCACGCACGGCTCGCCCTCGTGCTCTCCGAGCGCCATGGAAATCTCCACTGGCAACACCGTGCCGTCGGCCAGCAGTGCATTGGCCCGCAGGGGGTGACCGTTCCAGCGCCCCTGCAGGCACGCGGCCAGCGCCCCGCGCAACGCCACGTGAGTCGACTCCTCGAACAGATCCATGACGGGTTGTCCGGCGACGCCCTCTTCGACACCGCACAGCTCGAGCCATGCCGGGTTGGCCTCGACCACGATGCCTTCCTGCACCTGGATGATCGCGTCGTTGGAGCGCTGCAATACGGTCTCCAGCTGCGTGCGCGCGTTGTGGGCCGATTTGAGCGCTGCTGCCAGCGAGCGCTGTGTGCTCGCTGCAGCCAATTCGCGCATCACCACCGCCTGCAGACGCTCTGGGTTGGCCAGCGTGATCAGGTCGCGGGCGCCGAGCTTCATCGCCGCAGCGGCACGCGCCTCGTCCGCATCGTTCGCCAGCAGCAGCACCGGGACCGCCGGCGCCAGCTGGTCGCGAATGCCAATCGCCGCTGCCAGTTCCTCGTCGCTGTCCGCCGCGTGGATGACCAGTTGCGGGTTGATCTGGGTCAGGGCGTCGCCCAGGTCACGCAGCGTCGGCAGCCACGTGCACTGCACCGCCTGTCCGACCCGTCGCAGGGCGGTATTGATAGCCTCGGCCGGGTCGCGCACGGCGCTCAGCACGATGAGCGGAACCGCGTTCTGCCCGGTCAAGTTCGCCTCCAGCGATTATGGCGCCCGATTCTAGCACCCACCGGCGGAGCTTCCGTGTGAGCCCGCTCGCGGAACGGACAGGCGCGGCGTGAGACTCACCTTCGCGGGCGCGCCCTCGATCTCGCGCACCAGACGCGGCACCAGATACCCGGCGCTGACCGCGAGTGCTTCGGGCGTGGTGATGCAGTCAGTCATCTCTGGTGTTGCCAGCGGCGCTGGCCGCTCTGGCGGGGGTGTGACGATGCCGTTATCATACGCGGCCCTTTGTGCGGGCCGCGCATTCTGCGGCCCAAACCGCGAGAAAGAAATGGCCAGCTATAGCACCAGCGAGATCCGCGGCGGGATGAAACTCCTGATCGACGGTGATCCGTACACCGTGATCGAAAACGAGTTCGTCAAACCGGGCAAGGGCCAGGCGTTCAACCGCATCAAGATCCGCAACCTCAAGAGCGACCGCACCATTGAGCGCACTTTCCGCTCGGGTGAGTCGGTCGAGGCGGCTGACGTCATCGACATGGACATGCAGTACCTCTACCAGGACGGGGAGTTCTGGCACTTCATGGTGCCGGAGAACTTCGAGCAGCACACCGCCGGCAAGTCAGCGGTGGGCGAGGCGGCGCGGTGGCTCAAGGACGGCGTGGTGTGCGTCGTGACCATGTGGAACAACGTGCCACTCACGGTGACGCCGCCGGCGCACATCGAACTGAAGATCGTGGAGACCGATCCGGGACTGCGCGGGGACACCGCCACCGGCGGTCAGAAGCCTGCGAAGCTCGAGACCGGTGCGGTGGTGCGCGTGCCGTTGTTCATCAACGAGGGCGAAGTGATCCGCGTCGACACGCGTACCGGCGAATACATCTCGCGCGCCAAGCAGTAGCCCTGCAGGCGCGGGTTCAGGTTGTCACCGCGCGCCGGCCGCGGCGCGAGCGCCACAGCCCATCGGCCGCGTAGATCAGCAGTGCCAGCCAGATGACGGCGAAGCCGGCAACGCGCGCCGGCCCGAAACCTTCGTGAAAGAGGTACACGCCGCACACCAGTTGCAGGCTGGGCGCAATGTATTGCAACACGCCCAAGGTCGAGTACGGCAGGGCGCGCGCGCCATAGGCGAACAGGAACAGCGGGATCGCCGTCACGAGCCCGCTGCCGATCAGGAGCGCCGCAATTCCCGGACCTGAGTTGGTCAGCGCGCCGTTGCCGGTCGCCTGACACCACGCAAGGTAGGCGAGGGCGAGCGGCAGGAGCAGCAGCGTCTCGGTTGCGAGCCCCGGCAGCGCATCCACGCTGATCACCTTGCGCAGCAGGCCGTAGAGCGAAAAGCTCACCGCCAGCGTGAGCGCAATCCACGGCGGACGTCCGGCGAGCACCGCAAGGTAGAGCACGGCAGCGGCGGCGAGCGCCACCGCGACCCATTGAGCGCGATTGAGGCGCTCTTTGAGCACAAAAACACCGAGTACGATATTCATCAGCGGGTTGATGTAGTAACCCAGACTCGTGTCCACGATGTGCTCGTGGGTCACGCTCCAGACATAGACCAGCCAGTTGCAGCTGATCAGGAGCGCCGTCAACGTCAGCCGCGCGACCAGCTGCGGCTTGCCGAGAGTGGTCGTCAGGCGCGAGAGCTCGCCGCGCATCAGCAGCCACGCGAGGATGAATACGCACGACCACGTCACCCGATGTGCGATCACCTGGACCGCCGACACCTCGTGCAGAGGGTGCAGGTAGACCGGGAACAGTCCCCAGATCGCAAAGGCCGCGGTCGCCGCCGCCAGCCCGCGCGGCGCGAGCCGTGCGGGCGTCGAGGCGCGTGCCGTCACGGGCGTGAAGCCTGCGCAGCCTGTCCGGCCGCCGCCACGAACAGCGCCGTCAGTGACTCAAGGCCCCGGGCGTCGGCCTCATCGAAGCGCCCCGGGCGCGGGCTGTCGATATCCAGCACGCCGAGAAGCGCCCCGTCGACAATGAGTGGCACGACGATCTCGGAGCGCGCGGCGGTGTCGCAGGCGATATGCCCCGGAAACGCGTGCACGTCGGGCACCAGCAGCGTTTGGCGCCGTGCTGCCGACGTGCCGCAGACGCCGTGACCCAACGCGACCCGCACGCGGGCGGGTTTACCCTGAAAGGGCCCGACGACCAGTTCGCCGGCCTTTAGAAAGTAGAAGCCCGCCCAGTTGACGTCGGGCAGGGCCGCGAAGATCAGTGCGCAGGTGTTGGCCGCGTTGGCAATCAGGTCGTTCTCGCCGGCGAGCAAAACCGCGAGTTCCTCGCGCAACCGCGCGTAGTCCGCGGGCTTGTCATGGAAGTCGTAGCGTTTAGCCGCGTAGCTCATCGATGCATTGTCGCGCTGTACATCAGATGCGTGATGCATTAGCATCTGATGCATGAGGACCACTCTCGACATTGCCGATGATGTATTGCAGGCGGCGAAAGAGCGGGCGCGGCGCGAAAAGAAAACGGCCGGGCAGGTAATCTCCGATCTCGCACGGCGTGCGTTGACGGCGCCCCACGGTGCTGCGTCGGCGGAGGCGGTGTCGGTGCGGGAACCGAAGGCGATATACGGGCTGAAGCCCTTTGCACGGCGCGGCGGCGTTGTCACCAATGAACTGATCGACAATCTGCGCGACGAAGATGGCGGCTGATGCGCTCGCTTCTCGATGTAAACGTGCTGATCGCGCTGCTGGATCCCGACCACACGTTGCACGAACCCGCGATTGAGTGGTTTACGAAGCACGCGAAGAGCGGCTGGGCGTCGTCCCCGATCACGCAAAACGGCTGCGTCCGCATTATGGCTAATCCCGGGTACCCCAACGCGCTGTCCGTGGAGGCGGTGATCCGGCGGCTCGCCGACGCCTGCAACAGCGTGGTCCACCAGTTCTGGCCTGACGACATCAGCATGTGCGATCCTCTGCGCGCTAATCCGGCACGGATCCTGACTTCAAGGCAACTCACGGATCTGTATCTTCTGGGACTGGCGGTAGCCCATGAAGGCCGGTTCGTGACTTTCGACACGGGCATCGCGCTACAGGCCATCCCGGGCGCCCGCCCGCAGCATCTGCTGACGCTGTAGCACATGACTCCGTCGGGGTCACGCACGCACGGTCGGGAACGCCAGCACCTCGTCGATGTGCGATGCGCCGACGGCGAGCATCAACGCACGATCAAAGCCAAGGGCGACGCCGGCGCAATCGGGCAAGCCGGCGGCGAGTGCGGCGAGCAGCCGCTCATCGGGCGGGTGCACCGGTAACCGCATTCGCCGCCGCTCGCTGTTGTCCTGCTCGAAGCGTGCGCGCTGCTCCACCGCATTGATGAGTTCGTGAAAGCCGTTCGCAAGCTCGATGCCGTCGCAATAGAGCTCGAAGCGGCGCGCGGTGCGTGGATCGGACGTGTCGAGGCGCGCCAGCGCCGCCTGGCTCGCCGGGTAGCCATGCACGAAGGTCAGCGTGCCGTGGCCCAGGCGCGGCCCCACCCGCGCGCCCATGAGCAGTTCCAGCAACTCATCACGCTGCACCTCGTTGCCCGCAGCGCTGGCAGCGGCGGCGACCTCACGGAAGCCGATCAGCGCGGCCGCCTGTGCGAGCTCGGCGAGGGTTGCGGTGAAGGGATCCAGCTCCAGCTCGCGCAGGAAGGCGTCGCGGTAGCTCAGGCGCTCGTCGGCGCGTCGCGCGCCCGGGCTTCCCAGAAGATCGCGCATCAGCGCCGCGACTTCGTCCATGAGCTCATCGAGCGTCACACCCAAGCGGTACCACTCGATGAGGGTGAATTCCGGGTTGTGCAGGCGGCCCTGCTCGAAGCCGCGCACCACGTGGCAGATCTGATAGATGTCGCCGCTACCGGCGGCGAGCAGACGCTTCATGGCGTATTCGGGCGAGGTATGCAGAAAGAACAGCGCGCCCGCGGCGTGTGCCAGCTGCACCGTCGCCGAATGAATGTGCACATCGCTCACCGGCGCGTTCACGACCAGCGGCGTGTCGACTTCGAGCACCCCGCGTGCGGCGAAGAATCCGCGCGTCCGTGCCAGCAGTGCCGCGCGCGCTTTCAGGCGCGCGGGCGCGGCGCTCGGGTGCCAGTCCGCGCCGCCGGCGGTCATGTCAGGTGAGCGAGCGCCTCGCCGACCCGGAGCGTGCCACCGGGGGCGAGTGCCGGCAGCCAGGCGCCGCGTCCGGGCGGCAGCAGCAGGATGACGGTGGAGCCCATGTTGAATCGGCCCAGCTCCGCGCCGCGTGCCAGCGTCAGCGGACTCAAGGCAGTATCGAGCGGCAACTGCACACCGCTGCGCGGGCTGCGCGGGGTGACATCCCCGTGCCATACCGTGGACATGCTGCCGACAAACAGCGCGCCCACCAGCACGACGGCGAACTGCAGCGCGCCGTCCTCGAATATGCACACGATGCGCTCGTTGCGGGCGAACAGTCCGGGGACGCTGGCGGCGGTGGCGGCATTGACGCTGAAGAGCGCGCCCGGGACGTACCACGCGGCGCGCAGCGTGCCGGAACGCGGCATGTGGATACGGTGATAATTATAAGGAGCGAGATACAGCGTCGCGAAGGCGCCGCCCCGAAAGAGCGCCGGCCACGACGGGTCCCCGGCGAGCAGCGACTCGAGCGTGTAGGCCAGGCCCTTCGCCTGCACCAGCCATGAACCATCCAGCGTGCCGATCTGGCTGATCGTGCCGTCCACCGGCGACACCAAGGTGTTGGGATCCGGATCCGGCGGCCGTGTATCCGGACGCAGCGCCCGCGTGAAGAACTCGTTGAAGCTCGCGAACTGCAGCGGTTGGCCCTGCACGGCGTCGCTCATATCCGGGTGAAAGTTGACCACGAAGTTGTCGATGAGCGCGTTCTTCACCCAGCCTACGCGGCTGCGCGTCACCCAGTGCACCAACTGCGACAGCAGGTGCTGCGGCAGCAGGTACTGCAGCGCGACGAAGACGCGCGCCCCAAGGCTATCCGGATCGGTGGCGCTCATGTCGCGCCGCCCTTGCCACGACCGAGGTACGGGGCCGCACGCCGCAGATCGGCCACGAACGCGGGCACCTCGAAAGGCGGCGTGAAAATCGCGGCGATGCGTGCCTGCCGGTCGAGCAGGAACACCACCGCCGAGTGATCCATGGTGTAGTCCCCGCCCGGCAGCTCGACGCGGTTGACGGCGACGCCGAAGTTGGTGGCAACCCTGCGGATCGTCGCCACATCCCCCGTGAGGCCCTCAAACGTGGGATCGAACGCGTGCACATACATGCCGATCACCGGCGGTGTGTCGCGCTCGGGATCCACGCTGACGAACAACACACGCAGGTCCGGCAACGCCGCCTCATGCCTGATCCGCGCGAGCTTCAGGAGTGTGGTCGGACACACATCCGGGCAATGCGTGAAGCCGAAGAACACCAGGGCCGGTGCCCCGGTGAGATCCGCGCGGGTGAATGGCCGCCCGGTGGCGTCCAGCAGGTGAAAATCCGCGACCGCTCTTGCGCGTGGCAGCCACGTGCCGCTTGCAAGTTCGGGCGCTTGCCTGTCAAGTTGGTGAGCGAGCCAGAAGCCTGCGAACGCCGCGCAGATGGCGGCGGCGACCAGCAGCAAACGGACACGTGTTGCCATGAGCGAATTATTTCACACCCGTTCGAGCGCCGTACGAGCGCGGGTGCCGGGGATCACGTTGAACGAGCTCATCGCGCGCGGCGCCCGGCGCCTGCAGCGCGCGCAGGTCTTCTATGGGCACGGGACGGACAACGCCTGGGATGAGGCCGCGGCGCTGACGCTGCACGCACTCGGGCTGCCGGCCGCGCCGCGCGCGGGTGTTGTCAGCCGGCGGCGGCGGGTCGGCAAAGTCGGGCAGCGGTGTGTCCGCGAGATCCTCACGCGTCGCATCCGCGAACGCATCCCGTCGGCATACCTGACCGGGGTCGCATGGTTCGCGGGAGTGCCACTGCACGTTGACCCGCGGGTGCTGGTGCCACGCTCACCCATTGCCGAGCTCATCGAGCGGCGCTTCGCGCCGTGGATCGAGGCCCGCCGCGTGCGGCGCGTGCTCGACATCGGTACCGGTTCGGGGTGCATCGCCATTGCCTGCGCCGGCGCCCTGCCGCGTGCGCGGGTGGATGCGGTGGACATCTCGGACGCGGCGCTGACGGTGGCCGCCATCAACGTGCGTCGCCAGCGTCTCGGGCGCCGCGTGCGGCTCATCAAGTCCGACCACTTCGCGGCGCTCGGGGGAGCCACCTACGATATCATCGTGTCCAACCCGCCTTACGTGGGAAGCCCCGAGTTGCGCTCGCTGCCGCCGGAATACCGGCACGAGCCGCGCGTCGGACTCGCCGCCGGCAGCGCGGGGCTTGATTCGGTACGGGTCATCCTGCGCCAGGCGCGCCGGCACCTGCGGCCACACGGAGTGTTGATTGTCGAAGTGGGGAACACCGAGGGCGCGGTGCGACGGGCGTTCCCCCGATTGCCCTTCGTGTGGCTGCAGTTGGAGCGCGGCGGGGGTGGTGTGTTCCTTCTGACACGCGAGCAGCTCGGGACACGGGCGCGGCGCGCGAGCATCCGTTAAGCAAAGGCGCGGCACGAGCATGTCCGGCAACACCATTGGCAGACTCTTTACGGTCACGACCTTCGGCGAGAGCCACGGGCCGGCCATGGGCTGCATCGTCGATGGCTGTCCGCCGGGGCTGCCGCTGACTGAAGCTGACCTGCAAGCCGATGTCGACCGCCGCCGCAGCGGTACGTCGCATTTCGTCAGTCAGCGCCGCGAAGCTGACCAGGTGCGCATCCTGTCGGGGCTGTTCGAGGGGCTTACGACCGGCACGCCGATCGGCATCCTCATTGAAAACACCGACGCACGCTCACGTGACTACGAGCGGATCAAGGACCGCTTCCGTCCCGGCCATGCCGACTACACCTACCAGCAGAAGTACGGCGTGCGCGATTACCGCGGTGGCGGACGTTCCTCGGCGCGTGAAACCGTCATGCGCACCGCTGCGGGCGCCATCGCGCGCCGCTATCTCGCCGCGCGTCTGGGGGTGCGTATTTATGGCTACCTCAGCCAGGTCGGTTCGCTGGTGCTCGATGCTAAGGAGCCGGCCTTTGCATACCAGAATCCGTTCTTCTGTCCCGACCCCCAGCGGGTCGCCGAACTTGAAGCCCTGATCTGGAAGGTGCGCGAGGCGGGGGATTCGATCGGTGCGCGGGTGACCGTGGTCGCAAGCGGCGTGCCGCCGGGACTGGGTGAGCCGGTGTTTGACCGGCTCGACGCGGACATCGCCCATGCGCTCATGAGCATCAACGCCGTCAAGGCCGTGGAGATCGGTGCCGGCACGCACGCTGCCGCGCAGCGCGGCAGCGAGCACCGCGACGAACTCACGCCGGAGGGCTTTCGCAGCAATCACGCCGGCGGCGTGCTTGGGGGCATTTCGTCCGGGCAGGACGTGATTGCGCACCTGACGTTCAAGCCCACTTCCAGCATCCAGGTGCCGGGCAGCACCATCGACACGGCGGGCAGGGCGGTCGAGATCGTGACGACCGGCCGCCACGACCCCTGCGTCGGGCTGCGCGCGACGCCGATTGCCGAGGCCATGCTCGCCATCGTGCTCATGGACCACTACCTGCGGCAGCGCGGGCAGAACGCTGACGTGAAGTCCGCCACCCCGGTCATCACGGGCGCGCCGCGCGCCTGATGTGGGAGCCGCAACCCCGCCACCAGAGCCTTATAAGCGCGAACCACTCCACAGTTCGCTAGAGTGCCAACTACGAACCGCGACACAGTTCGCTTTGGTCCACGGGCCTATTTAAGTTATATTGCCGCCGGATTCGTGGGGACTCGCAACTTACGCTCCATCTTTCTGTTTTAAAAAGATATTTTGGCCAATGATGTCTGCCGGGGTGCCTTGATGGTCGCCAAATGCTCAAGCCGGGCGGTGGCATTGCTGCTGGCATTGCCGTCAGCGGCGTTTGCCTTAGGTCTGGGAGATGTTCATCTCCTGTCGCCGCTGAATGCGCCGCTCAACGCGGAGATCGAGCTCGTTGACGTCGCGCCCGACGAAGTTAACAGCGTGCAGGCGCAACTGGCGTCGCGCGATACCTTCGCGCGCTACGGCCTCGAGTGGCCGCCTTACCTGAGCGGCGTGCAGGTGCACACCGAGCACACGGCTGACGGCCGGCAGATCATCCGCCTCAAATCGACCGACCCGATCTCTGAACCCTTCGTTACCCTGCTCGTCGAGGTGAACTGGTCGCACGGTCGCCTGGTGCGCGAATACACCATGCTGCTCGACCCGCCGGTTTACGCGCCGGCACAGTCGGCGGTGGCCAGTGCGCCGGTCAGCGCACCCACCACCGGGGCTGCCACGCGCGAGGGCGCCATCGAGCGCGCTCCGGAGGCGACCCCGGCAGCGCCGCCGGTGGCGACTGCGACTGCGCCTGAGCCGACGCCCACGCCATCTGCAGCACCGCCTGAGAATGCGAGCGCCGCGGAGAGTGCGGGCTCCACCCACCTCGTCACACGTGGCGAGACACTCTCGCGGATTGCCGCCGCCACGGCGGGCAGCAGCGCGGGCTCCGCGCGTGCAAGAGGCTGGATGGTAGCCATCTATCAGGCAAATCCGCGCGCTTTCGACCGGAACATGAACCTGATGCGCTCCGGCGCCGTGCTGCGAATTCCCGATGGGGCCGCGGCCGCGGCGGTTTCGGGCGCGGAGGCGAATGCGGAGATTCGCCGCCAGTACGCCGCGTGGCGCGGTGGCGCGGGCGGCGCTGCTCCGACCGCAGAGCAGCCAGGACGCCTGCACCTGGTGACCCCGTCGCAGTCCGCCGCGGCGGGCGCGACACCCGGTGCTGAGGGTGGCGAAGCGGGCCTCCAGGCCCGCGTACAGGAACTCGAAGGGCAGCTCGCGGACCAGAAGCGGCTGCTCGATATGCGCAATGCAGACCTCGCGCGGTTGCAGGCGCAGCTCGCCGCGAAGCAGGGCGAACCTGCAGCTGCGGAAGTCCCGGCGCCGACACCGCCGGCAGTGAGCGCTCCGGCGCCACCGCCGCCGGCCGCTGCCGAACAGAAGACACCCGCGGAAGCTGCGCCGCCGGCCGCCGTCGAGGCTCCGCCTCCTGCCGTCGAGGCTCCGCCTCCTGCCGTCGTGCCGCCGGTGGCCGCGAAACCGCCAGTCGCGAAGCGGCCCGTTGCCGCCCCGCGGCCCCAGGGCGGTTCGATTTTCGACACACTCAAGGACTATTGGTGGGTGCTCGCGCTCGTCGCGCTGGCGCTGCTCGTCTGGCTCGGCCTCACGTTCGTGCGCTCGCGGCGCACAGCGGAATTTGATGATTCGCTCGGCCGCCTCGCGGTCGCCGGAGGCGCAGCCGCGGCAGCAGGCGTCGCCGTGAACCGTGGGTTTGCCGCAGGCGATGCGCCATCGCGCGGTGCCACGCCCGCCTTGACCGAAGACAGTTTCCTGGTCGAGGAGACGACTGGCACGCGTCCACGTCCGCGCGTGGTTCCGGACCCGGTACCGGCAGCGCCACCGGCGCGGCCGACCACGGCTGACGACACCATCAGCAGCGAGACGGCCATCAACCTCGATCAGGGCGATCCGCTCGCCGAGGCTGATTTCCACATGGCCTACGGCCTGTACGACCAGGCCGCAGATCTGATTCGCATCGCCATCAGCCGCGAGCCGGCGCGGCGCGACCTGAAGCTGAAACTGCTGGAAGTGTTCTTCGTGTGGGGCAACAAAGAGCAGTTCCTGCAGACCGCACGCGAGCTGGCTTCCACGCGCAATGACTCCGCGCCCGGCGAGTGGGAAAAGATTCTGATCATGGGCAAGCAGCTTGCCCCCGAAGATCCGCTGTTCTCAGGCGCTGGCGCGGTAAGCGGCGCTGCGGCCGGCGGCGTGGACCTCGACCTGGAGGGCGGGCAGAGTCGTGTCGATTTCGACATCCTCGGCGAGCCGGACGGGGCCGCCCCGGCGCAGGGCGTTGACCTGGATATCGGTGCCGCCGTGGGTCATTCGGCCAGCGAATCACCCACCAACGTCACGGATCGCAATGCCGCGCTCCTCGATAACACCTACCTGCCGGGAACCACCGGCACCACGCGACAGATGACCGCGCCCATGCGCCAGGTCGTCGGCGGCGATGCCGAGCCGACGGTGGAGCAGCCGGCGTTGTCGCAGCCGGGCACTCGGACGATTCGCCAGAAGGTCGAGACCGCGCTCAAGCAAGGCGGCACCGCCGCGGACCAGACCGCCGAACTTGCCATCGATGATCTTGGCCTGGATCTCGACCACGCGGACACGGTGGATCAGCCCGGACTCGCTGAGGGCCCGACGCTGGTGGCAGGTCTCGACGATCACACGCGCCACCTCATGGAGGACGCGCACCAGCACGCCACCGGCGCGCATGAAAAGACCTCGACCACGGGCGCGTGGCAGTTCGATCCCAAGGAGCTCGATTCGGCTTCGACCCAGGCGGGCGGCGCACTGAAGGATCCCTCCCAGACCTCGCGCCTGCGGGCGCTGGGTGCCGATGACGTGGACGTAGATATCGGGGATGCCACGGGCACTCATCCCGCCCCCGATTCGCTCGATCTGGATGTTGGCGCCGCGACCGGCACCCATTCGAACAATGGGCATGGCCTCGATCTGGACGTGGGGACCGCGACCGTGCCCGACACGGCGTTCGCTGCCACGCAGCGGCTGCCCTCCGAAGACCTCGCGTTGCCGGACCTCGAGCCCGTCACGATGAGCGAAGTTGGCACCAAGCTCGATCTGGCGCGGGCGTACATGGACATGGGCGATCCGGACGGCGCACGCAACATCCTTGAGGAAGTGCTCCACGAGGGGTCGGCCGCGCAGAAGCAGGAAGCCCAGCGCCTGATGGAGTCGCTTCCTTAGTCCATTGGCCGAAATCGCCTGCGGCGATTTCAGCGGACAGCGCCACGCATGAGCCGCATTGCCGTCGGCGTCCAGTACGACGGCTCCGCCTACGCGGGCTGGCAGTCGCAGCCCGGCACGACAACCATCCAGCAGGCGGTTGAACGAGCCCTGAGCGTCGTCGCCGCCGAGCCGGTGAGCCTGACCTGCGCGGGTCGTACCGACGCCGGGGTGCACGCCTGGGGTCAGGTCGCGCACTTCGACACCGGTGCCGCGCGCCGCGCACGCAGCTGGGTACTCGGCGCGAACAGCGAACTGCCGCCGGATCTGAGCCTCTCGTGGGCAATGCCCGTGCCCGCGCATTTTCACGCGCGCTACTCCGCGGAAGCGCGCACTTATCAGTACCTGATTCTCAACCGTGGTGTGCGTTCGGGGCTGCTCGCCAAACGCGCCACCTGGATCCACCGGCCGCTGGATGCGGCCGTCATGGCGCAGGCGGCCGTTACGCTCGCAGGCGAGCATGACTTCAGCGCCTTTCGCTCCTCCCAGTGCCAGGCGAAGTCGCCGATCCGGCGAATGGAGCGGATCGGCGTTGAGCGGCGAGGCGACTTTGTGATCATCGAAGCAACCGCCAACGCCTTCCTGCATCACATGGTGCGCAATATCGCCGGCCTCCTCATTACTATCGGCAAGGGCGAGGAGCCGCCGCAGTGGGCACAGGCGGTGCTCACGGGCCGCGATCGGCGCGAGGGGGGCGCGACGGCTCCGGCCGCGGGGCTGTACCTGCTGGCAGTGCGCTATCCGAAGGCGTTCGGCCTGCCGTCCGTGGGGCTGCCGGAAGGCTACACGCCCGATCGGCTATGATCGGTGCGTCCTAGGCAAAGAGCGCCGGCATTCCATGTCCTGGTTCGAAAAGATCATGCCCTCGCGCATCAAGACCGAGCGGCGTACGCGCTCGGTTCCGGAAGGGCTGTGGATCAAGTGCCCGGCGTGTGATGCGGTGCTGTACCGCGCCGAGCTCGAGCGCAATCTCAACGTCTGCCCCAAGTGCAGCCACCATATGCGCCTGAGCGCGCGCGAGCGGCTGGACCTGTTTCTGGATCCTGGCAGCACCGGGGAGATCGGCGCCGCGATTACCCCGGAGGATCCGCTGAAGTTCCGCGACAGCAAGCGTTACCGCGACCGCCTCACGCAGGCACAGAAGGCCACGGGCGAGAGCGATGCCCTGATCGTTCTCGCGGGCACCCTGAATGCGCTGCCAATCGTCGCGTGTGCCTTCGAGTTCCAGTTTCTCGGCGGCTCGATGGGTTCCGTGGTGGGCGAGCGCTTCAAGCGCGGCGTCGACTACTGCATCCAGGAGCGCCGGCCGTTCGTGTGTTTTTCGGCCAGCGGCGGGGCGCGCATGCAGGAGGCGCTGTACTCGCTGCTGCAGATGGCGAAGACGGCGGCGGCGCTGTCGCGCCTGGCGCAGGCGCACCTGCCCTACATCTCGGTCATGACCGATCCCACCACCGGCGGCGTGTCGGCGAGTCTGGCGCTGCTGGGGGATGTGAATGTGGCCGAGCCGCGCGCCCTCATCGGGTTCGCCGGCCCCCGCGTCATCCAGCAGACCGTGCGCGAGACGCTGCCGGAAGGTTTTCAGCGCAGTGAATTCCTGCTCGATCACGGCGCGATCGACATGATCGTGGATCGGCGCGAGATGCGCGATCGCCTCGCGGCACTGTTACGGATATTGCTGAAACTGCCGGCCGCCGCACCCACCGCGACCGCTGCCTGAAGCCGCCTTAGCCTCATCGCCAGCGCCGATGCGCACGCTCGCCGAGTGGCTGACTTTGCAGGAGTCGGTGCACCCGAAAACCATCGACATGGACCTGACGCGCGTCGCGCCGGTGGCGCGCACCCTGGGGGTGGCGGCGCCGGCCTTCCCCGTGATCACGGTCGGCGGCACGAACGGCAAGGGCTCGGTCGCCGCCCACCTGGAGGCGCTGCTGCGGGCCCGCGGTGCCCTGACCGGCCTGTTCACCTCGCCGCATTTTGTGCGCTACAACGAGCGTATCCGTGTGGACGGCGCCGAGGTGGATGACGCGCAGCTGATCAGCGCTTTCGAGCGCATCGAGGCGGCGCGCGGCCCGATCACCCTGAGCTTCTTCGAGTACAACACGCTCGCAGCCCTGCTCATTTTTACCGCGCGCCCCGTGGACGTCGCGCTGCTCGAGGTCGGCCTCGGCGGACGCCTCGACGCCACCAATCTCGTCGCCGCGGACGTCGCGGTGCTCGCCTCCGTCGGTTTTGACCACCGCGACTGGCTCGGGGACACGCTGGAGCTCATCGGCGCCGAGAAGGCCGGAATTTTCCGCGCCGGCCGGCCCGCCGTCCTCGGCACTCCCGACATGCCGGCGAGCGTGTACGAGGCGATCAGCACCGTGGGCGCGAAAGACTATGTTGCCGAACGCGATTTCAGCTGGCGTGTGAGCGGCGAACGCTGGGATTACCTGGGCCTGAACTGCTCGCTGCGCGATCTGCCCCCCTCAGCGCTCGCTGGTTCCATCCAGTACCGCAATGCCGCCACTGCGCTCGCGGCGCTCGAGGCGCTTGATGCGCGCGACTCCTCGGCGCGGCACGCGGTGCGCGCCCTCAGCGGCAGACTTAAACCACTGGATGCGGTGGCGGTGAGTGGCGCACTGGCGGCGGTGCGGCTCGCCGGGCGCTTCCAGGTTGTGCCCGGTGAGGTGGAGTGGATCCTCGACATCGCGCACAACGAACCGGCCGCGCGGGTGCTCGCCGCGCAGCTGCGGGAGCGGGGGCCCCCGCATGCGGGCGCGGCGCGCGGGCAGACGGGATTGACGTGGGCCGTAATCGGCGTGCTCGCGGACAAGGATGCGCCCGCGATCGCCGCCGCGCTCACC
>PLEC01000122.1 GCA_003136935.1 Gammaproteobacteria bacterium
GACTTTGGCTCGGGCGGTTCGGCGCTGGTGCTGAACCTGCCTTCCGGATCGCCGCAGCACCTGGTTATCGGCGGCGGTAAGGACGGCGCGCTGTACCTGCTCAACGGCGACAGCATGGGCGGCAAGGGGGATGCGAACGCACGACAGTGCTTCCTCAATCGCGCGGGCAATGTCCCATGCGGCGTCGGCAACCACGGTGCCGGAATCTTTGCGACCGCCGCCTTCTGGAACAGCACCCTCTACATCGCCGGGGTCAACGGTCCACTGAACGCATTTGTCTTCAACTCGAGCAACTTATTCAATACCCTCCCCGCGTCGCAATCACCCTCGACGTTCGGTTTTCCGGGGTCGACTCCCTCAGTCTCGGCCACGCCTGCGGCAAGTAACGGCATCGTCTGGGCACTGAACAACTCGCAGTACTGCACGCCGCAGTCGCCGGGCTGCGGACCTGCGGTGCTGCATGCCTATGACGCGACGAATCTTGCCAGCGAGCTTTGGAACAGCTCACTGGTGACCACGAACGCCGCCGGCAATGCCGTGAAATTCACGGTGCCGACAGTGGCCAACGGCAAGGTCTACGTCGGCACCCGTGGCAACAACACCGGCGGGGTGTATGGCTCAGGGGGCGTGTACGGCGAGGTGGACGTGTACGGACTCAAGCCGTGAACGCGGCGCGGCGTCGTCTGTCAGAACGGATCGCCGATCACCAGGCGCCAGCCCGAGAGCACCCCGGCGACCCGGTAGCCGACCCCGATTCGCGGCAGCGTGAAGCCGTGGACCTCCCACATGGGCGCGGCGCCGAACATCAGGCCGCCCTCCAACTGCACGGTGCGGGCNNGTGAAGGAATCGTTGGGCAGATCGGCGTCGTGGTAGTGAACGCCGGCGTAGGCGAGTTCGGCCCGCCACAGTCCCGCACCATCCAGAGCGTGAAACGCGAAATCGCTGCGGATCCCTGCGCCGTAGATCACCGCATTGATCTGGGTCGAGGAGGCGAACGTGCCGCCGCCCTTGGCATAAGGGTAGATGTGCCAGGCGTCGTTTAGCCAATAGTCGAGCTCGACACCGGGCTCAAGACTCAGGGCGTTGATCTGTGTGGGCACGTGCAGGTGCACGAGATCGCTGGGCTGGAAATCGAAGAACCCCGCGGTCACCGGGAACACCAGTCGGATTCCGGGACGGCCACCGCGCGGCGCGGCCGCGCGCAGCTTGTAGCTGGGCTGCAGTTGATAGACCTGCAGGGTGCGTCCGTCGACCTCGTAGATGCCCGAGCCGAGTTCGCTGGCAAAGGCGAAGTTTGCAAACCCGGTATCGGTCGAATCCGCGACGCAGGCACCGCCGCTTGCCAGCATCACCATGCAGGTCAGCGTCTGCAGCGCCCCGCTGCCGCTTGCTTTTTTTTCCTCACGTGTCACCTTCGCGCATGCTGATCTTAAGGCTTGTTCCTGCGCAAGGAGTCGCGTCATGAGCGCAAGTCACGCGCGTCCATCTCACTGGACCACACCCGCAGGGCTTAAATACCTGGGCCCGCACACCGGCACCGATCCGATTGAAGTGACCCTGGTGTTGCGCCGGCGAGCAGGGGCTGCGCCCCAGGCGGCGTCCTGGCCGCACGCGCCGCGCCTGGCCGCACGCGCACAGTTCGCGCGCGACTGTGGTGCGGACCCGGCGGACATCGAAAGTCTGCGCCGCTTCGCGCGTACGCATGGTCTCACTGAGCTCGCCAGCGACCCGGCGCGGCGCGTGCTGCATCTGTCCGGCACGCCAACGTCGCTGCAACGGGCCTTCCGTGTAACGCTCGGCAAGTACCAGTTCGAAGACGGCCGCGAACCCTACGTCGGTTGCGGTCACGCGCCGCAGCTGCCACCGGGCGTCATCGCCGTGCTCGGACTTGATCGCCGGCCGGTCGCACAGCCGCGCTCGCGCAAGCCCAAGGCACAGCCGAGCGTCAGCTATACACCGCCGCAGCTCGGGGAACTGTATGGCTTTCCCGCCGGCACCGACGGCAGCGGGGAGACCGTGGCGATTATCGAGCTGGGTGGGGGATTCAGCGCGAGCGATCTCGCGCACTATTTCAGCGGGCTCGGGATTGCCAAGGCACCCACGGTCACCGCCGTCTCGGTCGCCGGCGCGACCAATACGCCCGGCGGGGATGCCGATGGCGAAGTCATGCTCGACATCGAGGTGGTGGGCTCGCTCGCACCGGGTGCGGCCGTCGCGGTGTATTTCGCGCCTAACACGGACCAGGGTTTCTACGAGGCGATTTCACAGGCGGCACATGACGCCACCCGCGGGCCTTCGGTCATGTCCATCAGCTGGGGTGGCCCTGAGGACGGCTGGACGGGCCCGTCACGCGATGCCATGCAAAGCGCGCTCGAGGATGCCGCAGCGCTTGGAGTGACGGTCACGGTGGCGGCAGGCGACAGCGGTTCCGGCGACGGGGAGAGTGACGGTCAGCCACACGTGGATTTTCCGGCCTCGAGCCCTTATGCGCTTGCCTGCGGCGGCACGCGTCTCACGGCCAAGGGCGCGGCGATCGCAAGCGAAGTCGTGTGGAACGAGGATGCCTCGGACGATGGCGCCACCGGTGGGGGAGTGAGCACGGTGTTTGCGCTACCGGCTTGGCAGGCGGGCAGTGCGGTGCCGAACTCACCCGCGGGCAGCCCAGGCCGTGGCGTGCCCGATGTGTCCGGCAACGCCGACCCGCTCACCGGTTATCAGGTGTTGGTGGATGGTGAGGCGCAGGTGATTGGTGGCACGAGCGCCGTCGCGCCGTTGTGGGCAGCGCTCATCGCGCGCTGTAATCAGAAGCTCGGGCGGCCGGTGGGCGAGCCGCACGCCGCCTTCTACCAGATCGGTATCAAGGCCTTCCGCGACATCACCCAGGGCAATAACGGCGCCTACAAAGCCGGCCCGGGCTGGGATGCGTGCACCGGACTGGGCTCGCCAAATGGCGAGGCACTGCTCGCGGCGCTGGCAGCCCTCAGCGCCTGATGCGGGCCGCAGCGCGGCGGATCACTACGCGCTGCACGCGGCGCGCGTTGCGCGCTCCCCGCAGAAATTGCAGGGCGATGAGGCCTGCGAGCGCGAGCAGTGTGGCGGCGTCAAGGCCGCCACCGCCGCTGTGTCCACTCGACGGGGGAAGGCCCGTGGGCACGGGGCCCGCGGAGACCTGCGAAATCGCCACATCCGCCTGGATGAATCCGTAGCCGGAATTAAAGTTCGGCACCGCTCCCATGGGAGACGCCGTGTTGCGCAGCACCGTATAGATCTGCGCCGGCGTGAGGGTCGAGTTGTATTGCATCAGCAGCGCCGCGACGGCCGCGACGTGTGGAGTTGCGGCGGAGGTTCCGAAGAAACTGGGGAAGGCACCATTGATTTGACACTGGGCAGTGCCATTGGTGTAGCCGAACGTCCCCGTCCCGCCCAGGAACGTATTGTTGACGCCGTCGGGGCCCACAAAGTCCGGTTTCTGGCGGACCACCGGCGTCTGCGAATTACCTGCATCATCAAACAGGACCGGNNCCGTAGAACGCGGCGCCCACCGTGCCCGCGTTGGCATCGTTGGCGTGCCCCTGGATGGTGGGGCTCGAGGTGTTGAACTGGTTGATGCTGCTCCCGGCGCCGTCATCTTCCAGCACGAATTTGATCCGGCCCGGCGCGCCGCTGCCATTCACGAGCCCGATCTGGATGTTCACCGTTTCGCTCGGGGTGTTGGCACCGGAGTTGGCGGGGTTTGCGAGGATGAGGACCTGCACCGGATCGGTGCCGATGGCATTCGGTCCCGTGCAGGTCGCCGCCTGGCCGTTGAGATTCAGAATCTGATCGCCTCCGGGTGGGGCCGTGACACACACGTCAATCTGGCTGGTGGCGCCCGGACCGTCGCCGATCTGGCCGCTCGTGGCGTACGGCTGGTCCCATTCCACGACCAGCGCTGCGAGTTCTCCGGGGATGAAGGACGCGATAGTGAGAGGCAGGCTGACCGTGTTTGTCTGGGCGGAGGTGTCAAAGTTCAGGAGCATTTCGCCGGGCGGGGTTGTCGAGGGGGTGTTGAAACCCGGCGTGGTGTTCTCGTATGAAAGTTCACCGTCGTTGCCGGCAGCGACGAAGTACGCCACCCCCTGGGCGGCGACGCTGTCGATCGCCTGGGCGATGATGCCGTCCTGGAAAAACGGCTCGTCAAAGAAGCCGATGTCATCGGCCTCGACCTTGGCGCCGGCGCCTGCGAGCGCCGTGACGCCGTTGGCGAATTCGGCCTCGCTGTTAGCGCCGCCGAAGAAGGCGAGGCTCGCCCCGGGTGCCACGTCGTGCACGATCTGCAGCATGGCGCGACCCTCGTCCGTGTAGGGTAACTGCAGGGGCCCGCCGAAGCTCGCGCAGTCCGCCTCCTGCACGATATTAACGCTGGATGGCAGAGCGCCGCTCGCCATGTCCTGTGCGGCGTCGGGGGGGTTCGCGATCCCGTTCGGTGGCTGCGGGTAATAGCTGGTAATCCCGAACTGGGTGTAACTCGAGGGGTTTGCCGCATAATAGGCGTAGCAGTTGAAGCTGTCGGATTGCACGCCAACCGTGACTCCCGCGCCGGTGATCGAGGAATGCGCCGTACGCAGCGCCACGCTGCCTTGCGCGAAATCGCCCTGGGATGTGACCGGACCCGCGCGCGTGTGCCACATGGCGGCGCGCAGCGAGAGCAGTTCATCGCGTGCGGCGGCGGCGGAAATCTCCGCAACCGGCAGGAGGCCGCCGACGTCGTTGCCGTATACGGCGGCGTGCTGCAGGCCCAGGCCCATGAGCCCGGCCTTCAGGCGCTGCGGGTCACCGCGCGTCACCGCATCGATGCCCACCAGCGCAGTCCCGCCCGGACCCGTGCCGAAGCGCGCGGCAGGACTCAACGCGTGCAGATCCTGCAGCGTGTGACCGGCACGCGCGAGATACGCATGTCGCACCAGGTCCGCCAGCGCGGCGTCGAGCTTGCGATCGGTGCCCGCGAGCTGCGCGGCACTGCGTCCTCCGAAGACCATGAGGCGCGCGGTGCCCGGCGGCACGGCGGCGTGCAGCTGCATGCCCGGCAGGACGGAGGTGGCAGATGAGGTCGCGATGGCGGCGAGCAGCGCCAGCGCGCCGACTGCGGAGCGGAGTGAGGACATTAGCGGCATTCCCTTGGCTGATGATTCCATTTATGCGCGGGTACGCGAATCCGCACCGTGCTCGCGGTCACGACAATCATACGTGAAGGGATCCGCTCGCGAGCGCTCAGCCCGGGTACTTGGCGAAGATGGCCTGCACGGCGGCGTTGATACGCTTCTCGGCCTCGGCCCCCTTGGCCCCGGTAAGGTCCTGGTCAACAGACGCGTGCCACATGGGTTCGCGGCTCGCCCCATCGTAGATGTCTACGCCGATAATTCCCTGGCGGATCACGTCCGGCCCATACCAGCCGACGCCGTCCCAGTACGGCCCGCGCCAACCCCAGCCCCCACCCCAACCCCAGCCAGGATAGGGTCCGCCGACGATCACGTTACTGGCACCGATGCCGTAGCCAATCAGGCAATCCGCCTTGCCGCTGGCCTGCGTCACGCCCATGGACTGCAGGTGGTCCGCGATGGCCGCGCGCAGGCGGCTTTCATTCAGCGGGTTCGCGATAGTGGTTCGTAAGGAAGTGTTACCGCGAAATGATCCCGCCCAGTCAAAGCTGTGGCATGCATGGATCAGGGCGGTGTTGGCGTCCGTGCGAACCTGCAAAGCGCACCCGTTTGCGCCCAGGAGCGTCGCGACCACGGGAACCCAGATCAGTTTCTTCAGCACGTTTATCACCTCGCGCGAATTACCCCTGCCGACCACGCATGACCGATCGTGTGCGGCAGCTAGTCGCCCAAACGCTTCAGCCGGCGTTCAGTTGACAGGCGGTTGGGCGCCCATTTCCTCTTCTGAAATCTAGGCCGGGGACAGGAGGAGCGCAAGCCGGAGCGCGCTTTCCATGGAACCACGCGGGTGACGTCAGCGGAAATCCCCGTGGTACGTTGTGCGCCCATTTGATATTGCCAAAAACATCAAGGGAGCCAGGTCATGGCCAGGGGAACGGCGACTTTCCTTAATGTGCGCCCGCTGCTGCTCGCAGGCGTCGCAATGTTCGCCACCGCTGCCGCGCATGCGCAGGTGGTACTTGTTCCGCCGACGCCGCAGATCGGCTCTTCGAACCTGATTACCGCGGAGCCGCCCGTGTCGCGGCCGCATGCCAGGCCCTGCGTGGTGCAGCTGTTCCAGAATCTTCAGTTCGCGGACTTCAATACCAAGAGCTTCAGCGACGCGTCCAGATCAGCTCGATCTTTGAAGTGAGGCGCCCGCTCGCGTGGTTCTCTGTGAAGCTGTAACCGGAAGGGGCCACGACGCGCAGCAAAGTGTGATGGCCTTCACATGTTTCGAGTCTTCACATGCTTTCTCCACGGATGTAGTTGCCCCCGTCTGAGCCTAAGTTGCCCGAGCGTGCTACGGTCGAAGCCGCTCAGGCTGTAGCGCCCGATATGGGACACAATGAACCTCCTTGCAAGCAAACTTGTGTTCCGACGGTCAATCGAAGACGCCGTCACCGCCGCGTTCATTGCAGCCCTCGTCCTCATGTGCATGGTCACTTTGCTCGCCTGGTACTCAGTGACGCACTTTATAGAAAGCACGCGGTGGGTTGATCATAC
>PLEC01000022.1:0-11838 GCA_003136935.1 Gammaproteobacteria bacterium
TGCGATTTCGGCCGATGAACTACCCGACCCGCACCGGCACGAACAGGCGCGTCTCGCCGCGCTGGATGAGCAGCGCAATGTGCCCCTTGGACTTCTCCACCGCACTCGTCAGGTCATTGGCACTCGTGACCGGCGCGCCATTGGCGGCCAGCACCACGTCGCCTTGCTGAATCCCGGCCTCGGCCGCAGGCCCACTCGCGCGTTCAACCAGCAGTCCGCCCCGGACGTTGGCCTGGCGCTGCTCGTCGGAAGTCAGCGGCCGCACGGCGAGGCCGAGCTTGCCGCCGCCCGCATGTGCGGGCGCGTTGGACGCGGTGCGCTTGTCCTCAAGCGCGCCGAGCTTGACCGTGACATCACGCGCGCTGTGATTGCGCCAGATCGTAAGTGCAACATCGGTCCCGGGACTGATGCTCGCGACCGCTACCGGCAGCTCGCTGGAGTCCTTGAGCGCCTGGCCGTTGATCTTCAGGATCACATCCCCTGCCTCGACGCCCGCGTGCTCGGCAGGTCCGCCTTTTTCGACACTCGATACCAGCGCGCCCTCGGGCTGCGGCAGGCCGAAGGAGTCGGCCAGACCCTGGGTTACCGACTGGATGACCACGCCGATCTTGCCGCGCGACACGTGACCGGTGGCCTGCAGCTGCTCACTGACCTGCATGGCGACATCAATCGGGATGGCGAACGACACGCCCATGTAGCCGCCGCTGCGGCTGTAGATCTGTGAGTTGATGCCGACCACTTCGCCGCGCATGTTGAAAAGCGGCCCGCCGGAGTTGCCGGGGTTGATCGGCACGTCGGTCTGGATGAAAGGCACGTAGCCGGAATCCGGCAGGGTCCGTCCCTTGGCGCTCACGATGCCGGCGGTGGCGCTGTTTTCAAAGCCGAACGGCGCGCCGATCGCCAGTACCCATTCACCGACCTTAAGCTCGCGCGAGTCACCGATCCTGACAGTCGGCAGATCCTTCGCGGCGATCTTCAGAACCGCGATGTCCGAGCGCTTGTCGACGCCGATCACCTTGGCAGTGTATTCGCGCCGGTCGGTGAGCCGCACCGTGACTTCGCTGGCGCCGTCCACCACGTGCGCATTGGTCATGATGACTCCATCCGCGCGCACGATGAAACCGGAGCCTTCACCATGCATGGGACCCGGCTGCGGTAACTGGAATGGCAGCCCGCGGAAGAACGGCGCGAATGGGCTGTTGGGTCCGAAGGGATTGTTGTCGTTACCGCCGTTGTCCGGTGAATCTTCGTCATCGCCCTGCGAGTTCATCGCCGCCGTCTTGGTAACGACACTGATGTTCACCACCGCCGGGCCGTAGCGCTGCACCATGGTGCTGAAGTCGGGGAGCGCCGTGGCCGGCCCCGCCATGGGAGCCGCCGGCGCCGGCGCCGCTGGCGTCGCCACCGCGCGCGTGGCTCCGGCGATATACAGCGCGCTCACGGGCACGGCGATGGCGGCCGCGCCGAGGATCGCGGCAATGAGGGGTTTCCTGATGAGATTCAGCAGCTTCATGGTAACTCCGGGACAGCGGGCGGTCGGCTCCGAGCCGAACAATAGAAATAGAAGCTTATGGGAGCCTTAAGGCTCCTGATCCGGCGCGCAAACGTAGCGTTCCGTGTGGTTTTTGGGATCAGTGCACGGTGAAGCGCGTGTACGGCCGCTCTTCGGTGGCGAGCGAGGGCTTCAACTGGCTGAAGTAGCCGGCGATGACGTCGATATCGTCGTCCGTCAGGTTCGACGCGAAGCCCTTCATGATCGGGTTCTTGCGGCCGCCCTTCTTGTACTCATCCAGCGCGCGCACCAGGTAGTCCTCGTGCTGGCCGGCGAGCGACGGATAGCTGGGCACGATGCCGATCCCGTCGGTGCCGTGGCAGGAGACGCACAGCGTTGCCGCCTTTGGCACCCCGCCCGCGAGCTTGCCGGTGGCCTTCAGCGGCTTGCCTGCGAAGTAGGTTGCGATGTCCAGGATGTCCTGGTCGGAAAGTGTGGAGGCCTGTGAGTGCATGGTCAGGTGCGCGCGGTCGCCATCGCGGTAACCATGCAAAGCGTCGGCCAGGTACTCGGGGTGCTGGCCCTCGAGCTCCGGGACACTGTAATTAGGGTAGGCGTTCTTGTAGCCGTCGATGCCATGGCAACCGAGGCAGGTGTAGGAGAGCGCCTTGCCGCGCGCGGCATTGCCGACGAGCGGCGCCGGCGCGGCCGTGGCGGCCGCAGCTGCCGGGGATGCCGCCTGTTGTGACCAGGCTGGGGCTGCGAAAGCGCACGCTGCCGCTACCGCGAGCGCCAGCCCTGCGTGTCCTGCGATCCGCGCGCCGCGCGTCATCTGATCTCCCTGCCGCAAAAAAACGGCCCCGAATCTTAGCGGACTCGCCCGACCAAATGCCACAATCGCGCCTCCATGATCGCTCTCATCCAGCGCGTGAGCCGCGCCGAGGTCCGCATTGCCGGAACCGGGGTCGCGACGATTGGCGCCGGCATCCTCGCCCTGATCGGTGTGGTTAAAGGCGACGATGCGAGCGCTGCCGAGCGGCTGCTGGAGCGGCTGCTGTCTTACCGCGTGTTTGCCGATTCCGCAGGCAAGATGAACCTGTCGGTGCGCGACACCGGTGGAGCGCTCCTGCTCGTGCCCCAGTTCACCCTCGCCGCGGACACGGACCAGGGGACCCGCGCGGGGTTCAGCACGGCCGCGGCTCCCGCCGATGCACGGCGGCTGTTCGAGCATCTGCTTAAGCGCGCGCGGGCCTCGTATGCCCATGTTTCAGCAGGCGTATTTGGCGAGAACATGCAGGTATCGCTTACCAACGAGGGTCCGGTTACCTTCTGGCTTCAGAGCCCCCCGGAGAGAGCGTGACGGAGGCCCGCAATCGGGCGAACTTCTGCGGTTACTGGGGCTCATTTGACCTATGATCCCTTGATCTTTCCCCGCCGCAGCGGGGACTTAGGAGTCGTGAGCTATGGGTATCGGAATGCGCGAGCTGGTGATCATCCTGCTCGTCGTGCTGGTGGTGTTCGGCGCGAAGAAGCTGCGCACCGTGGGCTCGGACTTGGGACACGCCGTGCGCGGGTTCAAGAAGGCGATGAGCGAGGGCGAGGAAGAGCAGAGCACCCCGCCGAAGCAGATCCGGTCCGACGGCACGGATGCGGAGTTCCCGGAGGTCGCAGCCAAGGCCGACGCGAAGAACGAACGGAGCACCTGATCTGTTCGAAGGCCGGTTCTCGGAAATCCTGATCATCTTCGTCCTGGCACTGATCGTGCTGGGGCCGGAGAAGCTGCCGCGCGTCGTCTCCGAGGTTGGCCGCTGGGTGGGCAGAGCGCGCTCCATGGCCCGNNGAACCTGAGGCGCTCGCCGAGGGCACGCTGATCTCGCACCTGCTGGAGTTGCGCGACCGGCTGCTGCGCGCGCTGGTGGCCGTCGGCATCGCGTTCATCCCGTGCGTGTACTACTCCAATGATCTGTTCAGCTTCGTCGCCCAGCCGCTGCTCGCCAAGCTCCCGCAGGGCAGCAACCTCATCGCCACCGGCGTGATGTCGCCGTTCACGACGCCCTTCAAGCTGTCGTTCTGTGCCGCACTGCTCGCGGCGATGCCGTACGTCATCTACCAGCTGTGGTCGTTCGTGGCGCCGGGGCTGTATCGCAAGGAGCGGCGCTTCGCGGTGCCGCTGCTCGGTTCCTCGATTCTTCTCTTCTATGTCGGCATCGCGTTTGCGTACTACTTTGTCTTCCCGGTGATGTTCCAGTTCTTCGCCGGCACCACTCCCAAGGGCGTGGCGATGATGACCGACATCAACCAGTACCTGGACTTCGTGCTCACCATGTTCTTCTGCTTCGGGCTCGCCTTTGAAGTGCCGGTGGCGGTGGTGCTGCTGGTTGTCATGGGGGTGGTGCGCATCGAGAAGCTCAAGCGGAGTCGCGGCTACGTGCTGATCGGGATTTTCATTCTCGCGGCACTGCTCACGCCGCCGGATGCGATCTCGCAATGCTCGCTCGCCATACCGATGTACCTGCTCTACGAAGGGGGCATCATCATGGCGCGCATGCTCTCGCGCGTGCGCACCCCGAAAGTCCAGCAAAACGCCGACGACCCTTAGTCCTTAGGCGCGTCAACACTGCGGAACCTCGGCTGGCACCGCCGCAGCCGGCCAAAGTCACGCCTTTGGCCGGCGGAAACGCAGCTGCTGTCCGCCGAAATCGCTTCCTGCGATTTCGGCCGATGGATTAGCGGATTTGCGCGCCCGGCCGCGCCTGGGTCAGACTCGCGCGCATCGCGCACCCGGTGAGCTGCCCCAGGTATTCCAACAATGAACTCCGCCACCGACGCCGCACCCCTGACACCCGCGCCGGGCCCCACCCTCTTCGGCCAGCCGCGCGGCCTCGCGACGCTCTTCCTCACCGAGATGTGGGAGCGCTTCACGTACTACGGCATTCAGGCCGTCCTGATCCTGTTCATGGTGGCCGCGGTATCCAGGGGCGGCCTCGGGTTGGATGACAAGACCTCGAGCTCTATCTTCGGCCTGTTCCTCGGCAGCACGTACCTGCTGGGACTGCTCGGGGGTTGGATCGCCGACCGTTTGCTCGGCGCACAGCGTGCAGTGATCAGCGGCGGGATACTCATCGCCGCCGGCAGCGTCCTGCTGGCGATCGGCAATCACGCGATCTTCTTCCTCGGCCTCCTGGTGAACGCCATGGGGGTCGGGCTGCTGAAGCCCAACGTCAGCGCGATCGTCGCGTCGCTGTACCCGGAAGGAGGCGCGCGGCGCGATGCGGGTTTCTCCATCTTCTACATGGGCATCAATATCGGGGGGGCCCTCGGCTCGTTCTTCGTTCCGCTGTGCGCCGCGGCCTTCGGTTGGCGCGTTGGATTCGCGCTGCCGGCGCTGTTCATGACGCTCGGCGTGGCGCAGTTCCTATGGACGCGTTCCTACCTCGGCGCTGCAGGATTGCAACCCGCGCACGAGCGGCGGGGCTCGTGGACCCCGGTCGTCGTATTCCTCGCGGCAGTCGCAGTGATCGTGATCCTCGCCCTCACCCGCATCGTGACGCTCGACGCTGCCGTGCTCGTCCGCGCGGCCTCCTGGGGTTACGGGCTGCTCGCGCTGGCGTACTTCGTGTATCTGCTGTTCTTCGCGGGACTGACCGCGGCGGAGCGCAAGCGCGCGCTCGTCATGGTGGCGCTGTTCGTCGCCTCGGCCACCTTCTGGGCCGGGTACTACCAGCAGGGCGGCTCCTTCAACCTGTTCGCCGAGCGCTATACCGACCGCCACATTTTCGGCTGGGAGATGCCTGCCGGCGTGTTGCAGGCGGTGAATCCGTTCTTCGTGATCACACTCGCGGGCGTGTTCGCGGCGCTGTGGATCGCGCTCGGCAAGCGCGGCCGCGATCCGGTGGCGTCCACCAAGTTCGGCGTTGCGCTCATATTCCTGGGACTCGGTTTCCTCGTCATGTACTTCGCCGCGCAGCACGTGCTGGCCGGCCAGTTGGTGCTGCCCACCTGGCTGGTGCTGACGTACTTCCTGCACACCTGCGGCGAGTTGTGCCTCTCGCCCGTGGGGTTGTCGTATATGAGCAAGCTCGCGCCGCAACGGTTCGTGGGGCAGGCGATGGGAGTCTGGTTCCTGTCGCTCGCACTCGGCGGCAACCTCGCCGGTGTGCTCACCGGGCAGTACGACGCGAGTCATCTCGAGTCCCTGCCGGGCCTGTTCCTGAAGATATTCTGGTACGGGGTGATCGTTGGCGCCGTGATGCTCCTGCTCACGCCGCTGGTGAAGAAGCTGATGGCGGGTGTGCACTGAGCCAGTACGGACACACCGTACGCGCTGTACCAGGCACCGTGGCGAGCGCGCGTAGCGCGCGGCCGCGAGGCTATTCCGCCACGCGCACGTCGGTCACGAAGTATTCGGTGTCGCCGAAACAGGAACTCGGCAGCCACTTGTGCTGCTCGTAGTGCAGCGCCACGCGCTTGCCGATGACGGCATTGAGCTTCTGAGCGACGGCGCTGTTGGTCACGGTGAACTGGAATTTCTCGGCGACGGTGCCCGGCATGGTGACCATCGCCATCTCGCCTTCCCAGGTCTTGCACAGCCATCCCTTGTGGGCGAATTTCTGCACGTAGCCGGCGCGCTCGCCGTCGGAGTAGGCCCAGTGCAGCGTGCCCCACGCGAACCCCGCAACACCCAGCAATACCAACACCAGGAGGCCTACGAATACCTTGAGCACCTGCGGTCCTTCCTGCGGATCCATTGCCTGGCCCGCATCACCTGCGCAGCATACCGCGTGCCGCGGGGGTCCCGCTCGCACCAGTAATGCCCGGGCGACTTGAGTCTGCGGTGTCCCCGGCTACGCCCGCCAGGCCAGTCGCGGTCGCGCAGGCCGCGTGCAGCGAGGCTAAGATGGCCGCTTATGGATCCACAACCGCTGGCCGGTCGCACCATTGCGGTGCCGGAGACGCGCGAGCTCGAAGTCTTCGCCGCCATGCTCGAGCGGCGCGGCGCGAGTGTCGTGCGCTGTCCGCTCATCACCATTCGCGATGCTCCGGACCCGTCGCTGGTGCTGGTGTTCGCGCGCAGCTTCGCGAATGGGTCCTGCGATGAGCTGATCCTCACCACCGGCGAGGGATTGCGACGCATCCTCAGCTGCATCGAGCGCCACGAGCCGGCGCTCAAAGATCCGTTCCTCAAGGCCCTCGCGCAGGTGCGCAAGATCACCCGCGGTCCGAAGCCGGCGCGGGCGCTGCGCGAGGTGGGACTGCGGAGCGATCTTGCCGCGGAACCGCCCACCACCCCCGGCATCATCGCGAGCCTCGGCGGCGCGGATCTCAAGGGACACCGGGTAGGCGTGCAGCTGGCCGGCGACAAGCCGAACCCGCCGCTGACCGGGTTCCTCGAGGCCGCGGGCGCCACCGTCCTCAGCGTTGCCCCTTACGTGTATGGCGACGCCACCGATGATGCCGCGGTGCGCGGGCTGCTGGCGCGCCTCGCCGCAGGCCACGTGGACGCCATCGCTTTCACCAGCACACCGCAGGTGGAGCGCCTGTTCGCGGTCGCACCGGCGGCAACGGTGAGCGCGGCGCTCAGACAAACGCTGGTCGCGGCAGTGGGTCCGGTCGTGGCAGGAGCTCTGCAGCGGCACGGCGTCGAGGCGCAGCTAACACCAGAACAAACATTTTTCATGAAGCCGTTGACCACGGCACTCGAACACGCGCTGCGCGCGCATGGTTGAGCGCGCACTCAGGCGACCAGAAAGAAATCAAAGAAGACGGGGGCTGACAATATGAGCACGGAATCCCGGGCGGAGCTGACGCTGCGTGGGTTGATCCTGGGTGTACTGATCACCGTGGTGTTCACCGCGGCCAATGTCTACTTCGGGCTCAAGGCGGGCCTGACCTTTGCGACCTCGATACCGGCGGCAGTGATTTCGATGGCAGCACTGCGCGCTTTTCGCAGCGCGACGATCCAGGAGAACAACGTCGTGCAGACGGTCGCCTCCGCGGCCGGCACGCTCTCCTCCATCATCTTCGTGCTGCCCGGCATGGTCATGATCGGGTGGTGGACTGGCTTTCCGTACTGGGTGTCCTTTTGCATCTGCATGTTCGGCGGGATCCTCGGTGTCATGTATTCGATTCCGCTGCGCCGCGCGCTGGTCACGCAGTCGGATCTGCCCTATCCGGAAGGGGTTGCCTGCGCCGAAGTGCTCAAGGTGGGCAGCGCCGAGCATGGCGCGGGCGTGGAAGAGAGCCGTGCCGGCTTAAGCGCGCTGCTGTGGGGCTCGGTGATCTCCGGCACATTCTCGCTGATCACAGCGACGCGAATCTTCGCCAGCGATGTCGCCCGCACCTTCCGGGTGGGCGAACGCGGCGTCACGGGCTACGACTTTCTCCTGTCGTTCGCGCTGTTTGGTGTCGGGCATCTGGTTGGCTTGTGGGTCGGCGTGGCGATGCTGGTGGGCGCCATCATCGCCTGGGTCTGGGGCGTGCCGCACTACTCGGCGCTCTCGGCCACCGACGCGACCCTGGCACTTTCCGCGCTCGAGGGCCTCGCGCATGACACCTGGAGCCACAAGGTGCGCTTCGTCGGGGCGGGTACCATCGGGGTGGCGGCGGTGTGGACGCTCGCGAAGCTCGTGAAGCCGGTGGTCGCGGGCCTGCGCTCGGCAATGATCGCCTCACGCGCGCGCGCGGCAGGCAACGCAGCACTGCTGCCGCGCACCGAGCAGGACATCCCGATCGGTGTGGTCGGTATCGCCTCGCTCCTGTGTGTGCTGCCCGTCGGGGTATTGCTGGCGCAGTTCGCGATGAAGAGCGGACTCGGGGAGCACGTGGTGTGGCTCGTGATCAGCGGCGTGCTCTACATCGCGATCATGAGTTTTCTCGTGTCCGCGGTCTGCGGCTATATGGCTGGCCTGATCGGCTCATCGAACAGCCCGCTGTCGGGCATCGGGATCCTGGCCGTCATCGGCTTCGCGCTGATACTGGTGTTCGGCTTGCGTGCCAACACATCTCCCGACATCGGGAAAGCCCTGGTCGCCTACGCACTGTTTGTGACCGCGGTGGTCTTTACCGCCGCTGCGATTGCCAACAACAACCTGCAGGACCTTAAGACCGGGCAGCTTGTTGACGCCACCCCGTGGAAGCAGCAGGTGGCGCTGGTGGTCGGGGTGGTCGCGGGAGCCGCGATCATTCCGCCCATTCTTGATCTTCTGAACCGCGCCTACGGCTTCGCCGGCGCTCCGGGGCCGCATCACGATCATCCGCTGCCGGCCCCGCAGGCCGGCCTGATATCGGCACTGGCTCAGGGGGTCATCCAGAACAACGTCGACTGGAGCCTGATCCAGGTCGGTGGCCTCATCGGAGTAGTGGTCATAGCCGCCGACGCATTACTGCGCAGGTTAAAGCCTGGGGCGCACCTCTCGCCGCTGGCCGTGGGTCTTGGCATCTATCTGCCGACGCAGAGCACGCTCATGGTCGTGGTGGGTGCGGTTGCCGGCTGGATGTATGACCGGCATGCCGAACGCCGCGCGAAGCCCGAGGCCACCAAACAACTGGGCGTGCTGCTGGCCTCAGGCATGATCGTCGGTGAAGGCCTCATCGGAGTGCTGGTGGCCGCGCTGGTCGCGTTTTCCGGTAAGGATTTTCCGCTGGCGCTCGTGGGCGACTCGTTCGCCGGGGGCCCGGCGGTCTGGCTCGGCGGCGCTGTGTTCGCGCTGGTGATCTACCTGCTCTATCGCCGCGTGGGCCGGGCGCTCGTCGGCTAGCGCGCCTAGGTGCGATACAGCCGTCAGCGCCGCGCGAAGCGTTCGATGCCGCGGTGCCCGATGAACCAGGAACAGACCCAGCCGGTCAGCCACACGATGATCGCGGTCAGGAGCGCCGCCCTGAAACCACCGGGAAGATGGAATCCCGGCAGGATCCAGGCCACCAGCCCCACCATCGCGGCATTCAACACCAGCAGGAAAAGTCCCAGCGTAAGAATGGTGATCGGCAGGGTGAGAATGAACGCGATCGGCCTGACGACGGCATTCACGACACCCAGCAGCACCCCGGCCAGCAACAGCGTGCCGACCCCGTCAATGTGCACGCCCGGCACCCACACTGTTGCCAGCCACAATCCGATCGCGGTGATCACCGCACGCAGCAGAAACCCGGTCATGAATGGACTCCTTGTTGGAGTTGTTTCTCGACCAACACCTTCAGGCGCGCCAGCGCCTGGCTCCAGCCGCTGCGCAGGCGCAGGTACTGCGTCTCCCAGGCGTCACTTACCGGAAAGCCCGCACCCAGCAGCCGCACGATTGTGCCTTCCGGCACGGCGTCGAGGATGAAATCATCGCTCATCGCGCGGTCCGCCGGCGGCGCGCCCGGCGTGGGCAGGTATATGAGCTTCAGGCGCCGATCCGGCTCGTAAACGTCGATGTGCGCCTCGAACTCGGTCATGCGGTCGACGCTGGCGCGGAACGAGCCACCCTGGCGCGCGCGAATCTCCGCGCCCGGCGAGCACCACAGGCGCAGTTGCTCACTGTCTGTCAGCGCCCGCCACACATGCTGCGCCCCGGCGCTGATGTCGATGCGGTGCGCGTAGCCGCGGGCCTTGTCGCTCATGAGCGCATTGTGCCATTGTGGCCGCGAAAGCCGGAGGTCTCATGTCACTGGTGCATCTGGTCATCGCGCTCGCGCTCGCGGAGTTCCTCGCGTTTGGCTGGGCTGTAGGCCGCGCGCGCGTGCGCTACAACGTGCCGGCGCCGGCGACCACCGGCAATGCGACCTTCGAATGCTACTTCCGCGTGCAGATGAACACGCTCGAGCAACTCGTGATCTTCGTGCCCTCGATGGTGATGTTCGCCCATTTCTGGAGTCCGGCCATCGCGGCAGCGCTCGGGGCGCTGTTTATTATCGGCCGGGCGATTTACTTCTACGGTTACACCCGCGCTCCGGACCAGCGCCACGTTGGCTTCCTCGTGAGCTCACTGCCGAACCTGGCGCTGCTNNCGCCTATGGACTAGCGCGGCGCAGCCACGCGGCCGCCACCGGCAGGAGCGACAGCGCGATGATGGCGAGCGTGACGAACCCGAAGTGCTGCTTTACCAGCGGCACGTTGCCGAAAAGATAGCCGCCGCAAATGAACAGGCCCACCCACGCGCACCCTCCGGCGAGGTTGTAGGCGAGGAAGCGGCGGTAGGGCATGCGTCCGACGCCCGCGACGAAGGGCGCGCAGGTGCGGATGATGGGCATGAAGCGCGACAGGAAAATCGCCATGCCGCCGTAACGGCGGAAGAACTCCTCGGTGCGATGCAGGTATTCGACCCGCAGCAGCCGGTAGCGGCCGCTGAAGGCCGGTGGGCCGATGGCGCGTCCGATGCTGTAGTTCACGATATTGCCGAGCACGGCCGCCGCCGCCAGCACGACACAGGCAAGCGGCGCCGTCAGCGTGCCGCTCGAGTCAATGGCGGCCAGCGCACCGACCGCGAACAGCAGCGAATCCCCGGGCAGAAACGGCGTCACCACGAACCCGGTCTCGGCGAAGATCATCGCGAACAGGAGCGGATATATCCACGCGCGATAGTCGGTCAGCACCTCGAGCAGGTGACGGTCGAGATGCAATACCCAGTCCATGAGCCATGCCAGCATGGCCGCGAGGATACGGGGAAGCGCGCTTAAGGGAAGACGTTGCGGACCGTCAGCGCAGCGGGAGAGGCACGCGCGTGTGCGACTTCGCCCCTGAGGCTCCGCAACGCCGTGCGCACCCCTGGGTCGCGCGCGCTGAGGGGCGCGGATCCCCGCCCGGTCAGCAGCTCAGCCGGCGGCACTTCGGCGCCACTCTCCAGCACATCCGGCACGATGCCCTTGCCCTGGATGGACGCTCCCGAGGGCGTGAAATAGCGCGAGGTGGTGAGCTTCAGCGCCCCGCCGTGGGCGAGCGGTATCACCGTCTGCACCGAGCCCTTGCCGTAGGTCCTGTGGCCCACGAGCAGTGCCCGCCCGTGGTCCTTCAATGCACCCGCCACGATCTCTGAAGCGGACGCCGAGCCTTTGTTGACGAGCACCACGAGCGGCGCGCCGTTGAGGAGATCTCCGGGTGTGGCATCCATCTCGAAGCGTGCTTCCGGGGTGCGCCCGTCCGCCGTGACGATGACGCCGCTCTCCAGGAAATCGTCGGCGACCGCGACGCCCGCTTCCAGGACTCCACCGGGATTGTTTCTCAGATCGAGCACTAAGCCGCTCAATCCGGATGGATTGTCACGCTTTAGCAGGCTAATCGCATGGCTGAGCTCATTCGAAGTCGTCTCCGTGAAACTCGTGATCCGTACATAGCCGTAGCCCGGCTCGAGGGTCTGCCACGTCACGCTGTG
>PLEC01000022.1:11856-18835 GCA_003136935.1 Gammaproteobacteria bacterium
TCCAGGGGCTTGAGAATTCTGACCACCCCGTCCTCGGCCGCCACTTCGATTCCGACACCCGGATAGGACCCCATGGTGCTCAGGCGGATCTCTTCGAACTCGGAGCTGTCGAGGTAGGCGGAGTGGGGGTCGAGCGCCGCCACCATGCCGCGCAGCGCCTTCTCCATCAGCGCGTGATCGTCAACCTCGTCCACGTAGTCACGCTTGATGCGCTCATAGACTTCCGCGAACAGGCTGGCCTCTTCCCACGGCAGCGCCGCGCGGTTGGCCGGGTGCGTGGTGTCGGGGGCACGCTCGGCAAGCGCGCCTCCGGCGAGTGCGCCGCAGAATCCGAGAACCACACCCGCGGCAAGGGTGCCCAGGGTGCGTGAGCGTGTGCTCAGGCGATCCTTACCGCCAGGGGCTGGCATACCAGGTCACCGGAGCCGGTTCCTCAATCATCTGGTCAGATTCGTCCGTCTGTCCCGCCGGGTGCGTCTGCGCCACCTGATCGATGCGGGCGATCTGGGCGTTGTGGGTGCTCGCCTCGTCCGCGGGGTCTGGCACCGGTAATTCGGTGAGCAGGTCGGCGAACGGGATCGGCCGCCCGATCGCGAATCCCTGCCCGTAGTCGACACCGAGGGATGCCACGCGCTCGCCAATCTCCGCGGTCTCCACGTACTCGGCGACCGTGATAATGGACATGCTGCGGGCAAGCTGCGCGATGGCGCGCACCATGGATTCGGCGCGCGCGTCCTTGAGCACGTCGCGCACGAAGCTGCCGTCGATTTTCAGCATGGTCACCGGCAAGTGCCGCAGGCAGGAGAGCGAGGACAGACCGGTGCCGAAGTCATCCAGCGCTACCCCGCAGCCGAGCTTGCGCAGGCGCTGCATCAGCGCCGTGGCACGCGGCAGGGCCGCGACCGTGGCGTTCTCGGTCAGCTCGAAGCAGAACAGCTCAGGATCCAAGCCGGAGGAGCCGATACGCTCGATGAGCATGTCGGAGAACGCATCGTCGCTGAGCGACTGGCCGGAGAAGTTGATGGAGAAGCCGAGCGCCTTGCCTTCCAGCACGCTGGCGCGCGGCTGCAGCGCCTCGATGACGTGGTTGACCACCCAGCGGTCGATGACCGGCATGAGCTGATAGCGCGTGGCGGCAGACAGGAAGCTGTCAGGTCCCACGGTCTTGCCGGCCTCGTCGGTCATGCGCAGCAGCAGCTCGAAGTGCGGTCGTGCGGTTTCGGCAGCGGCGAACGGCAGAATCAGCTGCGCGGCAAGGTGCAGCCGCCCGGCATCGATGGCTTCGCGCAGCTGCCCCGCCATGCCGATGTCCGCGTGGCGCCGTACGAGGCTGACATCGCTCTGGCGGTAGACCTCGACCCGGTTGCGTCCCCGGTCCTTGGCAGCCTTGCAGGCCGTTTCGGCCGCGGCCAGCACGTGTGCGAGTTCCGCGGCGGAATCCTCGAGCAGCGCGACGCCGATGCTGATCGACACCGGCAGGCGGGTCTCGCCCTGCGCAGCCCCGGTGTGCTCGGCGCCCGCGCGCAGCGCCTCGGCGAAGCGTTCCGCGTCGTTCGCCCCCGCCGGCAGCAGCACCGCGAAACGGTCCCCGGAAATGCGCGCCCCGAAGGCGCCGGGCGGCAGCCTCTGGCGCAGGAGTTCACCGAGCTCGGCAAGCACTCCGTCGCCCACGTGCATCCCGGATTTCTCATTGATCAGGTGCAGCTGGTCGACGTCAACGTACAGTGCGCTCCACGCCTGTGTCACCTTCTTGTCGGTGACCACCGCGCGCACCCGCCGCTCGAAGGCGGCGCGCGTATACAGGCCGCTTAAAGAGTCGTAATTGCTTTCGATGACGCCGATGGCCTTGCGGCCGAGGATCTCGGCCACGTGCGCATCGCGTTCGCTGAAGGGCTCGGCGTCCGCCTCACGCAGGAGCGCGAGCACACCCATCGAGCGCCCGGCGCGTGAGCGCAGCGAGCAGCACAGCATCCGATAGGGGAAGGCATCCGGAAACGCCGGCGACAACGTGTCGTTGCAGATGAGCGGCTCGGCGTTCTGCTGCGCCATCGCCAGCAGCCGCTTGTGCGAGCGCATGAGGAACTGCGTATCGGGCGGCGAACCGCCGCCGGAGCGCGCGAGTGTGACGTTCTTTTCCGGAACCAGCAGCGCCCCGGCGCAGGCGTGCAGGTGTTCAATGGTCTGCTGCAGAAGCAGTTGCAGGTCGTTGCCGCCATCGGGCGCGGCGAGCGGTTCGGATGCGCCGCGCCCCAGCAGCAGGTTCAGGTCCCGGTCGAGCGCACTCACCGTATGGTTGAGCTCATCGATGGTGAGGCGTGCGATGAGCTCGCGCCGCAGGCACTCGAGTGCCGGTGCGATCAGCGAGTAGGCGAAGGCGAACTCGGCGTTACGCTTGTCCTGGTCGTGCTGCGGGCGGCACACGATGGCGGTGACGGCCAGGAGCTGTGCGGCGTCCCCGCGCAGCGGACACAGGTAAACCGGGGTGTTGCCGGCGAGCGTACGCAGCTGACCGGGGCCGCTGCTGCCGGCGCGGGCACCGAGGAACGCCTCATCCACCGCGTTCAGAAGGTCCGGTCCGAGCGTCGGGTCTGTGGACCACATGAGCTCGCCGTCGCCGCCGAAAAGCGCTACGCACGAGGCGCGCGGCAGCAGCGAGCGCAGCAGGCGCACGAACGGGCCGAACCGCGCTTCGCGCTGCCCGGCCGACAAGTCGCTGTGTTCACTCAGATGCATGGCTGCCGACACCATTGCTCTTATGTGCACAGGGAACCTTGCTGGAGTTGGCGAATCAGCGTCGAACGGGCGTCCGACTGCGCAAAAAGTTGACCAAGGTCACACCGGGCAGGAGGCCCGGCAGGGGCTCCCGCATCACGGGTTCGCGGCGCGAAACCAGGGCCGCGGATCCACGGGCTTACCCCCCTTGCGGATCTCGAAATACAGCTCCGGCCGGCTGCTGCCGCCGCTGTCGCCGGCTGCGGCGATGGTGTCCCCGGCTGCCACGTGCTCGCCGGCCGCCTTGTAGAGCCGGTCGTTATGACCGTAGAGACTTAAGTAGCCGTCGCCGTGGTCCACGATGGCCAGCAGCCCCAGCCCCGGGAGCCAGTCGGCGTAGATGACCCTTCCGGCGAATACCGTCTTCACCGGGGTACCGCGTTCGGTTGCGACCACGAGCCCGTCCCAGCGCACCCCGCCGGCGCGCGCATCGCCGAAGCGCGCCACGATGTGCCCGCTCACCGGCCAGGCGAGCTTGCCGCGCAAGCGCGCGAAGGCGTCGTTACCTTCAACCGGGAAGCGTTCCATGGCCGCGCGCAGCTCGCGCACCAGCTTTTCCAGGCCCGCCTGCTGGCTGCGCAGGCGCTCCAGATTCTGTGCGCGGCTGCGCGAGCGGGCCTCGAGGTCGGCGAGCACGTGGGTGCGCTGGGCGCGCGCCTGCTCGAGGCTGCCCAGTTGCGTGCGCTGCTGCTTTTCAAGCTCCGCGAGCTTCGCGTCCTCGGCTTCCAGCTGCGTCTGTAGTTCCGCGATGCGCTGCACGTCAGACTCGATGAGCCTGATCTGTCCCGCGCGCGCGTGACCGAAGTAACTGTAGTAGGCGAACATGCGGCCGGCGACCTCCGGGTCGCGCTGGTTCAGCAACAGCTTCAACGGCTCCTGACGGCCGATCAGGTAAGCGGCGCGCATCTGGCCCGCGAGCGCATCGCGGTTGGCGGCAAGCTCGCTCGCGCGCGTGTTTTTTTCAGTGGCGAGCGCGGCGCGGCGCGCAGCGCGCTCGGCGCGTTCGCGGCGTATATCGGTCAGGGACAGGCGCGCCTTGCCGACCGAGAGTTCCGCGGTGCGCAGGTCGCGCGTCAGCCGGTCGCGTTCCACCTGCTCTTCGCTCACCTGGCGCGTGACGCGCTCGATCTCGGATTTGACCTCTTTGAGGTCGGCCTCGGCCTTTCTGGCGTCGGCCTCCGGGTGCTGCGGTGCGCCGGGTGCGGGGGCGGCGGCGAGCGCCCACAGCACCATGAGGGCCAAGCCGCTATACTGCGCGCCCTTTTTCGCCCCCGGCATGCCCGACTCCCTCATGGACCGTGTCCTCGAATATCTCGGCCACCACCCCTGGCTCGCCACCGCCACGGCGGTAGTCGCGGCGCTCATTGTTGTATACGAACTGCGCGCGCGCTCGGAAAGTCTCGTCTCGGTGTCGCCCCAGGAGCTGATCCGCCTCATGAACCAGGGGGTGCTGCTGCTTGACCTGCGCCCGCAGGAAGAGTTCGCGGTTGGCCATCTGGCTGGCGCGCGGCAGATGTCCGGCGAGCAGATCCTGAAGGCCGCCGACGCTTTGAAAAAGTACAAGGAAAAGGCCATCGTGGTGTACGACGGGACGGGCGCGCTCGGGCCGGCGGCCGTGCGCCAGCTCACCGAGCAGGGCTTCACCCGGGCGGTCACGCTGCGCGGCGGGCTCGCCGCCTGGCGCGCCGATAACCTGCCGCTGACGCGCGCCTGAGGCACCGTCCGCATGCCCGCGCCCAGGGTCCTCATGTACACCACCGCCTGGTGCCCCTACTGTGCGCGGGCGCGCGCATTGTTTGCGGAAAAGGGCGTGTCCATCGAGGAAATCGATATCGACGCGGCGCCGCAGGCACGCGCCGACATGATAAAGAAGTGCGGTGGCGGCACCGTGCCGCAGATTTTCATCGGTGAGACCCACGTGGGCGGGTGCGACGAACTGTACGCGCTCGAGTCCGCGGGCAACCTCGATTCAATGTTGACGGGAGCGTGAGAACTATGGCGAACGAAACGGCCGGCGCACCGGCACCCACCATGCCGACTGACTCGGCACCGATGCTGGTGCTGCAGAACGTCTACTTGAAGGATTGCTCCTATGAGGCGCCGCAGGGGCCCCGCCTGGAGGGCAACTGGAACCCGCAGATCAATCTTGACCTGCAGAGCGGCAGCACCGTGCTGACCGCGGATGTGCGCGAAGTGGTGCTCACCGTCACGGTGTCGGCGAAGCAGAATGACGCGACCATTTTCCTGGTTGAGGTGAAGCAGGCCGGTACGTTCGTGATCCGCAATCTCCCGGACAACGAGCTGAAGCGCGCCGTCAGCACGCTGTGCCCCGGAGTGCTGTTCCCATACGCCCGCGCGGTCGTGTCGCAGCTGGTGTCACAGGGGGGATTCCCGCAGTTCCTGCTGCCGCCGGTGAATTTCGAGGCGTTGTACGCCGCGAACCAGACTCCGCCCGCCGTCACCAACTGACCACCCACCGCCGCCCATGAGCAGTCACACGCCCATCGCCGTGCTCGGCGCGGGCTCGTGGGGCACGGCGCTCGCAATCCAGTTTGCACGCGGTGGCCGCCCGGTGAGGTTATGGGGCCGTGATGCCGCGGCGCTCGCCGCCATGGCGCGCGCCCGGCGCAATGAGCGTTATCTGCCGACGGCGCAGTTTCCTGCATCGCTGAACGTTGAGACGCAGCTGCCGGTGGCGCTGGCCGCGGCGCGCGATGTGCTCGTCGTCGTGCCGAGCCACGCGCTGCGCGCGCTCCTGAGGCAGCTGGCACCACTTCTGGGCAAGGACATGAACGTCGCCTGGGCGACCAAGGGCTTCGAGCAGGGCAGCGGCAAGCTGCCGCACGAAGTGGCGCGCGAGGAGCTCGGTGTCGAGCGTGCCGTCGCGGTGCTCTCGGGCCCCACCTTCGCCCGCGAAGTCGGCGCGGGGCTGCCGACCGCCATGACGATCGCCTGCGCCGATCCGGCGTACGCGAGTTCACTCGCGCGCGAGCTGTCATCGGCGAATTTCCGCGCCTACACCTCGAGCGACATCGTGGGCGTGGAAATCGGTGGCGCGGTTAAGAACGCGCTCGCCGTCGGCGCGGGGCTTTCCGATGGGCTGGGGTTCGGCGCCAACACGCGGGTGGCGCTCATTACCCGCGGACTCAAGGAAATGACGCGGCTCGGCGTTGCCCGCGGCGCGCACCCCGACACCTTCATGGGACTCGCGGGCCTGGGGGACCTGGTGCTCACCTGCACCGACGATCAGTCGCGTAATCGCCGCTTTGGCCTGCTGCTCGCCGCGGGCCTGACATGCGAGGCAGCGCTCACGCAGATCGCACAGGCCGTGGAAGGCTACGCGGCGGCACGCGCCATCCACGAAGTCGCCGCGCGCGCCGCGGTCGAGATGCCGCTGTGCGAGATGGTGTACCGCGTGCTGTACGAGAACCTGCCGGCGAAAGATGCGGTGCGGGCTCTCATGAGCCGGCCGATCAAGGCGGAGACTGCTTAAGGCCGGCTGGTATGAGCGCGAAGCCGCCGTGCGTGTTGGGAATCGCACCGCACTGCGGATGGGCGGCAGTGGTGATCGTCGGTGGCACGGCGGTGGCGCCACGCGTGCTGCTGCGCGAGCGGGTGGAACTTGCGGACGCGCGCCTCCCCGGATCGAAGCAGCCCTATCACGACATCGAGGGCCTGGCGCTGGCCGCAGCGCGAGCGCGGCTGGCGCTGTTCGAAGAGTCAGCGAACCGCCTGGCACTGGGCGCGCTGCGGACACTGACGGCGGCGGTACGCGAGATCGGGGCCGAAGCGCGCGCGGCCGGCATTCTCGCCTCCTCCGGGCGTGTCGGCGCGACACTCGAGGCCACCCTCGGCTCGCATGCGCTCATCCACACGGCCGACGGCAATCACTTCCGCGACGCTCTCGGACGCGCCTGCATGACGTTGAAGCTACCAGTCACGCGCATCCCCCAAAAAGCGCTGCGGGGACATGCGGCCGCGGCGAGGGTCGGCGCGCTCGGGCGCGGCCTGGGCGCGCCCTGGGGCGCCGATCAGAAATCGGCGGCGCTGCTGGCGTGGCTCCTGCTATGAGCCGTCCTGTTCCTCAAAGCGGACTGCGGCAATCCAGTTACGCTTGCGGCGGGCGAGGCGGGACTCCACCGCCTCGCACTCGAACGAAGCGGGCGCGCGCCGCAGCAGCGCGGGCTTAACGGTAGTGAACGCGTTG
>PLEC01000139.1:0-3439 GCA_003136935.1 Gammaproteobacteria bacterium
AAAGATCGAGCCGACGTAGAAGAGCAGAATGCGGGTGATGATGGTCGAGGTCATCCGCGCCACCGCCCGCGCCGGCTCCGGCGATTCCGCCGCGGCGATCGTCACCACCTCAGCGCCCATCATGGACCAGATGACTGTGGTCACGGCGGCCAGCACTGCGAATGGCCCGCGCGGCGCAAACCCTCCATAATCGATGAGGGTGGAGAAGGTCGGCCCGGTCGCAGAGCGGTAGCCGCAGGCGTGCGCGCCGACCACGATGATAAAGGAGACAATGGCCGCGACCTTGATCGATGAGAACCAGAACTCGAACTCGCCGTAGGCGCGCGCGGACATGAGATTCACGCACGTCATGAGCAGTATCAATGCGGTGCCAATCTGCCACATCGGCAGCGGCAGCCAGCGCTGGATGATGCCAGCTCCGGCGATCGCCTCGACCGGAATCACCACCACCCAGAAGTACCAATAGAGCCAGCCGACCGAGAAGCCGGCCCAGTTGCCAAGCGTCGCGCGGGTGAACTCCGTAAACGAGCGCACCTGCGGCATGTCGACCGCCATCTCCCCGAGCATGCGCATGATCAGCAGGACCAGGAGGCCCGTGAGCGCATAGCTGACGATAATTGCCGGGCCTGCGGCGGCGATCGCCACGCTGCTGCCGACGAAGAGACCGGCACCGATGATGCCGCCGATGGTGATCATCGCTACGTGGCGTGGCCGCAGCGAGCGGCTCAGCGCGTTCTGATCCGCCGCAGCGGTCGCCAGTACGTCGATCATCGGTTTCCCCATCGCGTCAGACTTTCGCTTGCAGTAAATCGGTCTTTGTGGTCGCCGCGTGCGACGCCAGTGTGCCGATGTGATGGCAGCCTTTGGCGGCGTACCACCACAGACCTGCCCCGAGAATCACGGCGATGTAGACGAACGCACCCCAGGTGTTGTACCAGGGCGCGCCGTAGACGGCTTCGCGCGGCCAGGCGAGGTTGAGCGCCATCCCCGCGCCCCACAGCACCGCGACGATGTTGACGAACATGCCCCACCTGCCCATGGTGAAGTAGCCACCTGCCACGAGATCTGCGGGAGGCCATTGCCGTTGCAGGCGCCTCATCAGCAGTGGGCCCGTCACCATCAAGTACGCCAGGTAGATCATGATGACCGCAATCGAGGTCAGCACCGTGAAGATTTTCGGCTGCCCGATGTTGAGCACCAGGATCAACTCCGCAATCACGCCGATCACGATGGCAGGAACAATAGGCGTCTGCGTCTTGGGATTCACCCGCGCAAGCTTCTCCCCGAACGGCAGCGCGTTGTCGCGCGCCATTGCGAAGGTCAAGCGGATGGCCGCGGTATGCACGGCCAGCGAGCACACCGTCACCGCGACCACGATGCAGACCAGGAAGATCTTGCCCAGCGGCCCCCACATCACTTGCTCGACGATATATTGCAAGCCGCCGCTGCTGCTGCCGATCCTCGGATCATCCAAATTAGGTGCCGCCATGACCGCGAACACCAGGATTGCACCACCGATGACGAACGAAGCCAGGATGGCCCGCAGAATGGCCCGGGGAGCGGTGCGCCGAGGCTCCAACGTCTCCTCACCCAGCGAACTGGCGGTGTCGAATCCATACATCACGTATCCGGAGGCCAGCGACGCCACCAGGAAAGCGCCCAGAAAGCTCCCGCTCTTGCCAGTCCCGTAGCCGTTGGTGGAGAAGAAGACTTCGGGGCCTCGCTTGATGTTGAGCGCCAGGAAGATCGCTATGAGGCAGGCAGCAATCAGCTCGATGAAGACGCCCGCGCTGTTGATCGTCGCCATCAACCGCACGCCGAGCGCGTTGACAACGGTGGTGAACAGGATCAGGACCGTGCCGAGGATCACCGCGTTCGTGGCGAAATCGTAGGTACCGCTGCCGTCGCCGATGATCTGGAAGCCGCTCCACAGCCGCGGCAGGTTGAGTTGCAGCGCCAGCACCACGGCAGACAGGGTGACAATCGACGCAGTGAGCATCAGCCAGCCCGAAGACCAACCTACGATCCGGCTGCCCAGTAGCTTGGACCAGTTATAGACCGAGCCGGCGATGGGGTACTTGGCGGCCAGCTCCATGAAGCACAGCGCGACCGCCAACTGACCGATGAGCACCATCGGCCAGGACCACAGATAGGCCGGCCCGGCAGTGCCGAAGCCGAAATAGAACAGCTGGAAGGTACCGGTGAGTATGGAGATATAGCTGACGCCGGCCGCGAAGCTGCCGAACGTCCCGATGCTGCGATCAAGCGATTCTTTGTAGCCGAAGTGCTCCATGCCGCTGTCGGTCCGTCCGGTAGCGTTGTTCTTAACCACGCCTTTGTCCTCTTTAAAAATGGGTCGTCGCTCGCGCAACCCTACCGACGCAGGTGTTGCAGTAGGGCACTGAACACGGCGGTGGTCGCGGTCACGTCGGTCCAGTCGGTATCCGAGAGCCGCACCGTCTGGCATGCCGGCGGATCGCCGGGGGGCCGGCGCCAACTGCACCGAAAGGGGCTATATGCACTTGACCCGCAAGGCCCTCCGACTCCATCATTTCCACCATGGTTTGAATAGCCGTTTAACAGGTGGGTTGTCAAGTACCGAGAGCCCGGCCAAGTCACTGAGCAGTCAAGAAGTATCGCCCCATGAACAGTGGCTCTGACAGGCCCCCGTACCGAGCAGCGCGGCGCGCTCGCGGATCGCTTCATTGAACAGACGATCAACGACCCTCAGGGACCTCGTGCACCACGTCGATTCCGGTCCTCGCGACCAGCTTGAGGAAGCCCGTCGGGTCCAGCTCGTCGAAGTCACGATCGACAGTCTGGCCGAAGTGGGCTACGTCGGCACCACTCTCGTACAGATCTCGCGACGCGCTGGGGTGTCACCGGGCCTGGTCGCACACTATTTTGGCGACAAGGACGGACTGCTCGAAGCCGCCTTTCGTACCCTGGCGCGCACGCTCGCTGCGCGCGTACGGGCGCGCTTCGCGCTGGCGCGCACGCCGCGCGGACGCGTGCAGGCGGTCATCGACACCAACCTCGCGCCTGAGGAATTCGACCGGCGCACGGGAACCGCGTGGCTCGCGTTCTGGGGCCAGGTGTTGCACGTGCACGGTCTTAAGCGCGTGCAGAACGCTTATCAGCGCCGCATGCTTTCCAACCTGCGCAACGATCTGCGGCGGATGGTGCCGCACGACGAGGCAGACGGTCTCGCGGGCATGATCGCCGCGATGATCGACGGCGTGTGGTTACGGGCCGCGCTTTCGGAATGGCAGGAAGCCGACAGTGAGAGCGCCCAGGCGATGTTGACGGCTTTTGTCGACAGCCGGCTGAAGGACTTCACGCAGTCACCGCCGCCGCCCGCGAGTCGAGCGCCCGAGGCAACCCGGCAGCGCGCCCCGGCCACGGGGGACCGGTTCGCAGTCGTGAATCCCGCCAGCGG
>PLEC01000139.1:3513-32322 GCA_003136935.1 Gammaproteobacteria bacterium
CTCGCGGCGGGGATCGCCGGCGAGCACCTTAATCTCGGCACGCAGGCGTTCGGGTACACGCGCCGCGAGCCACTCGGTGTGGTCGTCGGCATCGGCGCCTGGAACTACCCGCTGCAGATCGCGTGCTGGAAGGCGGCGCCGGCGCTCGCGTGCGGCAACGCCATGCTGTTCAAGCCGGCGGAACTGACCCCGCTCACTGCCGTGAAACTGGCCGAGGTGTTTGCAGCCGCGGGACTCCCCGACGGGATCTTCCAGGTCGTGCAGGGCGGCGCCGACACCGGGCGGCTGCTGACCCGCCATCCGCAGATCCGCAAGATCTCGCTCACCGGGGAAGTTGGGACCGGCAGGGCCGTCATGGCGGATGCCGTGGCGTCATTGAAACAGGTGACACTGGAGCTCGGCGGCAAGTCCCCGCTCATCGTGTTCGGGGACGCGAAGCTCGACAACGCGGTGGCGGGCGCGCTGCTCGGGAATTTCTATTCCGCGGGCGAGGTGTGCTCGAACGGCACACGCGTGTTTGTCCACGGCAGCGTCCGTGCGCGCTTCCTCGAGCTGCTGTGCGCGCGCACCGCGGCCATGCGCATCGGCGACCCGCTCGACCCGGCTACCCAGGTGGGGGCGCTGATCTCGGAAGCGCACATGGAGAAGGTGCTGGGTTTTATCGCGCGCGGGCGCGAGCAGGGGGCGCGTGTGCTCACCGGCGGCGCCCGCGTGACCCGTGGCGACCTCGTGAATGGCTTCTTCGTCGCGCCCACGGTGTTCGATGCCTGTCACGACGACATGGATATCGTGCGCCAGGAGATCTTTGGCCCGGTGATGTCGGTGCTGGAATTTGACGACGAGGACGAGGTGATCGCACGCGCCAACGCGAGCGAATTCGGGCTCGCGGCGGGCGTGTTCACCAATGACCTGACACGCGCGCACCGCGTGATCGCGCAGCTGCAGGCCGGCACCTGCTGGATCAACCACTACAACATGACGCCGGTCGAGCTGCCGTTTGGCGGCGTCAAGCTCTCGGGCCTCGGGCGCGAGAACGGCCGGGCCGCGATCGAGCACTACACGCAACTCAAGAGCGTCTACGTCGCCATGGGTGACGTCGACGCGCCTTACTGAAGGCGCCGCGGCGACCAGCCTCACCGTGAGCGAGGAAACCGTTGACTACGTGATTGTTGGAGCCGGTTCCGCAGGCTGCGTGCTGGCGGATCGTTTGAGCGCGGACGGCAAGGACGGTGTGCTGGTGCTCGAGTACGGCGGCTCGGATCGCTCGCTGTGGATCCAGATGCCGACCGCGCTGTCGGTGCCGATGAACATGGCGCGCTACGACTGGCGTTATTTCACCGAGCCGGAACCGCACCTGGACGGCCGGCGCCTGCACACACCACGCGGCAAGGTGCTCGGTGGCTCCTCCTCAATCAACGGACTGGTCTACGTGCGCGGCAATCCGCTGGATTTTGAGCGCTGGCAAGCGCAGGGCGCGAGCGGCTGGGGCTATCAGGACGTGCTGCCGTATTTTCGCCGTGCCGAACGGCGCGCGGAAGGCAGCGACGACTATCGCGGCGGCGACGGCAAGCTCGACACGCGCCGCGGCCTGCTCACCAACCCATTGCACGCCGCCTGGCTCGAGGCGGGCCGTCAGGCCGGCTACCCGCTGACGGCCGACATGAACGGCTTTCAGCAGGAAGGCTTTGGACACATGGACATGACTGTAGGCGGCGGCCGCCGCAGCAGCACTGCCAACGCCTATCTGCGACCGGCATTGCGGCGGCGCAATCTCACGGTGCGCACGCACTCGCTCGCGACGCGCGTCCTGTTCGACGGCCGGCGGGCGGTTGGGGTTCGCTACCTGCGCGGCGGGGAGCTGCGCGAGGTGCGGGTGCGGCGCGAGGTCCTCTTGTGCGCCGGGCCCATCAACTCCCCGCAGCTGCTGAAACTCTCGGGAGTGGGACCGCCTGAGGAGCTGGCCGATCATGGCATCGCGGTGGTGCACGATCTACCCGGCGTCGGTGAGAACCTGCAGGATCACCTCGAGTTCTATTTCCAGGTAGCGTGCCGCGAGCCCGTCACCCTTTACGGGCAGATGTCGGCGCTGCGCCGGGCGCTGATCGGTCTGAAGTGGCTCCTGACCCGCAAGGGTCTGGGTGCCAGCAATCACTTCGAGACCGGCGGCTTTATCCGCAGTCGCGCCGGCGTACGCTATCCGGACATCCAGTTCCATTTCCTGCCAATGGCCGTGAGCTATGACGGTTCATCGCTGGCGCGCGAGCATGGCTTCCAGGCGCACGTGGGACCGCTGCGTTCGCGCAGTCACGGCTGGGTGCGGCTCGCGTCCGCCGAACCCCGCGACAAGCCGAAGATCCTTTTCAACTACATGTCGCGCCCCGAAGACTGGCAGGAGATGCGCGCCTGCGTGCGACTGACACGCGAGATCTTTGCGCAGCCGGCTTTCGACCGCTATCGGGCGCGGGAGATCCAGCCGGGGGAAGCGGTGCAGACGGATGCGCAGATTGATGCATTCATCCGCGCCAAGGTGGAGAGCGCCTTCCATCCATCCTGCTCGTGCCGGATGGGCAACCCCGCGGAGCGCCTTACCGTCGTGGATCCGTCGACGCGCGTCGTCGGGGTCGAAGCACTGCGGGTCGTCGACTCCTCGATCATGCCCTCGATCACGACCGGTAATCTCAACGCGCCCACCATCATGCTGGCGGAGAAGGCGGCCGATCACATCCGCGGTGGTGCGCTGCTGCCGCGCTCGGCCGTCCCGTACTACGTCGCGCCCGACTGGGAGCGCGTGCAGCGTTAGTCGCGGTAGCGCGTCAGCGCATCCCCGAGTGCTGCGCGCAGCGTCCCGAGCCACGGTTCGTAGTGACGCCACTGGTCCAGGCCCTCGCGATAAATCGGCTGGCGGACCTGCTCGGAACTCGCGGTGCGCACGCTGCGTTCGGTCTTGTGGAACTCAACGCAGGCGGTTTCAAACTCCAGCCCGCAATAGGCGAGTAAACGGCGTACGTTGCCTTCCAGGTCATCCACCAGGTCCTCGTGCTGCACACGCAGCACCCGCCCGGGCAGCACGCTATCCCAGTGCCGCATGAGTTCCAGATAGGTGCGGTAGTAGCGCGCAATGTCTTCGATGCTGTAAGCAAATTCCTGCCCCGTGGCGAACAGCTGCTTGAGATTGCCGAAGCAACAGGCCATCGGCTCGCGCCGTGCGTCGATGATCCTGGCGTTGGGCAACATCAGGTGGATGAGCCCGAGGTGGCGGAAGTTGTTGGGCATCTTGTCGATGAAACGCGCTTTGCCGCTGCGGTAGACGCGGGTGTCGCTCAGGTACTTCTCGCCGAGGCGGCGGAAATCCCCGGCGCTCATGCCCGCCAGCGCAGCCGGGTAACGCGGGTTGTGGGGATCCCAGTCGCGGCCCTGCAGGTCCACCACGATGCGTGGCACGTCGGCGAGTTCCTGCGTGCCTTCGACCGCCGAGTGGGATGCCAGGATCTGCTCGATCAGCGTCGAGCCGGAGCGCGGCAGGCCGACGATGAATATCGGGTCGGGGGCGCTCGCCCCGCTACCCGCATTGCGGGCGAATAGCTCCGGTGTACACACTTCGATCTGCCGGCGGGTGTTGAGTTCGAACACTTCCGGGCGGTAGCGACTTTCGGAGCGTCGCACGGCGTTGCCACGGTCGTAGTATTCGAAGGAGTCTGCATATTGCTGCCGGTCTTCGAGCGCCTTACCGAGCGCAAAGCACAGATGGTAGCGATCAGCCACGGGTGTTGAGGCTGCCGCTTCCGCGAGATGCATCTGCTCCAGCTCCCGCTCCTCGAACCGGTAGGTCTTTAGATTAGCGAGACTCCAATACGCGTCGCCATAAGCGGGGCGTGCCGCCGCCGCAGCGCGATACGCCGCGATCGCATCCTCGCGCCGCCCGAGGGTCTTCAGCGAGTGAGCAATCGACAGATGCAATTCAGCCGGCTGCGCGGCACCGGCGAGCAGCTCGCGATACAGCTCCACCGCGTGCTCGTGCTGACCGAGCCCCACGAAGGTCATCGCATAGAGCGTGCGATAGTTACGATCGGAACGATCCGCGGCGAGCAGCTTCGCCGCTTCTTGCTGTGCCCGCTGGTACATGTGGCGCTTGACGAGGACCTGGGCATAGTCGAACCGGGCCGGGTGGTAGTCAGGCGCGAGATCCAGCACCGCCTCGAGCAAGAGCTGGGCATCGTCCAGGACGTCGCGCTCGATGCCAATGCGCGCGAGCAGACGCATGGCCTCGATGTGATGGCCATGCTTCAGCAGGAAGGCGCGGATGAGATGCTCGGCCGCGGTCAGCTCGCCGTCCGAGAACAGAGCGGTTGCCGTGACCACCTCAGGCGGCAGCTTTTTCAGCGTCGCGACATGCGCGGCCGCCTCCGCGGCGTTGGCCGCCTGGCCGGTCATCCGGTACAAGCCTTCGAGCATGTTCCAGCTGGCCGGCAGTGCCGGATTGATGTGCACGCCGCGCAGGAAGGCGTCGATCGCTTCGGGTGCCTGCTTCAGCGCGACGTGGCAGTGACCGCGCTCCTGGTAGAGGCGGCTGAAGCGAGGGTGCAGCCTCGCGAGCTCGTCCAGCGTGGCCAGGGCCGCCGGGGTCTCACCGAGATGACGCTGCGCGACTGCCTTCAGGTACAGCGCCTCGCGATTCTCCGGTGCCGTGGCGAGGAAGGCGTCGGCGGCACGCAGCACCTCGCCGTAGCGCCGCTCGCCGACGAGCGCGCGCATGCGCAGGACCTCAGGTTCCACCGGCGCCGGTTCGTTCATGCGAGCGCCACGATCTTACCGCCAGCGCACGCCATCCGCGGCGCCAACGGCGCGGGAATCAGCCGTTCAGAACTGGTAGCCGAAAGTGCCGGTAATGACCCGCGGGCGCAGCGGCGTTTGTGCGGTGATGAATTGCTGGGAGCTTATGAACGTGCTGGCGTTCGAATCGGTCAGGTTCTCGCAGGTGAGAGAGAAGTGCCAGGCGCCCTTCGCGACACCGACCGCTGCGTCGTAGGTCGTATAGGCGGGATTTTCGAACCGTCCCCTCGAGGTGCTCACCGCGCCGCCTAGGCTGTAGGTGGGATTCGCACCTGCCTGGGTGAAGGAATCGGCGGTATGAAACGCACCGAGCTGAATGTAGGGAACGTAGCTATCGAGATGCCACTCGTAGCGACCATGCACGCTGAACTGCAGCGGCGGCGCGTCAGCACTCGGGAAGCCGACCGACCCGAACGGATTCGTGACCGGCGCGCACACGAACAGGAAGAGATTGCAGGCGTTGGTGATCGGCTTGCCGTAGTTCGGGGCGGCAGGATTGTTGACGATCAATGATGGCGAATTCACCTGTTCGCTGCTGTTCCAGGCGGCCGCAGCTTGCAGGGAGAATCCCTCTGTGAGCTGCGCCGCTAGAGAGGTCTCGATGCCCTTGATGACGAAGTTCTGACCGTTGGTGTCATAGAAGAGGTTGCCGACCACGCCGGGGTTGAAGAACTCGATTTGCACGTTGTCCCAGTTCTCGCGGTATATGGCGCCGTTCCACTGCAGGCGATGGTTGAAAAACTCCGTCTTCCATCCGATCTCGTTGTTGGTCAGATTGTCTGATTGATACGACGAGGGGATGAGGTATTGCGCAAAGTTGGTCGATCCCGGGACCCCGGGTTGGGTCAGGTTCAGATAGGCGTGGGGCGCGCCACCGTTCTGATTGAATCCGCCCGGCCGGAACCCTTGCGAGAACGTGTAGTAGGCCATGACATCCGGTGCGATGTGCCACGTCAGATTGGCGCGGCTCCGGAAGCCACTCTCGGTGTTCTGGAGATGGTCGGAGTCCAGGTTGTAGCTGTAGTACAGAGAGCCAAATGACGGTATGGCGTATGGGTTGGGAGAGTTAGCCACGTAGCAGCCAGCACCGGTAGTGCCGAGGACATTGACACCATTCAAGCCCCCCTGGAGGCAACCGAAGCTCGATAGCACGCTGCCCTTCATGGAGTTGTTGAAGCTGAAATAGCGCGTGCCGGCGGTGAGCGTCAGGGTCTTGGGAATCAGGTCGAAGTCCACGGAGGTGAAGAAGGCCAACTGCTTAACGTCGCGCACCTGGTCCTGGTAGAAGGAGGTGTTATCGCCCTGCACACCCGGGTTCTGCACGGTAGTGCCGGGGATCGTGCCGACATTTGACAGGCAGCCCGTATTGCCCGGATCCACGCCCGGCGTGCCGCTCGAGGTGCACGGCGGAATGTTCTTGTAGTTCCACGCGGTCTGATCGTAGAGCTTGTTGTCCTCCCAGAACGCGCCGAGGATGCCGCGCAGGCGCCACTCGTCCGGGGTGCTGAAGCGCAGCTCGTTCTGGAAGTGCTGGTTGCGCTCGACCGAGTGCCAGGTCGAGCTCGGCGAGAAGCATTTCGACGGCAGCGGGTTGAGCGCGGCGCCGGGACCGTAGCACTGATAGTAATCGGCATAAACGCCGCGCGCGTAGTTCGTATAGTCACCCGCCTGATCGACGTTGCGCACCAGGTAGCCGCCGGTGTAGACGGCGCGTATATCGCCGAATTTGCCATTCACGGTCCACGCGGTGCTCTCAAACCGGTCCTTGTCGTACGTCGGGTTGAACAGGGTGACCTCGAGCGGCTGCAGCGGCGCGCCATCCGAGGCGAAGGGCTGCTGGTAGAACACGCCGTCCGCGGTCATGTCCTGGTAGGACTGCGTGAGCAGCACATCCCAGTTCTCGTTGAACTTATACAACAGCTCGACGCGTGTACCCTGGTAGGTGACGGGGTTGATGGCGTTGCCTACCAGGGCGCTGTTGCTGATCGAAGGGCTCCCCGGCGGCACGCAGAAGCCGTTGTTCGGCAGGCCATTCGGGCATACGCCGCCCGTTGCCGGAAGGTAAGCGAAGCCGATGCCGATGTCGGTGTTGTTACGCGTGAACGTCCCCGGCACATTGTCGATGTAGCCCCCGCGGCTGTCGGTATAGATCACCCCGCGCACAGCCATGGTATCGTCGATCAACGGCAGATTTAGCACTGCAGTCACGCCGCTATTCGGGTCGCCGTGCGCGGTCACGCCGTAGCTGGCAGTAACGTTTCCCTCGGTGACATTGAGCTTGGGCTCATTAGTGATGTAACGGACCACGCCGGCTTCGGCGCCGGCGCCGAACAGCGTGCCCTGGGGCCCCTCCAGCACCTCGATACGATTCATATCGGCGGCATAAACATCGAGATTGCGGTTCGGCAGCTGCCCGGACTGGTTATCCAGATAGATGGCCACGTTCGGCCACAACCCGGTCGAGCCGCTCCCCTGGCTCGCCTGCGAGCCGGCGCTCAGCCCGCGCATGAACACCTCGTTCTGCCCGGGGCCGTTGCTGGCCGAGGTCACATTGGGCAGATACTTCACATAATCATCGAAGGTCTTGATGTTGAGCTGCTGCAGGGACTCTCCCGTGAGCGCCTGCATGGCGATCGGCACGTCCTGCATGTTCTGCGAGCGGCGCTGTGCGGTGACGGTGATCTCGGCGAGAGTATCGCTGCTGGTATTCGCATCGGCGCTGGTACCCTCGGCCGGCGCTGCCGGCCCGGCCGGAGCGTCCGCGGCGAAGGCTGCGAAGGACGCGCTTCCCAGGATGGCCGCCACCGCAATCGAGATCTTCGAGTTCATTGCTTGATCCCTTCAGTCATGACCTGATGTGCACCGCGGGCGCCTCAATCGAACACGCGTGCCCCGGCGGCGTCGCCGTTTGTCCGTCGTTGCGGTCGCAGCCGGTGCGTCGAGGGCGAAAGACCGTAGGCGTCCTTGAACTGGCGCGAGAAGTGCGCGCAGTCCGCAAAGCCTGCCTCGTTGGCGATGTCCGTGACCGAGCGATCGGTGTTGACGATCAGCCAGTTGGCGTAGCGCATGCGCAGCTGGCGGTAGAGCGAGGCGGGCCCCGTGCCGGCGTGCTTGCGACACAGGCGCTCCAGCTGCCGCGCCGACATGCCAAGCTCGGCGGCGACTTCGGCCACGGCGATCGGGCGTGCCAGATTCTGCTCCATGAGCAGGAGCGCCCGGCGCACGCGCGGTTCCGCCACGGTCTCGGAAAGCGGTGGGTGGGGCTGAGCCTCGTTACCCGCGCGCGGGCGGTCGAACAGCAGCACCTGGCTCGCCTTGCGCGCGACCGCGCTTCCTAAGTGTTGCTCGATCAGGCAGGTGGCCAGCGCCGCAGCGCCCGCACCACCGGCGCAGGTGATGCGCGGTCCGTCGGCAAGGAACAGCCGGTCCGCAATAACCTCCTGGCCAGGAAACGCGCGACGAAAATCCTGATAGTGATACCAGCTCACGCACGAGCGCCGGCCCTTCATGAGCCCGGCCCGGCACAGGATGAAACTCCCGGTGCAGATTCCGATCATCGGCACGTCAGTCGCGCCGACTTCGCGCAGGTAGCGTGTGGTCGCATCGTCGAGTTGCGGCCCGGCATGCAGGATGCCGCCCACCACCACCACATAGTCGAGGCAATCCGGCGCCAGCAATCCGCTGGTCGGTCCGAGCGTCACACCGCAACTGGCCGCCACCGAGTCGGGGCGGCTTGCCATGATTGACCATTGCACGCGCAAGGGGCGGCTGCGATCGCCTTCATCAGCGGCCAGGCGCAGGTGATCGATAAACACGGCGAACGCGGAGAGCGTGAAGTGATGCGCCAGGATCACGCCGACGCGAAGCGGCGGGCGGCCTTCACGCTCACCGGACGCAATCGGATTCAAGCCTGTATGGGGCATTGAACGCGCACTCAATGGCTATTATTCCCCTGACGCGGCTATATTCTATCAAGCCTCAAGGAGACGCAAGAAGGCTGAAGAGGTTTAAAAAAATATAATTGCAGCAATTAGATACGACGATATCGCAGCGTCTGCAAGAGCACTTTGATCGAACGGTGAGCATTGAATGACCGTTCAGAGAGTCTGATGCTCGCACCTGGAGCACGCGCGTGGCGGGTGGGCTCGCTCAGGCGGAGGGTCGCTGCGCCTGAGGCGCGCGCAAGTGCAGACCGGCCGGATCCGGCGCAACGAGCGGCGGCGAGGGACTGCCGTGCACGCTGCCAAAGCGCTGCCCGGCATTCCAGTCACGCGTCGCCTGCTCCATTTCCTCGGGTGTGCGCGCCACGAAGTTCCACCACAGGAGAATGTCCTCGCGAAAGGGCGTCCCGCCGATCAGGATCAGGCGCGCCGCTGCGCGGCAGCTGATGTCGATCGAATCACGTCCGGTACCGATATAGAGAAGGGTTCCCGGCGCCAGCTTTTCTCCGGCCACATCCGCCTCGCCCGCAAGGACCAGCGCAGCGTGCTCATAGGAGGCCGTCACCGGAAGAGTCAGGTGGCCGGGCGCCGGGGCAGTCAGGTCGAGTCCAACCAGGGGTGAGAAAATTTCGGCGGGCGAGGTGTGCCCGAGCGCACTGCCCGCCAGCACGCGCACGCTGAACCCGCCCGACTCGATCAACGGCAGCTGCGCGTAGTTACGGAAGGAGGGCGCGCGGTGGCGTTGCGAGTCGGGGAGCGCGATCCATAACTGCACCGCGTGCAGGCGTTGCGGGTTGCCGGTTGGCCTGCCGTCCGGTGGCGCGGCGCTGTCTTCGGAATGCGAGATCCCGTTCCCGGCCGTCATCAGGTTCACCTGCCCGGGTGTGATCACCTGTTCGTTACCCAGACTGTCGCGGTGCACGACTGCACCCTCGATCAGCCAGGTGAAGGTCTGCAGACCGATGTGCGGATGCGGTCCGACACGCAGCCCCTCTCCGGGCGGAAACTGCAGGGGTCCCGCGTGATCCAGAAAACACCAGGCGCCCACCGTGCGCCGCCGCGTGTTGGGCAGGGCGCGCCGGATGGTAAGTCCGCCGCCGATGGTGTTGGCTCGCGCGTCGATGCGTTCAAGCACGGCGCTCTCCTTCAGGCAAGGGTGGTCGCGATGCGCACTTCACCGCTCAGCACCTTATGGATGGGACAGGCGTTGGCGATCTGCAGCAGACGGTCATGCTGTTCGGGGCTCAAGGCCCCACGCACCGTGATGCACCGGCGGATGTCGTTGCCACCGCCCGCGGGCGTGCCGTCGGGGTTGAACTGCAGCTCGACCCGCACTTCCTCCAGCGGCCAGCCCTTGCGCGCGGCGTACATGCGCAGCGTGACGGCGGTGCAGGCTCCGAGGGCTGACAGCAGCAGGTGGTGTGGCGTCGGGCCGAGGTCGGCCCCGCCAAGCGCGACCGGTTCATCTGCACGCCACTCGTGCGCGCCGTCCGTGATGCTCACCAGAAAGGGCGCGGCGCTACTGAGTGCTACTACGGTCGGTATGTCGTTCATGCGGACGGTGTCCTGCTCTTCATTAGGGATTCTATGCGCGTGTCGGGCACGACCCACACCAGCGCCACCCCGATATACAGCGCAATCGCCACCCAGGGCCACAGGAACGCGAGCCCACTCGCGGCGATGTAGAGGGCGAGAGACAGCGTGCCTTTGCGATCGTTGCCGACCGCGCGGGCCAGACGTGAATCGTGACCGTTGACGGCGATGAGCTGTTGCGTAAGCACGCTATAGGCGATGGCGGCCCCGGTGAGAACGATCCCGTACGACGCCACCGGCAGCGGAGTCAATCCCGCCTCATCGATCCAGCGGATGACGAATGGCACCAGCGACAGCCAGAACAGCATCGCGAGGTTCGCCCACAGCACCTTGCCATTCACGCGTTCGGAGGCGTGCAGCATATGGTGGTGGTTGTTCCAGAAGATGCCCACGTTGATGTAACTGAGCACGTAGGCAAGGAACACCGGCAGCTCTGCGCGCAGGGCTTCGAGATTGGTCCCCTGCGGGACCCGGATCTCCAGCACCATGATGGTGATAATGATCGCGACGACGCCATCAGTGAAGGCTTCGAGCCTGGCCTTTCCCATGACACTGATGCTACGTGCATTTGCGTGGCGAGGCGATCGCAGGAGGGCGATCGCGTTATCATCGCTTCCCATATGCTCGACCCCGCTGTCGGCGCGCTGCTCGCGGGCTGTTACGCACTGCTGTTCGCGAGCGCCGCGCTTCACAAGCTGCTTGATCTGCCGCGCTTTGCGGCGGTGCTGGATGCCTACGCGCTGCTGCGCGGCATCGCCCGGCTCGCCTGGATCGTGCCGCTGAGTGAGTCCGGTGTTGCCGTCGGCATGCTGTCGGGTGTGACGCGGCCGTGGGCGGGGCTTCTCGGGGCCGTGCTGCTTGCACTGTATGCGGCGGCCATTGCGATAAATCTTCGCCGTGGGCGCACTGACCTGGCCTGTGGTTGCGGCGGACCGAATGAGCGACGCCCGATTGCCCCCTGGATGGTGTGGCGCAATCTCGCGCTGGCGCTCCTCATGTGCGGCGCGGCCCTGAAGTGGGGCAACCGGCCGATGGTGGCCGTCGATGCGCTCACGGTTGCGGCGGGTCTCGCGACCGCGGCATTGCTTTATGTGAGTCTCGATCGGCTGCTGGGGCAGGTGTTGCCGCGCGCGCAGCTACTGCAGGGCTCATCGTGACGGCGCTCGCGATCTCCAACATCGTGCTGTGGGTGCTGGTCGTGGCCCTCGCGGCGGTGGTGCTCGCCCTCACACGTCAACTCGGCGTTCTGCACGAGCGCATCGCACCCGCGGGTGCGCTCATGCTCAATCGCGGACTTGCCGTCGGTGAGCCCGCGCCGGTGATCGAGGTCACCGATCTGGAAGGCCGCGCGTTCAGGATTGGCGCGCCGCGCAGCGACGGGCGCAGCACCCTGCTCCTGTTCGTGTCACCGACCTGCCCGGTGTGCAAGACGCTCCTGCCGGCGGTGCTGTCGAGCCGCAAAGACGAGCGCGGCTGGCTGGACGTTCTGCTTGCCAGCGACGGGGACCTCACGGAGCAGCGCGACTTCGTTCGCCGCCAGCACCTGGAGGTCGTGCCTTACATTGTCTCCGGCGCGCTCGGCCTTGCTTACCAGGTGGGCCGTCTGCCGTTCGGAGCACTGCTCGATGAGCACGGTATCGTTCGGGCCCGCGGACTCGTCAACTCGCGCGAGCATCTGGAGAGCCTGTTTGAGGCGAAGCGGCTGGGTGTCGCCTCGCTGCAGGAGTACTTCTCATGAACGATCCGACCTCCATGGATAAGGCGTTCTGGGCGGTCATCGATGACTACGAGGTCCGTGCGAAGCGCGAAGAGGCGCTGTGGAGCACGCTCTCGAACGAGGAGGCCTCACGGCGTCGTGACGAGATGCTGCTGCCGGTGGGCCGCGCGACCGGCACGGTGCTCAATCTTCTGGTGAAGGCGGGTGAGGCGCGCAGGATCCTGGAAGTCGGCAGTTCCTATGGCTACTCCACGACCTGGCTTGCCGAAGCGGCGCGGGCGGTCGGCGGCAAAGTCACGTCCCTTGAGATCAGGGAGGAAAAGACCCGGTACGCACGCGCGCAGCTCGCGCGCGCGGGTCTTGCCGAGTACGTCGAGTTCGTGATCGGCGATGCGCTGGCGAGCCTGAAGGCGCTGCCTGGTCCGTTTGACCTGGTGCTGATCGATCTGTGGAAGGATCTCTACCTGCCGGTGTTTGGGCTGCTCTACCCGAAGCTCGCTGCGGGGGCGATTGTGGTGGCCGACAACATGCTGCAGCCCGAGAGCGCGCGGGTGCACGCGCAGGCCTACCGCGAGCGGGTGCGCGTGGCGCCGGACATGACCTCGGTGCTCCTCAGCATCGGCAACGGTATCGAAGTCAGCCGTTATCGGTGAGGCCATGACTGCCTACGCCTATCGACTCGTCAACGTGTTCACACAGGGGCGCCGAGCATTGAGCGGCAATCCCCTGTGCGTGTTCGAGCGCGCGCAGACACTCGATGAGGCGACCATGCAGGCGCTGGCACTGCAGTTCAACCTCTCCGAAACGACCTTTATTCTGCCGTCCGAGCGCGCCAGCGCGCGCGTGCGGATTTTCACGCCGCGCTACGAGATGCCATTTGCCGGCCACCCCACGCTCGGCACGGCGCACGTGTGCAGGGCGCTCGGCCTCGGGGGTGAGCGGCTCACGCTGGAGATGCAGGCGGGCGTAATCGCGGTGCGTGCGCTCGATGACCGCTGGACCCTGCAGGCGAATGCGCCCACCTGGCGGGAGGTCGCGGAACCGCGGACGCTGCTGGCCGGGATGCTGGGTCTTGCCGAACGGGACCTGGCGGATCGTCCGTTATGGGTGAACGCGGGGCGCGAGCAGCTCATCGTGCCCCTGGCAAGCGAAGCGGCGGTGCGGCGTGTGAACGTGCAGGCAGGGCTGCTGGCGGAGCTCAAGAGCAGCGACGGGCAAAGCATGGTGTACGTGTTTGCCCCCGCGGGCGCCGGCACCCTGGCGCGCTTTTTCTTTCCCGTGGGTAACTCGGTGCGCGAGGATCCGGCGACCGGGTCCGCGGCCGCGAATCTCGGGGGCTGGCTCCTGGCGACGGGGCGGACATTGCCGTGTGAATTTGATCTCTCGCAGGGTGAGTACACCGGGCGCCCGTCGCAGCTGCGCCTGCAGGTTGATGCCGAGCGCCGCGTGTTTGTGAGCGGCGAGGTCATCGAAATCGGCCGTGGAACGATCAACCTGTGAGCGCGGGTCCGATGAAACTCACCGACTTTAAGTCCCTGACGTTTGACTGTTACGGGACCCTCATCGATTGGGAGACGGGCATCTTCGCCGCGCTGCAGCCGTTGTTAGCTGCGGGCAAAGTCACGCTCGCGCGCGAGGCGGTGCTCGCCGAATTTGCCAGGCAGGAGTCGACACAGGAGGCGGCCACACCGGCCATGCTGTACCGCGACCTCCTGGCCGAGGTCCACCGGCGGCTCGCGCGCGCGTGGCAGGTGAGCGTGCCGGAAGCCTCGCACCTGGCATTCGGTGCTTCGGTGCCCCAATGGCCGGCGTTCGCGGACACGCCGGCGGCGTTGCAGTACCTCGGGCACCACTTCAAACTCGTGATCCTCTCGAACGTCGATCGCGACAGCTTCGCCGCCAGCAACGCGAAGCTGGGTGTGCGATTTGATGCGATCTGCACCGCACAGGACATCGGCTCGTACAAGCCCGACGCGCGCAACTTCCGCTATCTCATCGAGACGGTGGCGAAGATGGGCATCGGCCGGGGGCAGATCCTGCATACCGCGCAGAGCCTCTACCACGACCACGCACCGGCGAAGGTTGCGGGACTTGCGACCGCGTGGATTGATCGCCGGGACAGCCGCGACGGGTGGGGCGCGACGCTGCCGCTGGCGGACAGGCCCGCCTACGACTTTCGCTTCGTGACCCTCAAGGAAATGGCCGACGCGCACCGCGCACTGCCGTAGGCACCGAGCGACCTGGCTGCCGGCATGGCGTTCGCCGGTCAAGGGCGCCTATGATGCGTGCGCGCCACAGCGTTGGTAGACGCGCGGGCGGCTAAATCCTGCGCTGATGACGTCTTTATTCAAGCGCGCGCGGGGCGAGTGGTATAAAAGTCATATGGGGAGCCGCCTGGCAGGCGGAATGCGTTCGAGTGAGAAAAGCACAACCAACCCTCGGGGGAGCAACGCGATGAAGCCTAATCCGAAGATCGCTGCGGCCGTGGCGGCCATACTGAGTGCGTCGAGCACCGCGATTGTCTACGCGCAGCAGGCCAATGCGGCCCCTGCCGCCACGGGGAACGAGCTGCAGGAGGTGGTCGTCACGGCGCAGCGCCGCTCTGAGAACCTGCAGGACGTGCCAATCACGGTACAGGCGATCAGCGGCGCACAGCTTGCCGAGCTGAACGTCGTGTCTTTCAACGACCTGATGAAGTACACGCCCAACATCACCTTCAGCGGCAACGGCCCGGGCACCGGCAATATCTTCATGCGCGGACTGGGGCTCGTCGGTTCCGGCAACCAGTCGCAGTCGACCACGGCGCCGTTCCCGAATGTGGCGCTGTATCTGGATGACCAGTCGATGCAGTTCCCAGCGCGCAATAACGACGTCTACCTGGTCGATATGGAGCGCGTCGAAGTGCTCGAGGGTCCGCAGGGCACGCTCTTCGGCGGCGGTGCGCAGGCGGGCGCGATTCGCTACATCACCAACAAGCCGAGGTTTGACGCCACTTCGGGCGATATGAATGCCGGCTACGGCATCACCGCTCACGGTGACCCGAATAACACCCTCAATGCGGTACTCAACCTGCCGCTGTCTGACACGTTCGCACTGCGTGGGGTGATTTTCTCCGAGCGCCGCGGCGGCTACATCGACAACGTCGCTTCGACGATCAGCTACCTGCCCGGCACGGCGCCGCACGACCTGGGAGGCGATCCGACCGCCAACAACGGCGCGCTGGCGGGATCCAGCACCAACAGCGTCGATTACCAGGGCGCGCGCCTCTCCGCGCTGTGGAAAATCAGCAATGACTGGGACCTGCTGCTGCAGCAGAACTATCAGAACATGGAGGCGGACGGTTATTTCTACAGCTACCCGGTGGGTACTGGCGGCGCGGCCCTGAGCAACTACCAGATCACCGCCTTTGCGCCGGCTTACACCAAGGATCGCTACGAGAGCACGTCCTGGACGTTGAACGGCAAGCTCAGCGATATGCTGAGTATGGTGTACACCGGCAGCTACATGGTCCGTCACATCGATGGGCAACAGGACTATTCCAACTACATGCGCAGCGCAGTCGGTTCCTACTACGCCTGCATCGGCACCGGCGCCGGGTATTTCAATCCGGCGAATTTCCCGGGGCCCTACCCGGGGCTCGCCGGCAAGCCGCTGCAATGCACCTCGGCGGTCGGCAGTTGGCACGATACGGTCCGTAACACCCACCAGAGCCACGAGTTCCGGCTCAGCACCAATGCCGATTACCGCCTGCGCGGCCTGGTTGGGGCTTACTGGGAGAAGTTCGTCATCGACGATGACATGAACTTCAACTACCTGGGTATCCCGCAGTGCAGCCCCGCTAACCTTGCCGCTGCCGCGGCCGGTGGGCCGAGCTGTCTGTCGGCCGTCGGACCGGTACCCGGCTCCTTTGCGAGCAGCGACCCGGGCCTGCGCGAGAACTCCAACACCGCCTTCGGCGAAGACGAGCAGCGCGGCTACAAGCAGAAGGCCGCGTTCGCATCGGTCGACTTTGATCTGATCCCCAAGGTGCTGACGGTGACCGGTGGTGTGCGCTTCTATAACTATAACGAGTTCGAGCACGGCTCGGAGTACTACAGCGAAAGCACGAGCACCGGGCTGGTGGTGAACCATGCCAACGGCGTGTGCACCGCGGCCGGGCTGTGCGGCTTTCCCATCAACCTGGACAAGAGCGAGAGCGGCCATCGCCTCCGCGGCAACCTGAGTTACCACATCACCCCGGACATGATGGCGTACTACACCTACTCGGAAGGATTCCGTCCGGGTGGCTTCAACCGGACCGATTCACTGCCCGGTCAGCCGCCCATCCTTTCCGGGGTGGCCCCGGCGATCGCCGGGGATAGTGCGTCGAAACAGCTCAACAAGCCCGCCGGCTACACCTCCGACAACCTGATCAACAACGAGATCGGGTTCAAGAGCGAGTTTTTCGAGCACCGGCTGATGCTGAATCTCTCCGCCTACGTCATGAAGTGGGAGAACATTCAGCTGCCGTTGTTTGATCCGGTGCACCTTGGGAATACGACCTTCGACGTCAACGGCCCGTCGTACAAGGTGAAGGGGTTCGAGGTGCAGTTCTCCGCCCGCATCATCGAGGGGCTCACGCTGGAGGGGTCGAGCGCGGTGAACAGCGCCGAGCAGACCAATGCACCGTGCCTGGTCAGCAACCGGCCGACGGCGGGCAATCCGACCCCGATCGGGCAGTGCATCACGGAGGTCAACAGCCTGCCGTACACGAATCCGTATGGCGTGCTCGGTACGCGGCCGCCGTTCTCTCCGCCGTGGATGTTCAACCTCAGGACGCGCTACGAGTGGAACATGGAGGGGGGTTACAAGCCCTTTGCCTGGATCGGCGCGAGCCACATCGGTCCGCAGAGCAACGAGCCGCAGAGCTTCCCCGACGGCAATTCTGCGTCGGAGGCAAATCCGACCACGACGCTGTTGCGCTACGAGATCCCCGGCTACACCACCTACGACGGGGCCATCGGCGTCTCCAAGGACAACTGGACGGCGCAGCTCTCCGGCAGCAATCTGTCCAACGAGTACGGTCCCAGCAATATCTCGTCCGGGCAGTTCATCAAGTCGGAGATTCCGCTGCGGCCGCGCGTCCTGATGGCGCAGTTCGGGTGGAAGTTCTAGGCAGCAGTACCGGTGCCGACCGGCCGCGGGTCGGTGTGCGTTAAGATTGAGGGGCGGACCGGAAGGTCCGCCTCTTTATCTTGAGCACATGGAACCCGCCCCGGTCACCACTTTCCCATTGCCAGCGAGCGCGCCAGCGACGGCGGCAACGTCAGCCGAGGCCGCGCGGCTGCGCGAGCTGCTGCGGCACCACCGTTTTGCCGAGGTGCCGGCCGCCGCCAGGGCGCTGCTCGCCGAGTCTCCCGGGCAGCGCGATGCCCTTCTGTGCACGGCGATTGCCCAGCGCTTCCTGGGACAGATCCCCGCCGCCCTCGAGACACTCGCGACCCTCGAGCAGCATCATCCGCACTTCAGCCGTCTGCATGAGGAGCGCGGCCGCTGCTACGTCGCGCTGCGACAGGCGCCGTCGGCGATCGAGGCGTTCCTCAAGGCCGTCCACCTCAACCACGCGCTCCCGGGAGCGTGGGGGATGCTCGAGGGCCTGTACCGCATGCAGGGCGAACCGCACAACGCGGCCACCGCGGCTGGCCAGGCGGCGACGCTGCGCGCCCTGCCACAGGAGGTCGTGGTTGCGACCGGGCTGTTTGCCGATGGCGAGCTGGAAGCGGCCGAGGGGCTGGTGCGTGCGTACCTGCTTAGCCACGGCGATCACATCGAGGCGATGCGGCTGCTCGCCCGGATCGGCATCGCGCACAAGGTGTACTTTGATGCGCAGGTGCTGCTCGCTGCGGTACTGGAGCGCGCACCGGACTATCGCGCCGCGCGTGAGGAGTACGCCTTCGTGCTCACCGAGCTGCACCGTTATGATGAAGCGCGCCGCGAACTACAGGAGCTCATGAAGGCTGAGCCCGAAAGCCGCGCGCTGAAGACTCTGCACGCGACAGCGAGCGTAGGCCTCGGCGAGCACGAGCGGGCGATCGGCCTGTATCGCGAGCTTCTGGTCGGCGGACCTGGGGATTGCGAGGCGTACCTGTCCATCGGCCACGCGCTGAAGACACTCGGGCAGGCTCAGCCCGCGATCGATGCCTACCGCCGCGCCGCCGACTGTCGCGCGGACTTCGGGGATGCGTACTGGAGCCTCGCNNCTACCAGCAGGGGAACGAGCTCAAGCGCCCCGAGTGCCGGTATCGGGCCGAGCTGATCGAAACGAACACGCAGCAGCAGATCAAGGTGTGCACCGCGGACTTCTTTGCCAGCCGCACCGGCTGGGGCAGCGCGAGCCCGGATCCCATCTTCGTCATCGGGCTGCCGCGCTCGGGCTCGACGCTGCTCGAGCAGATCCTGGCGTCACACTCGCAGGTCGAAGGCACGCAGGAACTCCCCAACGTGCAGCAGATCGTCAGCCGCCTGCGTGGCTTCGGTTCGGAGACGGAGGAGCCCCGCTATCCGCGCATCCTCGCGACTCTCAGCGCCGAGGATTTCCGCCAGCTCGGCGAGGAGTACCTCGCCGGCACGCGCATCTATCGCAGCGGCAGGCCCCGTTTCATCGACAAGATGCCGAACAACTTCCGGCACGTGGGCCTGATCCACCTCATGCTGCCAAGAGCGCGCATCATCGATGCGCGCCGCGAGCCGATGGCCTGCTGCTTCAGCAACTTCAAGCAGCTGTTCGCGAACGGCCAGGAATTCACCTACAGCATCGAGGACATCGCCCGCTACTACCGCACTTACCTGGAGCTCATGCGGCACTGGGACCGGGTGCTGCCGGGACGCGTGCTGCGCGTGCACCACGAGGATGTGGTGGATGACCTGGAAGGCAGCGTGCGGCGCTTACTGGATTTCTGTGGGCTCGAGTTCGAGCCGCAATGCGTCGCCTTCCACGAGAACCGGCGCAGCGTGCGCACGGCGAGCTCGGAGCAGGTGCGACAGGCGATCAATCGTGAGGGACTTACGCAGTGGCGGAGCTTTGAGCCGTGGCTCGGGCCGCTGCACAGCGCGCTCGGCGATGCGACGAGCAGCTACCGTGACGCATGACGCCGGCCCGCAACCAACTGTGCCCCTGCGGTAGCGGCAAGCGGTTCAAGCACTGCTGCGGGCGGCCCGTCACCGCAGCACCTGCGGCGCGCGCCGCGGTGTCGGCGTCGGTGGCGGCACCCGGTGCAATGCCGGTTGTGACGGCGCCCGATCCGCGCCTGGTTGGCGCGCTGGTCAGCCTGGTTCATCACGGACATCTGCAGGAGGCAGAGCAGCGGGTAAGCGCCCTTCTGCGCACGCAGCCGGCGGAGGGCGTGCTGTGGAAGGTCTTAAGCGTTGCGCTCATGCGCCAGGGAAAGGATGCGCTGCCGGCGCTGCGCCGGGCCGCCGAGCTTCTGCCGCAGGATGCCGAGGCACACGCGAATCTGGGCTCGGCGTTGCACACCCGCGGGCAATGGGACGCGGCCCTCGGTAGCCTGCGCCACTCGCTCACCCTGCAGCCGCGCAACCCGGAGGCGCTGGTCGAGGCCGGCGATGCACAGCGGGCACTCGGCAGCCCGCGTGAAGCCATCATCCTCTACCAGGAGGCGCTGCGGCTCGATTCGCGGCGCGCCGAAGCGCACAACAACCTGGGGAATGCCTTTCTTGATCTGAATCAGCCTGGCGAGGCCGCCCGCTGCTACCGCGCCACACTCGCCCTGCAGCCCGACGACGCTCTGGTGCTGTGCAATTTGGGCAATGCGCTGCGCCAGACGGGAGAGGTCGGGGAGGCGATGACCTGCACGCAGCGTGCGATCGCGCTGGCGCCAGCCTTAAGCATGGCTCACAACAACCTCGGGCTGTTGCTGGCCGCCCGCGCGCAGCGGGCGGCGGCGGTGGCGAGTTACCGCGAGGCGCTGCGGCTCAATCCCGGGTACGTGGAGGCGCTGAACAATCTCGGCAACGTGCTGCGTGAACTGGGCGAGCGCCGGGAAGCCCTGGCGCTCTATCAGCGCGCTGTGCAGGTTGATCCCTCGCGTGCCGACAGCCACTGCAATCTCGGCTACGCGCTGCTCGATGCGCGCCGCACGACAGAGGCGGTAGCGAGTTTCCGCAGTGCCCTCAACCTGCAGGCCACCAGCGTGCCCGTGTATCTCGGGCTGGCGGCGGCGCTGCGGGTACAGGGTCTGCCCGCCGAGGCGGAGGCGAGCTGCCAGTCGGCGCTCGCGGCGGAGCCACGCAGCGCTGGGGCACTTTCCCTGCTCGGCGAGCTGCGCGCCGACCGCGGCCAGTTTGCCGAAGCGCAGGAGTTGTTCGAGCGCGCCATCCTCGTGGATCCGGATTTTGCCCCCGCGTACGGCGGCATTGCGGCGCACCGGCGCATGAGGCGCAGCGATACCGCCTGGCACGAGGGCACGCGCAGGTTACTGGCCAGGCCGCTGCCGCTGAGCGAGGAGATTCACCTGCGTTACGCGCTCGGAAAATACTTCGATGATGTGGGTGAGTACGACGAGGCCTTCAGCAGTTATCAGGCGGCCAACGAGCTCACCAAGCGCTACGGTACAAGCTATGATCGTGCCCGACTGACGCAGCTTGTCGACCGGATCATCGGCGTGTGCAACGCGGCATTCGTGCGGGAGGCGCGCCCGAGGTCTTGCGCCTCCGAGCTGCCGGTGTTCATTATCGGCATGCCACGATCGGGCACTTCGCTCACCGAGCAGATCCTCGCCTCGCACCCGAGCGTGTTCGGCGCCGGCGAGGTGCGGTTCTGGGACCGGGCGTTCGCCACGTTGGCGAAGCCGGGCCCGCAGAGCGACGACACGTCGCAAGCCGTGGCGGGCATGGCGCGCGATTACCTGGAGCGCGTCAGTGCACAGGCGGGTGCAGCGCTTCGGATCACGGACAAGATGCCCGCGAACTTCCTGTATGCCGGACTGATGCACGCCGCGTTCCCGCGGGCGCGGATCATCCATATGCAGCGCCACCCGCTCGACACCTGTCTGTCGGCTTACTTCCAGAATTTTTTCAATGTGAGCCCGTACGCGAACGATCTGGACAATCTGGCCCACTACTACGGCGAGTACCTGCGCATCACCGAGCATTGGCGTGCGATGCTTCCCGCGGCGACCCTGCTGGAAATTCCTTATGAGGCGCTGGTCGCGGACCAGGAGGGCTGGACCCGCCGGATGCTCGACTTCGTGGGGCTCCCATGGGAGCCGAAATGCCTGGATTTTCATCAGACGGACCGCGTGGTGATCACCGCGAGCAAGTGGCAGGTGCGGCAACCGATCAGTGCTGCATCGGCGGGGCGCTGGCGCAACTATGAGAAGCACCTGGCGCCGCTGCAGCAGCTGCTGAACCCTGGCGCGCCGCACTGACACCGGAAGGCTCATGCGGCGAAGGCGATGCACACGGCACCGAGGGTGACCGCAACGCAGACCAGGACGCGGCGCCCCGTGAGACGCTCCCCAAGAACGAAGTGGCCGATCAGGGCGGCAAACACGATGCTGGTCTCGCGCAGTGCTGAGACGGGCCCGAGCTTGCTGACGGCCAGAGCCGCGATGATTGCCCCGTAGCTGGCCAATGAAATGAATCCGCCGCTCAGGGCTTTCACAGTCTCGGGTGCCCGCAGCTTCACGGTGATTCCTCCCCGCAGAGCCAAGAACGTTGCGGGCAGCAGAGCGCCATAGATCAGGAATATCCAGGCCGCATAGGACTGTGGATTTCCTGACAGGCGCACACCGATGCCGTCAGCGGTCACGTAGCTCGCGACGAGCAGGGCAGTCAGCAGGCCGAGGGCGAGGGTTTTCGCCTCCGCTCGCACCCTGCCAAAGGCGAGGCTGACGATCCCGAGGGAAATCAGCGCGATGCCGAGCAACCCAGCGGAGCCGACGCGCTGACCGGCAAGCACGAAACCGCCGAGGCTCACCAGCAGTGGCACACTGCCCCTGACGACGGGGTAGACCTGTGCCAATTCACCCGAGCGGTAGGCATGCGCCAGAAGGATGATGTAAGCGACCTGCAGGACTGCGGAGAACCCCAAGTACGTCCAGCTTGACGTTAGCGGCACGGGCAGCAGCAGTGCGAACGGCACTGCCGCGAGCGTCGTGGCAAAGCTCATGATCGTGACGGACCACAGCCGGTCGAGGCTGCTGCGCAATACGGCGTTCCAGGTTGCGTGCAACACCGCCGCGAGCAGTGTCAGCGCGATGGCGGTCGGCCTCATTTGCGGCTCCCACCGAAGGGCGGTGCGTCCGTCAGCTCTCCGCGCGCCGGCCGCCGCGGACGAGCGTCAGCGCAATGGCGGCAGAAGCCAGCATCAGGAACAGGCTGACCGCGTTCAGCACCGGGGTGGCGCCCTCGCGCATCCGCCCGTACATCATGATGGTGAGGGGCGAGTCGCCACCGACCAGCATCAGCGTCGTGTTGAAGTTCTCGAATGACATCAGGAAGGCGATCGCCGCCGAGCCGATCAGCGCCGGACGCAGGTAAGGCAGCGTGATGGTCCACAGTACCGCCGGCGCGGATGCCCCCAGGTTGAGGGCCGCATCCTCCAGTGTACGGTCGAAGCGCTTGAGGCGCGCGCTGATGGTGAGCGTGGCAATCGCGGCGATGTAGGAGAACTGGCCCAGGACCACCAGCGGCAGGCCGGGCCGCAGAAAATCCGCCTCGATGCCGAACAGGTCGCCGCACAGCTCCGCCAGGCGGCTCGCAAACGCCAGGATCGAAATGCCGAGAATCACCCCGGGGATGACGAGCGGGATGAGCATGAGCATCGACAGGGCGCCCTTGCCGGGAAAGCGTGCGCGCTCCATCAGAAACGCGTTGGCGGTGCCGAGTGCCACGGACAGGCCGGTTACCCACGCGGCTACGACGCAGCTCGTCCAGATGCTGCCCAGCAGCTCGTCATCGCGGAACAGCCCGACGCGTCCGGCGGCATCGTTCCCGAGGAACCAGTCGAGGGTGAACCCGTGCCACGGGGGCGCGGGGTAGGGCGCGTCGTTGAATGCAAACACCGCCACTACAGCCAACGGCAGGAACAGGAACGTGAGGAACGCAGCGACGTACAGCACCGTTGCGGCGCGCAGCCAGGCCGGTCGTGGCAGGGTGGGGATCACGCGCGCCGCATCACGTCGCTGAAGCGCTGGCCGCTGATCTTCAGGCCCAGCCAGACCATCGCGGTGGACAGAGCGAGCAGCAGGAAGCCGAAGGCGGCACCCTGTTCCCAGTTGAAGCGCGTAATGAACTGGGTGTAGATCTGCTCAGTAAACCACTGCGAGTTCTTGCCGCCGAGCAGCGTCGGTGTCAGGTAATTGCCGAGCGTCAGCATGAACACCACGATGCACCCGGCGGTGATGCCCGGCGCGGCATGTGGAATGACGATCTCGCGCAGGATCGACCAGCCCTTGCCGCCGAGATCATAGGCGGCCTCGATGAGGGCGTTATCGAGGCTCTCGAGGCTGCCGACGAGCGGCACCACCATGAACAGCAGCGAGGTATAGACCAGGCCCACGAGGATGGTGGCATCGTGGTACAGCAGCTCGACCGGCTGGCGGGTGATTCCAAGATGCACCAGCAGCGCCGGCAGCACGCCGGATTCACGCAGCAGGATCATCCAGCCGAGCGTGCGCACGGTTTCGCTCACCCAGAAGGGAATCAGGCACACGACAAACAGCAGCGCGCTCATGCGGCCGCGCGCCAGCTTGGCGATGATCCAGGCGATCGGAAACGCGACCAGCAGGGTCAGCGCGGTTGCGAGCGCCGAGAGCAGCGCGGTCCTGACAAACACGTGCCAGTACAGCGGTTCGCCGAAGAAGGTGCGGTACTGCGCCAGGCTGACGACGTACTGGCGCGGCGCGACGCGCTCGCGAAACGACAGCAGTGCCAGGTCCAGGTGCGGCAGGATGATCAGTGCGAACAGCCACAGCAGGGCAGGCGCGAGCAGCAGCGCCAGCACCAGTCGGCGATACCACAGCGCTGTTACTGCGGTCTCAGGCATGCGCAGCGCGAGCGGGGAAGCAGATCGCCCGCTCCGGATCGAAGCTGAAACAGATAGGCGCGCCGACCTGCAGGTCCGAGTAGGCGCCGGTCTGCGGCAGAGCGATGCGCAGCTGCAGACGACTGCGGGACTCGCGCAGCAGCACGACCGAGTTGGCACCGTCGAACAGCACGCTGATCACCTCCCCGCTGTGCACCGTCTGGCCGGCCGGCAGTTCGGCCGGCGTACGGCCGAGCATCGCGGCCTCGGGCCTGATGAATGCCTCCACCGCCGCGCCCGCCGCGATCGCCCCATGCCCGCGGGCGCGCACCACCCAGCCGCCGCTGGTGTCCAGTTCCACGAGCGAACCCGCCACGCTCAACGCTTTGCCAGCCAGGCGGTTGTTGGCGCCGACAAAATCGGCGACGAACGAGGTTGCCGGCGAGTAGTAGAGCTCCTGGGGTGTGCCGAGCTGCTCAAAGCGCCCGTGATTCATCACGCCGACGTGATCGGACAGCACCAGCGCCTCGGACTGATCGTGGGTGATGTAGACGAACGTGGTGCCGAAGGCGCTCTGCAGCTGCTTCAGCTCGACCTTCATGTGCTCGCGCAGCTTCAGATCGAGCGCCCCGAGCGGCTCATCGAGCAGCAGCAGCGTGGGCTCGAGCACCAGGCTGCGTGCAATCGCGACGCGCTGCCGTTGCCCGCCGGACAGCTCGTCGGTGCGCTTGCCGCCCGCGCCGGCCAGTCCAACCCGCTCCAGCATGGCCTCGGCACGCCGCAGGCGCTCGGCGCGGCCCACGCCGCGACGCGCGAGCCCGAACGCCACGTTCTGCGCCACCGACATCATCGGAAACAGCGCCAGATGCTGAAATACCATATTGACCGGGCGCCTGTTGGGGGCGACCTGCGCCAGATCGCGTCCGCCGATGGCGATATCGCCGCCGTCGGGCTGGATGAAGCCGGCAATCATCCGCAACAGCGTCGTCTTGCCGCAGCCGGAGGGGCCAAGGATCGAGAAGAAACTGCCGCGCGCCACGCTGAAGGACAGAGCGTCCACCGCGAGGTGCGTGGCGAAGCGCTTGCTCAGGGAGCGCACTTGCAGGTCGGGTGTCGCACCCGTCGCGGCCATCGTGGGTGGGTTCAATCGGCCGCCTTCACCCGGTCGAGAACCCCTCCCTCGATCTCCTCGAGCCCCGACGGGATCGCCGGATACCATTTGATGTTTTTCAGGCCGTCGGGGAAGGTTGCGGCGAACTGCGCGCGAATGCGCGGATCCATCAGCTGATCGGCACCCCTGGCGGCGGTGAAATTGCCGATGGATCGGGCAACCTTGGCGGCAATCTCGGGGCGCATCACGAAATTGATCCAGGCGTAAGCGCCGGCGTCGTTGCGCCCGCGTGCCGGCAGCGCGAACGTGTCCATCCAGGCAATCGCACCCGAGCGCGGGTTGATGAACTTGATATCCGGGTTCTCCCGGTTCAGCGCCCAGCCGCCGGAGTCCCACATCATCGCAGCGTAGATTTCACCGGCGCGCATGCCGTTGAGCAGCTGGTCCTTGTTGTCATAGAAGAAGCGGAAGTTCGCCTTGCAGGCGGCGAGTGTCTTGCCGACCTGCTGCATGAGCGCCGTGTACGCCTTGGTATCACCGTAGAGCGCGAAGGGATTCGTGCCCGAGGCGAGGGCAAAGGCCATCAGTGTCGGGCGCTTCAGGCGCACCGCGGTCCTGCCGCGAAGCTCGGGTTTGCACAAATCCTGGTAGTCGCTGATGCGGGTGCGCTTGGAGTTGTAGACCAGGCCCTCCGTGCCCCAGACGTAGGGCAGGCCGTAGAGCCGGCCGCCGAGGGTGGCGTTGGTGCGCACGGTGGCGAGCAGCTCGGGCACAAATTCATCCAGCCGCACCTTGCTCGTATCGAGCGGCTTGTAAATGCCAAACTCCTGCTGGGCGCCGAGGATGCGGTCCTGCGACGGCTGCGCCAGGTCAAAGCCGGCGCCGCCGGTGGCGCGCAGCTTCGAGATCATCTCCTCATTGTTTGAGAGCGTCACTTCGACCTGGATGCCGGTTTCCTTGCGGAACTGGGCGACGACCTCGGCGGGTACGTAGTCCGCCCAGGTAATGATCCGCAGCACCTTGGCAGCGTCCGCGCGCGCCGGCGTGCCCGCAAGGAGCCCCAGTGCCAGGAACACCATCAGCGCACAGCGAGCAGAGCTTGAGATCATGTGACGAGCCCCCCTGCGGTCCGATTGCCGCCACGTTGACAGGCAAGTTTTTGCCGGCATAGTCTCGATGTTGATTTTAATATCACAACCGGACGATAGCATCGCCCCATCCGCTTGTCGTCGGATCGCCCGGCCGCAGGAGCACTCGTGACATGAGCCGGCCGCGCGTCCTGGTGATCGACGGGAACCGGGCAGCGACCCGCGAGCGGCAGCTCGCCGCCGGCGGCCAGCCCTCGGGCGAGGGCTACGCGCAGGTGTTACAGAGCCTGGCCGGCGTGAGCTGCGACATCGTGCGGCCGGCTGACGGCGAGGTGCGGTTCGCTGCCGGCGCCGCCCTCACGAGCTATGACGGCGCGGCGATCACCGGCTCGGCCCTCAACATTTACGACGGCGGCGCGCACATCGAGCGGCAGATCGAGCTGGCGCGCGCCGTGTTTGCCGCGGGCGTGCCGTTCTTCGGCAGCTGCTGGGGCATGCAGGTGGCGGTGAGCGCGGCCGGCGGTCGCGTACGTCGCAATCCGCTCGGGCGGGAGTTTGGTTTCGCGCGCCGCATCGAGCTCGCGGAGGCGGGTCGCCGGCACCCGATGTTCAGGGGCAAGCCGGCGGTGTTCGAGGCGCTCACCGTGCACCGCGATGACATCGAGGAGCTTCCCGACGGCGTCGTGGCGTTGGCGAGCAACGACATGGGGCTGCAGGCCATCGAGCTGCGGCACGCTGCCGGCACCTTCTGGGGCGTGCAGTACCACCCCGAATTCAGCTTCAGCGAGCTTGCGGCAACGGCGCTGCGCTACGGCGCGGTGCTGGTCGAAGAGCGGCTGTTCGCCGACCGCGCGGAGCTGGAAGTGTTCGTTAGCGATCTGCGCACGCTCATGCGCGATCCTCGTGACCGGCGCCTCGGCTGGAAACACGGCCTTGGCGCGGGGCTGCAGGATGAATCGTGCAAGCTTGCGGAGTTGCGCAACTGGCTGGAGCTGCAGGTCCTGCCGTACGCGCAGCAACGCCGCGGATGAACTTCAGCGAGCACCCGCAGTTTCCCGCGGCGCTGTCACTCGCCGGGCAGCTCGCCGATGTCGCGCGCGGAATTGCGCTCGCGCATTTCCGCACGCCGCTCGCGGTGGAGCGCAAGGCCGACGGCAGCCCGGTCACGGTTGCGGATCGGGATATCGAGACCCGCATGCGCCGCATGATTCGCGCGGCCTTCCCCGCGCACGCCATCCGCGGGGAGGAGTTTGCCGCCGAGGGGAGCGGTGAGTTCACCTGGGTGCTCGACCCGATCGACGGCACGAAGAGCTTCGTCACCGGCTATCCCCTTTTCGGATCGTTGATTGCGCTGTTGCAGGGTGACCGGCCGGTGCTCGGTGTGATCGAGGTACCGGTGCTTGGCGAGCGCTGGGTGGGTTGCGAGGGTCGTGCCACGCTCTTCAATGGCCGGCAGGCGCGGGCCAGCACCTGCCGCACGATCGAAGAGGCAGTCGTCTATACGACCACACCCGAGACGTTCAACAGCGCGGAGCGGCGGCGTTTCGAAGCGCTCAGCGCGCGCGCCGCGCTGCGGCGCTTTGGCGGCGACTGTTACCTCTACGGGATGCTCGCCGGGGGTCACTGCGACCTGGTGATCGAGGTGCAGCTGAAGCCACATGATTTCATGGCTGCGATCCCGATCGTCGAAGGTGCCGGCGGCAGGATCAGCGATTGGCGCGGGCAGCCCCTCGGCACCGTCAGCGACGGCCGGGTGGTGGCGGCAGCGACCGAGGCGCTGTGGCGGCAGGCGATCGAAGCGCTGAGCGCCGTGTGAGCCGTCAGCCCGCGAGGCGAAGGTCCCCCTTGACCGCCGAGCGGAAGATACGCGCGTAGCCCGCCGCATCCGTCGGCAGCGGATTGCCGGCCGCCGACGGATCGAGCGAGGCCTCGTGCCCGATGGTGTCGGGGTTGGTGAGCGGGACGCCGATGTGCGCCAGCGTGTGTGGAATATTCAGGCGCTTGCGAAAGCCGAGCACCCAGTCGAACAGCGCCGCAAACGGTTCGCCGGGCAGGTTCAAGGTGCGCGCGATGACCGGCAGCTGCGACTGGATCGCCGCCCGGTTGTGCACGATGAGGTAAGGCAGGAGCACCGCGTTGGTCAGGCCGTGATGCGTGTTGAAATGCGCGCCGACCGGGTGCGCGATGGCGTGTACCCCACCGAGTCCCTTCTGGAACGCCGTTGCACCCATGCTCGCTGCCGCCAGCATGCGCGAGCGGGCCTCGAGGTCGGTGCCGTGCTCGCAGGCGCGCGGCAGATAGGTCTGGATCAGCCGCATGCCCTCGAGCGCGACGCCGTCGGCCAGCGGGTGAAAGCCCGGCGCACAGAATGCCTCGAAGCAGTGCACGAAGGCGTCGATGCCGGTGGCGGCGGTGATCGCCGGCGGCAGGCCGACCGTGAGCTCCGGATCGCTGATCACCACCCCCGGCATCATCTGCGGATGAAAGATGATTTTCTTCTGGTG